>JAEXBN010000002.1 GCA_023394045.1 Bacillota bacterium | reverse complement strand
CAATTGCTCCGTGCGGTTCTCTGCGTCCTTCTTCCGTGCCATAGACACTCCTTATCCGCGATATTTCGTCAGCAGAATTCGCTCCTCGGAGACTTCCACCGTATCCATCAGCGATTCCATAATCTGGTGATGCAACTCTGCGCCTTCCATGTCCGTCTCATCCGTTTTCGCATCAATCGCTACGACCAGCCGATCCTCTTCTTCTTCAAAATGAACGGCAATGCGTTCGTTCGAAGCCAGCAGATAGTTCACCGCTTCTGAAACGCAGATGCGAAGATCCTCGATGACATCAAAATCAAAACCCATATGCTGTCCCACCGAAGCCGTCACCAACCGCAAGGTCGTCACATACTCCGGCTGCGAAGGAATACAAAGTTCAACGGTCTTCATCTGCATCCTCCATGATAAAATCCTGATCCAACTCGGTAATGGTGAATAACTTACGGACGTTGGGACGCGCGTGCGCAATCGTAATCCGATGATCCTGCGCCTGCACATTGTGCAAAATCGAAATCAGAGATCCAAGACCCGTGGAATCCAGATAGCTGAGCGCGGTAAAATCAAAGCGCACATCCGACGGATGCGCCGCATAGGCTTCGAGAACCCGTGTCTTTAATTCCGCTGCACTATTGATATCCAAATCCCCTTCCAGCGCGATATCTAATGTTTCATTGGATTCAATCATGATCTGAAACGACATGTCTTTTCCTTTCATTCCCCGGTCGGATCCACTCCGTCCATGTACTTCGCCACCGCAACAATCTGTTCCTCTTCGGATTTCACATCCTTGAGCTTCACACCCTGCGTCGCTCGGCCAAGTGTGTTGATATGACTCACTTCCAAACGAATCAAATCATTATTCTGGCTCATCAGAAGAACCTCATCTTCTTTCTCAACGAGCATCCCTGCAACGACATTTCCCGTTTTACGCGTCAGCTTATACGTCAGGAGACCCTTTCCGCCGCGTTTTTGAACCGTATAATTTTCAATCAGACTCTTTTTGCCATATCCATTTTCAGTCATCACCAGCAGATAGGGATGATCTGCCACCACATCCATATCGATCACCGAATCATCCGGATTGAGTGAAATTCCCTTTACACCCATTCCGCTGCGTCCAATCGCGCGAACCTCTTCCAGACTAAAGCGAATCGACATCCCTTTATGCGTCACCAGCATCACCTGATCATCTTCTTTGGCGATGCGCACCGCAACCAGCTGATCTCCTTCCGCTAAAGTGATAGCACGGATCCCGTTGGAACGGACATTCTCAAAATTGGATGTTTCGGTCTTTTTCAATGTACCACGTTCCGTCATCATCACAAAATACTTGTCCTTGACCAACGCATCGTTCCGCGGGAACATCGCCTCAATGTGCTCCTCCGGATCCAATTGAAGCAAATTGACGATCGCCTGTCCTCTCGCGGTTCGGCTTCCTTCCGGAATCTCATACGCATTCAGCGTGTAGAGACGACCCTGGTTGGTAAAGAACAAAATCTCATCGTGCGTGGAAACCACATAAAGATGCTGCACATAATCATCATCCTTTGTCGTCATCCCGCGGATGCCCTTTCCGCCTCGATTCTGCACTTTATACTGATCCGCTGGGGTTCGTTTGATGTATCCGCGCTTGGTCATCGAAACCACCACCGCTTGCTGCTCAATCAAATCCTCAATGTCGATCTCATCCACGGCCGGCATGATATGTGTCCGGCGCGCATCGGAATATTTATCACGAATTTCTTTTAATTCATTCTCGATGACGCCCAAAAGCACGGTGCGGCTTCCGAGAATTTCTCTATAATATGCGATCTTTTTCAACAGTTCCGCATATTCTTCATCCAGCTTTTCGCGCTCCAAACCGGAAAGACGGCGCAGACGCATATCCAAAATGGCTTGCGACTGCGCATCATCCAAACCAAATTTTTTATAAAACGTCTTTTTAATCTCTTCATCATCATAGCTTTGGCGAATGATCTTGATGATTTCGTCAATATGATCCAAAGCAATGCGCAGACCTTCAACAATATGCGCCCGAGCTTCTGCTTTCTCCAGATCAAACTGGGTTCGGCGCGTCACCACTTCCACCTGGTGTTCCACATAATAGCGGATCAGTTCCTTCATCGGAAGAATGCGCGGTTTTCCATCCACCAGAGCCAGATTGATGATGCCGAACGTGGTTTCCATCGGCGTGTATTTATACAGATTATTCAACACCACTTTTGGAATGGCATCGCGCTTCAGATCAATCACAATCCGCAATCCGGTGCGGTTCGTATCATCGCGAATATCCGAAATGCCTTCGATGCGCTTATCTTTCACCAATTCTGCAATTTTGGCGATCAACTTAGCCTTATTCACCTGATAGGGGATTTCTGTGACCGTAATGCGGTTTCGCCCACGAATTTCATCGACACGGGCCACTGCACGAAGCTTCAAACGTCCGCGACCCGTCTCATAGGCCTCACGAATGCCGCTTTTTCCCATAATGTGAGCACCCGTCGGAAAATCCGGTCCCGGAATTTTCTCCAGGAGTTCATCCGTCGTCAAATCCGGATTTTTCATATAGGCAATACACGCATCAATCGCTTCGCCCAAATTATGCGGTGCCATGTTGGTCGCCATGCCGACCGCAATTCCAGCGGATCCGTTGACGATCAAATTGGGAAAACGCGAGGGAAGAACCACCGGTTCCTGTTCCTCCTCATCAAAGTTCGGTTGGAAATCCACCGTATTCTTGTTCAGATCACGAAGCATCTCCTGTGCCAGCCGGGTCATACGAACCTCGGTATAACGCATGGCTGCAGCACCATCTCCATCGATGGAACCATAATTTCCCTGGCCGTCTGCCAAGGGATAGCGTGTATTAAACGGCTGTGCCAGACGCACCACCGCATCATAGATCGCCGAATCGCCATGCGGATGGAAACGACCCATGACATCACCAACCAAACGAGCCGATTTACGGTAAGGTTTATCCGGTGTCAGCCCTAAGAGCGACATGCCGTACAAAATACGCCGATGCACCGGTTTCAATCCGTCGCGGACATCCGGAAGCGCACGCCCCACGATGACGGACATCGAGTAATCCAGATAGGAGCTGCGCATTTCTTCTTCGAGGTCCGCATCCAGAATATTACTTTTCGTTAAATCTTCAGCCATGTTTCCCTCACTTATCCAATCGTATCAATGTTTTCTGCCTTGGCCGCATTGCGAATGATAAATTCGCGGCGCGGTTCCACTTTGTCCCCCATCAACAGCGTAAACGTATCATCCAGAGACGTCGATTCCGGATCAATTTTAACTTGAAGCAGCACACGATTTTCCGGATCCATGGTGGTGTGCCAGAGCTGATCATCATTCATTTCGCCCAAACCTTTATAGCGGTTGAGTTTATAGGATCCCTCGGGCAGATCCTTCAAAATCTTCGTCAGCTCCTTTTCATCGTAAACATAGCGTTCCTTTTTTCCCTGCACCACACGGAACAGCGGCGGCTGGGCAATATAAACATGTCCCTCATCGATCAGAGGACGCATCTGGCGGAAAAAGAAGGTCAAAAGCAATGTTCGGATATGCGCCCCATCGACATCCGCATCCGTCATGATGATAATTTTTCCATAACGAAGTTTGGACAGATCAAAATTCTCTCCAATCCCCGTTCCAAACGCCGTCACCATCGATTTAATTTCCTCATAGGAAAAAATATGGTGCGCACTGGCTTTTTCCACGTTCAAAATTTTCCCACGCAACGGAAGAATCGCCTGTGTTCGGTTATCCCGTCCGGTTTTTGCCGAACCGCCAGCGGAATCTCCCTCGACGAGGAAAATTTCATTCACCCGAATATCTTTCTCCTGACAATCCGCTAATTTTCCCGGAAGTGTTGTATTATCCAGAATCGAACGCGTATTCCGGGACAAATCACGTGCCTTTCGAGCCGCTTCGCGTGCCCGTTGAGCGCCCACTGATTTTTCAATGATCGTTTTCGCCATCTTCGGATTTTCTTCCAAATAAGCGGACAAATTCTGCGACAGGAAAGAATCAACGATACCGCGCACTTCCGAATTTCCCAATTTTGCTTTTGTCTGTCCCTCAAACTGCGGATTGGAAACCTTGACCGAAACGATCGCCGTCATTCCTTCGCGAACGTCCTCTCCGGAAAGATTATCTTCCTTGTCCTTCAGCAAATTATATTGTCTTGCATAATCGTTCAGCGTTTTCGTCAGAGCTGATCGGAATCCGGTCAGGTGCGTCCCGCCTTCCCCGGTCACGATATTGTTCGCAAAGGAAATAATATTTTCCGCGTAGCTATCCGTATATTGAAAAGCGATATCCACGACCACATCATCCTGCATTCCGGTAAAATGCGGAATATCCGAAAAAAGCGGATTTTTGTTGCGATTCAGATAATGCACAAACTCGCTGATGCCGCCCTCGTAGTGAAACACTTGCTCCGGCTTTTCTTCATCGCGTTCATCGGTGAAAATAAACGTCACTCCCGCCGTCAAAAACGCCATTTCACGGAACCGGCGTTCCAGTGTGTCATGATCGAAGGTTACCGTCTCGAAAATCGTATCATCCGGATAAAATACAATCTCCGTCCCTGTATCGTTCGCTTCACCGATCACTTCAAGAGATTGTTCCGTTTTTCCGCGGGAAAATTCCATCCGATAGCGCTTCCCATCTCTTCGAACTTCTGCAATCATTCGATTTGATAAAGCATTCACGACGGACACGCCGACACCATGAAGACCGCCTGAAAATTGATAGGCTTCCGAATCAAATTTTCCTCCGGCATGCAGAATCGTCAGCACCGTCTCCAACGTTGATTTTCCTGTCTGATGATGCGTCTCCACGGGAATGCCCGAACCATTATCCCAGACGCGGCATCCTCCATCTTTCTGAAGGGTGATATGAATTGTATCGCATCGACCGGCCATCGCCTCATCGACGGAATTATCGACCACTTCATAAACCAGATGATGAAGACCACGTTCATCTGTGGAGCCAATATACATGCCCGGACGGACACGAACGGCTTCCAATCCTTCAAGGACACGAATATTACTTTCTCCGTAATGCACTTCCTGCTGATTCCCCATATTGATCCTTTCTCTATTTCACCATGAAATCTTTAAGCTCATGTTTTTATCGATCAAGTGGATTGGCGATAAACCCTTCCCTCACGCACCTCAAAAAAAGCCGATTGTGGCGCCATCTTTTTCAAAAAATCCGCGTGATTTGTGGTCACAATACTTTGATACGCACCGATGCTTTTCAGAAGATCCGCCGACCGGCGCTCGTCCAGTTCAGAAAATACGTCATCCAGAAGCAAAAGAGGCTGATGTTTCTGTTCCTTTTCCCGAATGGATAACTCCGCCATTTTACACGATAACGTAATCGACCGGGATTGTCCCTGAGAAGCAAAATTTTTAGCCGGATAATCGTTCAAAAGAATCTCAAGATCATCGACATGAGGACCAATTTTTGTTCGTCCCGACACCATATCCTCCTCCCTTGATTCCCTCAACTGCTTCAAAATTTCATCCGAATCCGGTTTGAGATTGGTTTCATAACCAATTTGCAGCTTCTCTTTTCCATTGCTGATCCTCTCATGCGCAATTTTCGCTTGAGCATTCAAACGGGAAACCAAAGATTCTCTCCACCTTCGGATTTTCAGAGACAGATCAGAAAATTGGCGGTCATAAATCTCGAGTTGCTCTTTCCATTGCGGCGGTTTTCGGCGAATCAAGGTGTTTCGCTGCGTCAACAGGCGGGAAAAATCTCTCAACGTCGATGCGGCTTGAGGTTCGATGGCTTCAAGAAGATCATCCATGAACTTCCGCCGAACCGAGGGTCCTCCCTGAACCAACTCAAGATGCTCCGGCGCAAAAAGAATCACATCGAACTGTGCGCTTAAATCTTTTATCCGATCCACTTCGACTTCATTGATCCGAACCCGTTTGCGATCCACGCGCGAAAACTTGAATTCCACTTTTTTAGATCTCATTCCGACACGAAGATCACTCTGGATATATCCCGATCTCTCTCCAAAACGAATCAGCTCCCTGTCCGTGACCGACTTAAAGGAATGCCCGCGCGCAGTGATGTAGATGCTTTCCAGGAGATTGGTTTTTCCCTGCGCGTTTTTTCCATAAAACACATTGCAGCCCGGAGAAAAATCAATCCGTTCATATGCGTAATTTCGGAAGTTGATGAGTGCAAGATGCTCCAGCACCATAGCCTCCCTTCGTCCACGCGCGTCAGGATTTGACAACAATCCTTGCTTCACGCCCTTGAAACCCGATGATCGTCCCATCCGCTAATTTTTTCCCGCGCATCAAGCAAATTTCTCCATTCACTTTGGTCTCACCCTCCTGAATCCGAATCTTTGCCTCAGCGCCAGAAGAAACCCAAGAGAGTAATTTCATCGCCTGATCCAAGCGAATCCATGGTGTATGAATCCGAAGAATTTCCATCATTTCTTCCTTACTCGCCAGCAACGCGAACCGGAAGAACCAGATACAGATAGGATGATTCATCCTCTGTCGGCCGAATAATCATCGGATTCAACGTTCCATTCAAATAAAGCGTAATCTGCTCACTGGACAGCGCCCGAACCCCCTCCAAAAGATACGTCGCATTGAACGCGATCATCAATCCATCTCCGGACATTTCTGTTTTGACAAACTCATTGACATGGCCGATTTCCGAATTGGACTCAATCATCAGTCCGTTTGGTTGAAAATTCAGGCGAATCAGGTGCGCACGTTCGCCCTGCGTGAGAAGAGAGGCGCGCTCCACCGCATCACGAAACGCCTGACGATCCATCACCACCTTGGTGGAATAATCCTCAGAAATGATCTCTTCATAACTGATGAACGACTTATCGATCAGACGCGCAAACAGCCGGACGGATCCGCTTTCAAACAGAATATGATTCTTGAAGGCACAAATCGTCGTCATGCCGTCATTATCCAGGATGCGAGACAATTCCATCATGGCGCGCTTCGGAACGATCATGGACTCCTCAAACGCCTCCTGATCCTCGGCAAGAGGAAGATTGCGGAGTGCCATCCGATACCCATCCAAGGTCACAAGACGCGCCGATTCCGCGCGGCGTTCATAATAAATTCCCGTCAAAGCCACCTTGGATTCATCAAGAGAGGTCGCAAATTCCGTCTCCGAAATCGCACGAATCAACACATCATTCGATATGTTTGTCGCTTTTTCCCGTTTCATTTCCGGAAGATCCGGATACTCACCGGCTCCGGGGACTTGAAGAGTAAAATGGCTGTCCAGACATTCAATGACGACGATGCCATTTGTCTCTTCCAATGTGGCTGCTGCTGGCGGCAATTTTCGGAAAATATTTCCAATCATGGAAGAGGGAATCACCACAACGCCTTCTTCGATGACCTGACAGGGCATGGATGTTTGGATGGATAATTCCAAATCCGTTCCCATGAGAACAAGTTTTCCCTCTTTTGCTTCAAAACGGATGCACTCCAAAATTTGCATCGTCGTTCGCGATGAAATCGCACGCTGTACTTGTGAAATGTGTCGAACGAGCTCCTGTGGCATCACACGGATTTTCATGGCGCCTCCTTTATCATAGTAATATTCATTAGCAGCAATAGCAGTAGGGATGGTGGAAACCGTGGATAAGTGATTTCCTGTTTCCCTTTACGTCCATTTGATGTGGGATAAGTCTTGTGGATATCTCTTCATCATTCCTTCATTCATCCACGATAATTCACACATGGGTCAGTTGTGTCCGCAACGCTTCAACATCTGCTTTTATCGACTCATCTTTTTCCAGACATGATCGAATTTTATCTACTGCGTGCATCACCGTGGTATGATCCCGGCCAAATGCAGCTCCAATGGTCACCAGCGATTCATTGGTCAATTCCCTGCAGAGATACATCGCGATTTGTCGCGGAAGAACGATGGCGCCTTGGCGGGATTTAGACTGCAAATCGCCGCTTTTCAAGTTGTAATATTCTGAAACACGACGAATAATCTCCTGCGTTGACAGCTCTGTCGACTTTTGTTCTTCAATGCGCAAGGCTTCCCGTGCAATGGCCAGCTCTTCTTCTTTTGAAAGCGTGTGTCCATCCCCTTCCTTGAAACGAAAATACGCCAGAACACGGAGGAGCGCTCCCTCCAATTCACGAATGTTTGCTGTGATATGATCCGCAATAAATTCAATAATGTACTGCGGAAGGCTGACGGATTCCCCTTTCATTTTATGCTGAAGAATTGCGACGCGTGTCTCAAAATCCGGCTGCTGAATATCGACGGTCATACCGCCTTCAAATCGAGTGACCAGACGATCTTCCAGATTTTTGAGCTCCTTGGGAGGTTTATCCGCCGAGAGGACAATCTGCTTTCCAGCCTCTTTTAGATCATTAAAGGTATGAAACACTTCTTCCATCGTTGCTTTTTTCCCGGCGATAAATTGAATATCATCGATTAAAAGCATATCGATGGAGCGGTATTTGTGGCGGAAATTTTCTTTCTCCGCATTCGTCCCGTTTTCAATCACTCCGATCATCTCATTCATGAAATTCTCACTGGTAATATAGAGAACGGTTTTCGTCGGATCAATCTGCAGCAATTCATGTGCAATCGCCTGCATCAGGTGGGTTTTGCCCAATCCGGACAAACCATAAATAAACAAGGGATTATAAATATGCCCCGGATCACGAATCACCGCTTTTGCCGTCGCATAAGCGAAATCATTGCTCGCCCCGCGCACGAAACTCTCCATCGTGTATTTGGGGTTCAGCGTCATGTATCCATTATGCCGCCGCTGCTGCAACAGGAGTTCTTTTTTCTCCTGCAATTTTTGCGAGATCATCTGAGGATCTTCCTCTGTTTTCATCTTTGAATCAGGAACAGTATCCACATTTTGCATCGCAGAATCAGCAGCAGTGGAAGGAAATGGTTGAATTTTTTGCTCATAATCATCCATGCTTGGATCAATCAATTCTATGATGATGGGTTGTTCACAGATAAAAGTGATGGCTTCACGAATGGATGCCTCATATTTTTTTTCCACCATGGAATGAATAAAATGGCTGGTGCAATCCAACAGAAGAACCCCTTTGGTCAATGAAATGGGAACCAGAGGCTGGATCCATGTTTTTAACTGAATGGGATTTAATTCAAGATCCAGCATGGTGAGAACTTCATCCCATATCATTGTCAAATCGTTCATTGTTCCTCCGGCCATATTTTCCACCACATGATCCACAAAAGTAGGGGTATGAAGATCAGCTCACTCAGTCTATTTCTGCGTTTTTCTTCAGATCATCCACTTTTCCACCACCGTTTCTCTTCAATCATTTATCCACCGGTCATACCGACGGGGCAAACGATGAAAATCAACGAAAATCGGAAAGGACGTTTTGAATTTTCCACAAGTTATGCACATTTGTGGAAAATTTCATCAGAGGGTCACGTCTTTCACCGATACATACTTCTGAATTATAGCATATTTACGCCATTTCTTGACACTCTTCACAGCGCCCAATATAATTACATAGATACTCCTGAATGGTGGGCGACATCGGGATGGAGAGAAAGGAGGAGGAAATGAAAAGAACATTCCAGCCAAATCAGCACAAAAGAAAAAAAGATCATGGATTCCGTGCACGTATGGCAACAAAAACAGGACGTCGCGTTTTGAAAGCAAGACGGCTGAAAGGGCGTAAGAGACTTTCCGCGTAGGTCCGATCACAGGGCCTGCTTTTTTTCTTGTAGAGATCCGCTTGTAGAAATCAGCAGGCCGGCTTTCGTCGCCATGTGGAAAGAGGAAAAAGATGGAACGAGCCATTCGTCTGCGTAAGAATGAATCATTTCGTCGCGTTTATCGCCGGGGGATTGCCGCGTATAATCGCGATTTCAAATTGATCGGACTGCGCAACGGTTCAAAGAAGAATCATTACGGTTTTTCTTTATCTAAAAAATTTGGCAAAGCCCACGAACGCAATCGGATGAAACGACGTTTACGTGAAATGGTGCGCCTTCATCAGGATCTTTTTCCCGTTGGCTATGACTATGTCATTCTTCCGCGAGAACATGCGAAAGAATATGATTATGCGACGCTTGAACGTTCGTTGTTTCATTGTCTGAAACAATGGGAGCGGCGTAAAGCGGACAAAGCATCGACACCGATGAAGAAGAAAAAATCATGAATTTTGTTGCACAGCGACTCATTCGATTTTATCAGACTGTTCTTTCTCCCCTTCTGGGGTGGGGAAAGTGCCGCTATCATCCGACGTGTTCCCAATATGCTTTGCAGGCTTTCCAACGTTTTCGTTTTTCAACGGCGTTCATGTTAACCCTGTGGCGAATTCTCCGATGTAATCCATTCAGCAAGGGCGGTGAAGACCCTCTTCTTCCTTGAGAGAACTTTTCTCCTTTGCGTGACAATCCGAATGGATGCGAACTCGATGAATTTGCAAACCAGAGAAATTGAGGTTCAATTTGGGGATTTTTTCACCAATCAGTGATCTTTTCGGTTGGTTGATGCGCTTTTTCTATCAAACCATTTCCGGGATGTTCGCCGAGCCGGCGCATCTTTCGTATTTTGCGATCACTATTTTACTGATGGCCATTGTGTCCAAATTAATCACTATTCCGCTGATGGCGCAAACGATGAAGAGCAGTGCGCGGATGCAGGATATTCAGCCAAAGTTAGATCAGATTCGCAAAAAGTATGGTTATGATGAACGCATTCTAAACCAGAAGATTCAGGAATTTTACAAAGAGGAAGGTGTCTCGATGACGGGATGCACCAGCTGTCTTCCTACTTTGATTCAGTTAGTTCTCATCGTTGCTCTGTTCCAGGTGCTTCGTGAGCCAGGCCGCTATCTGTTCGGTTCTGTAGAACAGTTTAATGCGATTGCAAAGAACTTTTTCTGGGTCAAAGATTTGGTCGGACCCGATCCGTTGACTTGGTTTGGTCTTCCGCTGGCGAATGCCGTTTTACAGTTTGCTTTGCAATATTTCAGCCCGCAGCGTCAGCAGACGCAGGCCATGAGCAGCGGTATGAATACGACATTGCTTTTGATGCCGGTGGTGTTTTATTTCATGTCTATCATGTGGGCATCTGGTCTTTTGCTCTACTGGTCATTCGGAAACTTGGTCGAACTGATCTATCGCGGGATTATTTTTCTGATCAATCGGCCTCGTGGCGATGAACCGACAGAAAGGAGAAGAGTATGAGATCCGTCGTGAAAACAGGAAAAACGGTTGATGAAGCCGTTCATGCCGCATTGGAGGCGCTGGATGCGACGCTTGATGATGTGACGATTGATATTATGGAAGAAGCGAAACCCGGGTTTTTGGGGATGTTCGGAGGAAAGGACGCCATCGTTCGTGTCACTCGGAAAGAAACAGGATTTCGTTCTCTTCTGGAAGAGGAAGGACTTCTTTCCTCTGCGGAAAAACATTCTCAAAAGGAGATTTCTCCCTCGGAAACCTCAGAGCAGGCACCCTCAGACCAAGAACAGCCTGGACGGGTCGATGATTTGGATCAGAACGCTGTAAAGGAAACGAACGTTCAAACATCGATTGATGAACCGGTGATCGTTGAAGGATCGGCTTCTGAACCACGTGTTGAAGAGAGCGTTGAAGAAGATACTGTTGAAGAAGCTACTGAAGAAGATACTAAAGAAAGTTCCGTTGAGGATGCGGTATTATCGGATGATGAGGCACAAATTCTTCATCATGACATTCATCCGTCGGAACCGAATCTTTCTTCTGTATCCTCTGATGCTGTCCAAAACGAGCAGGTGACGGAAGATGTTCAGCCTATTCCACGAGCATCGGATGCATCGGTATCCGCTTTTGTCAATGCGCCGTCGAATGTGACAAAACAGGATGAGGACACGGATTCTCAAAATTCACCCCATGATGCTAATCTTGAGGAAGATGATACTCATCTTCCGGGCGAGTCTCAGCATCGTCCTTCGTTGCAGGATTTAATTCATCAGCAGCTTGGGGAATCCGAGACGGCATCGTCTATGTACCAGGAAAAGGTGGATTCGGATGAGACGGTGTTGGATCCGCCCTCTCATGCGGCACAAACGGAGGAAGATCATCTTTCTGTACTGTCGTCTTCTGTTTCTGAATCTTCAGACTTTGATAAAGAAGAGCTCTCTTCCGGTGCCAGTGACGATGAAAAAGAGAACTTCGTTTTTGACTGGCTGTCGCAGACGTTGAAATTGATGCATATTTCCGCAGAGATTCAGGTTCACACAGAAGAAGGGGATCTCTATGCGGAATTAGTGAATATGTCCGATACGGATATGGGGATTGCAATTGGCCGGCGTGCCGAGACACTTAATGCGCTTCAATATCTGTTGGGGGTTTCCATTCATCGCGCATTTCACAGCCATACTCGAATCTATCTGGATATCGGGGGCTATCGTGCCAGAAGAATGCAAAATATTGAACGTCTTGCCCATCGCACGGCGGACAAAGTCATTCGATATAAAAAGCAGGTGAGTCTGGAGCCTATGAATGCCTTTGAACGTCGGATTGTTCATACCACGCTTCAAAATGTTGAACATATCGAGACGATTTCAGAAGGGCGTGAACCGCATCGCAAAGTTGTGGTTCTTTATAAATACTAATTGAGGATGAGAAGCTGACCCAAACGTCAAACAACGGCTGAATCCAGCGATAATACGCCGGATTCAGCCGTTTTCAATAGAATCATGAGAGAAGGATGAAGATGAAGGAAGATGGACAACAACCGGTGGGAGCACGCGAAGATACGATTGCTGCGATTTCAACCTCAATGGGTGAAGCGGGAATCGGTATTGTGCGCATGAGCGGACCGGATGCCTTTTTCATTACAGAAAAATTATTTGAACCTGTTGATCATCGCTCTTATGAGCCTTCCCTCAACCGTCGTTTGCGTTACGGATGGATTACGGATGGCCAGAAACGCGTTGATGAAGTGCTCGTGTCTTTTATGAAAGGGCCGCATACTTATACTGCCGAGGATATTACGGAGATCAATGCGCATGGCGGACGCGTCTCGGTCTCTCGTATTCTGGCATTAGCCTTGGCATCCGGTGCTCGTATGGCTGAACCGGGAGAATTTACGCGCCGGGCATTCCTGAATGGCCGCATCGATCTCACCCAAGCTGAAGCGGTGATTGATATTATTGATGCGGATACCGAACAGGCACAACAGCAAGCGGTCGATCAGCTTTCCGGCGTTCTATCCCGATCTCTGGGTTCCCTACGCCATGAGTTGCTGGATCTTCTCAGCCAGATGGAATATGCCATCAATTTTCAAGAAGATGCCCAAGAAGATCTTCCTCTCGATCCCATGCTTCAGGATGGTGACCACATTCTTGATTCGATGCGGCAATTGCTGAAAGAATCAAAAAATGGCCGTCTGATTCGCGAAGGGGTTGCAACGGCGATTGTTGGAAAACCGAATGTGGGAAAATCATCGTTGCTCAATGCTTTTTTAGATCAGGAAAGAGCCATCGTAACGGATATTCCGGGAACGACGCGCGATGCGATTGAAGAAAGCTATCAGTTGGGCGGTATGGCTCTTCGTCTGATTGATACAGCGGGAATCCGGGAAACCAGTGATGTTGTGGAATCAATCGGCGTGGATATTAGCCGCCAACACTTGGAAAATGCTGATCTTGTTTTGATTCTTCTGGACGGTTCAGCAGACTATAGTGAAGAGGATGAGCAATTGCTGAGGCAAGCATCTCAAAAGACTTCCATTGTACTTTTGAATAAAGAGGATCTTCCGTTAAACTTATCCATGAAGAAGGCGAAAAAAAGGTGGATGGAACGCACTCCATCCATGCCTTGGGTCTCGATTTCGGCAAAAGAAGGAACAGGACTCAGCGATTTGAAAGAGACGATTTTATCCATGCTTTTTGAAGAGCAGCCAAAAGAGAATGTCGCCGTGCTCTCCAATATACGGCATATCGATCTTCTAAAAAAGGCGGAAAGATCTTTATTTTCAGGTCTTGAAGCATTGCGTCTGGGGATGACGCTGGATGCGGCTGAAGTCGATTTTAGGGACGCTTATGCGAAATTGTGTGAAATTACGGGACAGAGTATTGGCGATGATGTGCTCGACACGATTTTTTCGCGTTTCTGCGTGGGAAAATAAACGGTTTGGTCGTAAACGGAAAGAGATAAATGATGGAGATACGCAGATACCAACGTGAAGAGGCCGATGTTGTGGTGATCGGTGCGGGTCATGCCGGGTGCGAAGCGGCGCTGGCGAGTGCTAGGCTGGGCATGAAGACGATTGTATTGACCATGAGTCTGGACTCGATTGGAGATATGCCTTGTAATCCGAATGTTGGAGGAACAGGAAAGGGGCATTTGGTTCGCGAAATTGATGCTCTGGGCGGAGAGATGGCAACCGTCATCGATGAGACGTTTCTTCAGTCGCGCATGCTGAATTTATCTAAAGGACCCGCGATTCATTCTCTTCGTGTTCAGGCCGATAAGCGCCGCTATCATGAAGAAATGAAGCGCCGGTTGGAAAAACAGGAAAATCTGCATCTGATCGAAGCGGAAGTGACAGAATTATGTATTGAAAATCATGAAGTGCGCGGCGTCGCCACGTTGCAGGGAGCCTTTTATGCGGCCAAGGCAGTGATTCTTTGTACGGGAACTTTTTTGAACGGAACCATTTTGATGGGAGAAGTCAGCTATTCCTCCGGTCCGCATGGATTACGCCCGTCGAATTATTTAAGCGATTCTCTTCGTACTGAGGGCATTGAATTACGTCGCTTTAAGACGGGAACTCCTGCCCGCATTCACCGCCGCTCCATTGATTTTTCACAGACGATTGAACAGCCTGGAGATGCGCGCATCATTCCATTTTCATTTCTGAATGCGGACAAACACTATGACCCATCAAAACAGATGTCATGTTATCTGATTTATTCGACGCCAGAGACACAGGAGATCATTGAAGAGAATTTGTATCGCAGTCCTATGTATAGTGGTGAAAAGCATGGTATTGGACCACGTTATTGTCCGTCGATCGAGGATAAAATTGTGCGCTTTCCGGATCGCAATCAGCAGATCTTTCTTGAACCAGAAGGTGCCGATACGGATGAAATTTATGTTCAAGGGGCGAGCTCCACACTTCCGGAGGAGGTTCAACTCCAGCTCTATCGGACAATGAAGGGACTTGAACATGTTGAATTTATGCGATCTGCCTATGGCATTGAATACGATTGTATTGATGCGCGTATCTTAAGACGCACGCTGGAAGCTCGGACGGTGAACGGTTTGTACTTTGCAGGGCAGATCAATGGAAGCTCAGGATACGAGGAAGCAGCAGCTCAGGGTCTGATGGCTGGCATCAATGCAGCGCGTAAAATTCAGAAAAAAGATCCAGTGGTCTTAGATCGCAGTGAGGCGTATATTGGCGTTTTAATCGATGACCTGACGACAAAAGGAACAAATGAGCCTTACCGCATGATGACCTCACGTGCAGAATATCGCTTGAGTCTGAGACAGGATAATGCAGATCGCCGTTTAACTCCGATTGGGCATGAAATTGGATTAGCGAGTGATGAACGCTATACGATGATGAAGAAAAAATGGGATCAGATCGATGAAGAGATGGAACGATTGCACCATGTGATGGTTTCTCCCACCCCATCTACCAATCAATGGCTGGAAGAGCACCATTCAGCGCCCCTTTCCTCCGGCATCACACTTGCGGATTTGATCCGACGTCCGGAACTCAATGATCAGATGTTGTCGGAATTGGATTCGGATCGTCCCGATCTTGATCCGCAAATCCGTTTTGAAGTGGAGACGCAGATTAAATATGAAGGCTACATCGCCAAGCAAAACGCACAGATTGCCCAGTTTCAAAAAATGGAACATCGCACTCTCCCCTCAATGGACTATACAATGGTGAAAGGATTGAAGGCAGAAGCAGCACAGAAGCTGAATATGGTTCAGCCAGAAACGGTTGGACAGGCTTCCCGGATCAGCGGAGTTTCTCCGTCAGATCTCAATGTTTTACTGATTTATCTGGAGATGAAGCGCCGGCATGAAAAGGAACATTCACATGAATAATTTTGCGCAGGAAGCGGCTCATCTGGGTTTTGCTCTGGACAAGGATCAGATTCATCAATTTGATCTTTATCGTCGGCTTCTTCAAGAATGGAATCAGAAGATGGATTTGACCAATATTACGGAAGACGACGCCATCAATCGACGGCATTTTTTAGACTCCCTTTCCCTGTGCCATACGCTTTCGTTCCCTCTCAGAGGCCGGCTGGCAGATATTGGAACGGGAGCAGGATTTCCTGGAATTCCGTTAAAAATCATCTGTCCAGATCTTTCTGTTGTTTTAATTGATAGCCTTCAGAAAAGAGTCCGATTTCTCGAAGAGGTCATCCATCAGCTCGGTCTTCAAGATATTCAGGTGATTCATGGACGCGCTGAGGATCTTTTTTCTGCTTCGGCATCGGCTCCATTCGCGTGGCGCGAGTCCTTTGATATTGCAGTTGCCCGCGCAGTTGCTCCCCTCGATGTCTTATCTGAATATGCGATTCCAGCCGTCCGGGTTGGCGGAATCTTTCTTGCGATGAAGGGTCCCTATGCCGATCAGGAGATGATGGAGGCGTTACCCGCGATTGAACTTCTGGGCGGGAGTGTGGAGCAAAAAGATGTTTTTGAATGGACAAAAGACAATCTGATGCGTACCAATGTAGTGATACGCAAAGTGCGTCCTACGCCTTCAGCCTATCCGAGGCGTGCGGGAAAAGCAAAAAAATCGCCCATTGGATCTTCTCCTAGGACGAAGCTCCATTAAATAAAAGGAACGTTGGAGCTGCGCAGCGTCATTCCATGAAAATAGCAAAAATAGCGCCGGAGTTGTGCAGCGCCATTCAGCCATGAAGGAAGGTATTTATGAAAAATCCATCGATGAAAAGACACTTCGTGCATAAAGACCGCCATCCCACGCGATTTGTCGTGATCTCTACCATTGTCTTATTTTTGATTGTCGGTCTATATTTGCTGCAATTCACACCCCTTCGATATAAATCAAACACCAGTTTAGTGATTACTGTCGGAGAGAAACCAGAGTTTATCAAAACACTGGTGAGCAAAGACGATATTGAGGCTTTTTATCAGCGCATCAACGATGCGAAAAAGAACATGTCGGGCTTCGGTAAACCGATACAATCCGATCTTCGGATTTCGGTGGTGGATTTGAAGGATTTATCGGCAAATCAAGGAAAATTTAAGGAAGGACAGACCATTTTGATTCTGGATGGAGAATCTCTTTATCAGAGCATCAAGAGATACCAAGTGGAACCGGAATTCTATAAAGATCTGATTCATTATTTGCAGGCTCTTCCGGACTGAATTTGTGAGATGCCATATCGAGTAATTACCGAGAGTCAAAACGCTGGTTTCTATTGAAAGCGGGCAACCCTTTTATTTTGTCGATCAGACCGAACGCAGAATAATGAGGAGTACTTTCCTATTCCGCTATCGTTATCGTAGGAGCGGCTCTTGATTGGCACCTTTGGTCTTTTTGTTTTAATAGGCAGTACATTTTTAGCAGGCTGTTTGTGATTGTTGATTTCAATCATCTTCTTTGAAAAGCGAATGAATGTTTCACGTGAAACATTCATTCGCTTTTATCTTCGTGGGCTATCAAATGTTTCACGTGAAACACTCATCGTCTGTAATATTAGCTGAATCGGTTAGAGTTTTGCACTACCATCTATAATCCTTGCATCCATTAACGTAGAAGCAGAGTTCATTCAAAGGTCGATGGAAGTTTTGACGCTGAATCTGTGAGCATCTAAATATTCTATGTGTTGGAAACGGGATGTGCTTTAGGGCAAAAAAGCTTCATTGTGCAGCTTTGAGCATGGTCTTACCGGGTCTTCTAATGGATGCAGATTTACGCGCTTGAATTACAGGGAAAATTTAAGGAATGGCGCTTAGAGTGTTGTGAGGAGGGACGGTTTGAATCGTCATAAAAGCCAATAAAGCGAGACAAAATCAACATATAAGCCATTTACAGAACGAAGATGGAAGACTTTAGAATATTTAATGAAACGGAACGCTTTGTGTCTCATGGATGTTTCACATGAAACCTTTTGTGTTCCAAAATCAAAAACGGGGTTGTAGGAGTTCTTTTTGAGTTGCTATAATTTGAAGGAACATCATGTTTCACGTGAAACATTGAAGTAGAGGTGCCTATGATTGTTGAATGTATTTCGGTTGGAACGGAGATTCTTCTGGGAGATATTTTGAACACAAATGTGCAGTATCTGTCGCAATTATGCGCGTCCCTAGGGTTTGATCTGTTTCATACGTCCGTGGTTGGAGATAATAGAGTCAGACTGTTAGAAGAGCTGGAACAAGCATCTCGTCGGGCAGACATTATTATTTTGACCGGCGGGTTGGGATCTACGGATGATGATATTACCAAACGATGTGTTATTGAATTTTTGGGAACGGAGACAGAAACCAATGCATTCAATAAAGATGTCGTTGATCGGTGGTTTCATACAGAAAAAGCAAGAATAGATAATACCATCGTTTATACATTTCCAATCGGATCAACAATATTGGAAAACCATGTGGGGACGGCATCCGGTGCGTGGATTCCTTTTAATCAGAATGGGAAGCAGCGTTTTATTGTTATCCTTCCCGGTCCGCCGGGAGAAATGCGTCCCATGGCGGATCGATATTTGAGGCCCATTCTGGAGCAACATTCCACAAGTGCTATTTCTTCCTTGGAAGTCAAGGTGGGGGTGATTGGCGAATATCAATTAAATGAGTTATTAAAAGAGGAAATTCAAAACGGAATCAATCCTACCTTTGCCCCCTATGTGCGTCCGGATGGAGCGCTGCTTCGAATCACGGCGAAAGCGGAAAACGATCAAAGATCACAACAGATGATTCAGGATGCGTTGCAACATTTGAAAGCAAAGATTGGCGAATATATTGTTGCTGTGGGAGATGAAAGCCGTTCAGAGGCGCTCATTCGGATGTTAAGTGAGCGTCAGGAGACCATTTCTACAGCTGAAAGCATTACAGGCGGGATGCTGGCGTCCGCTATTGTGGACGCGCCGGGAGCGTCAAGAGTGTTTTCTCAATCCTTTGTTACGTATAGTGATGAGACAAAGCATCGCCTTTTGGGCGTTCCGCAAGAATGTATCGAAGCTCACACTGCAGTGAGCCGGGAAGTCTGCGCCTCCATGGTTCAGAAGTTACACGATAAAACCCAGGCGGATCTATGTTTATCCACGACAGGATATGCTGGTCCGGAAGGCGAAAATGTAGGGCTTGCTTATGTTGGAGTGCTTTATCATGGAAATGTTGCCGTGTACCCTCTTCATTTGCAGGGAAGCCGAATGATGATTCGAAGAATTGTCCGAAATCAGGCTTTGGATCGGGCGATATTGATGCTCAAGCAGAAGGAGGAAGCATGGGCAAAATAATCAGCGTGTATAATCAAAAAGGCGGGGTTGGAAAGACGACAACAGTCGTCAATTTGGCAGCGGCTTTGGCATATACAGGTTTACGAAAGAAGAAAGTTCTCGTTGTCGATATGGATCCGCAGGGAAACGCGACGTCTGGCTTTGGGATTGATAAAACGACTTTAAGTGGGAGCATCTACGATGTCCTTCTTGGCGAGAGGACTATGGAGCAGATTTGG
>JAEXBN010000010.1 GCA_023394045.1 Bacillota bacterium | reverse complement strand
GATGAGCTGCTCACATTTATCGGGCTGGAGGATCGAGGAAACGCCTATCCTTCCGAATTATCCGGCGGTCAAAAGCAGCGCGTGGCCATTGCCCGGGCGATGGCGATGCAGCCGCGCATTCTTCTTTCCGATGAAGGAACTTCGGCGTTGGATCCTCAAAATACGGAGTCGATTTTGAATCTGCTGCGCGAGGTTTCGCAAACCTTCGGAACCACGATCATCATGATTACGCATCAAATGGAAGTGGCAAAAGAGATTTGTGACCGCATTGCCGTCATGGCAGATGGCGTTTTTGTGGAAGAAAATGAAACGGATGAGATTTTCTTTCATCCGCAGCATCCGATCACCAAATCGTTTATTTCTAAAATCCAACACGCCGATGAGTTTAGCTTTTTGAACGATCACACGTTTGAAGGGCGGGTGCTGAAGCTCTCCTATCCCAATGAAATTGCTAAACATTCCTTGATTACCGAGGTGGCAAAGAAAACCGACGTGGAAATTTCGATTCTGTCGGCCAACATCAATTCTTTTCGCAAGGGAGCGCTGGGATATACCGTGATTGAGATGAAAGGCGATCCCGAGGCATGCACAAGGGCAGAGCAGGAGTTTGCAGAACAGGTGGATGTGGAGGTGCTGGCATGATTCAAGAGCTGATTGGAACAGCGGTTCTAGAAACGATCTACATGGTGTTTGTCGGAGCCTTTTTTGCCCTATTGATTGGGACGCCGATCGGGATCATTTTCTACATCACGCAGAAAGATGGCATCGCTGAAAATCAGCTGGTTCATCAGGTTTTAGGATTCATCGTCAACGTGACAAGATCCATTCCTTATGTGATCCTGATGATCCTGATGATCCCGCTGACTCGAATGTTGATTGGAACGACCGTAGGAACGACTGCAACGATTTTTTCTCTGGCAGCGTCCGCTGCTCCCTTCTTTTCTCGCCTCGTCGAGGCAGCCTTGCAGGAGGTGGACAGCGGGGTGCTGGAAGCAGCCAAAGCCATGGGGTCAACCAATTGGGACATCATCTTTCGCGTTCTGATTCCTGAAGCACTGCCTTCCCTGATCTCTGCGACGACAACGACGATCATCAATATTGTCGGATACACGGCCATGGCCGGATCCTTAGGTGGCGGTGGTCTTGGTGCAGTCGCTGTCCGCTATGGTCTGTATCGCCGAGAAAATGGAATCCTTCTGATCACCGTGGTTTTGATCGTTCTTATGGTGCAGATCATTCAATTTATCGGAAGCCGATTCGCAGCAAAAATCAATAAGAAGTAATCTGATTCAGAATATCCGCTTATAAAGAGCTGAATAGAGAAGCCATCGGTTCGTGGCAGTACGAGACGATGATGGCAGGAAACAAAAAAGGAAAGAGGTTCAACATGAAGAAAGCACTTTTAGCCCTGTTATTTTCACTGACGCTGGTTCTGGCAGCCTGCGGCTCTGGAAATAACGACAAGTCCGAAGCTCCGGCGAGCGAATCGAGCGCGGAGGAAAGCACGGCGGCAGCCGCATCGGAAGAAGGCGCGGAGAAAATTGATCCGGCCGTGACGCTGAAGATTGGTGTCAGCCCGGTGCCGCATCAGGAAATCGTGGAAGCAGCAAAAGAAAATCTGGCTGCCCGCGGAATCAATCTGGAAATTGTCCCGTTCGATGATTACATTCAGCCGAATGTCGCGCTGGATGCGGGAGATCTGGATGCCAACTATTTCCAGCATCAACCCTATCTGGATAACTTCAACAAAGAAAACAAGATGAATCTGGTGAGCATCGGAACGGTGCACATCGAACCGATTGCCGCCTTCTCGGCAAAATATAAGTCGCTGGATGAGCTGCCGGATGGGGCACAGGTTCAGATCCCGAACGATGTCACCAATGGGGCTCGCGCCTTGCTGCTGCTTGAAAAAGCAGGCCTGATCAAGCTGGATGATCCGTCGAACATCAATGTCACCGAAGCGAACATCACAGAGAACTCGAAGCACCTGACATTTGTTCCGATGGAAGCGGCAGTGATCGCGAACACCTATAAAGACAGCGATCTGGCGGTCATTAACGCCAACTACGCATTGTCTGCTGGTTTGAATCCGGTGAAGGACAGCCTGGCGATTGAAGCGGAAGATAGCCCGTATGCGAACGTCGTTGCTGTTCGTGCGGATCAAAAAGACGATCCGAAATTCAAGATCCTTTTGGAAGAGCTGAATTCGGAAACCGTGAAGAAGTTTATCGAAGATAAATATCAGGGTGCCGTGATTCCGGCATTCTCGCTGAAGAAATAATGAAACCCAAAATTGGAGTGCTGGCAGGAACGCCTGTGGATACCCAATTTGGCGTTCGGCTGGCACAGAGTTCCGGATGGGAGACCGTGCCTGTGGCGGTTTCCCGTACTCCTCAGGAACAGACGGCATGGCAGGTTCAGCCTGAAGCGGTCAAGCAGGAGGCACTGTTCCAGCTGCTTGCGCCCATTAAGAAACAGGGCGTTCAACAGGTGCTTGTGTATTGTAACTCGCTCAGCGCCTCCGTTGATTTTGAATCATTGGCGTTCCGAACCGGGCTGAGCTTCTGTACGCCGTTTCAGTATTATGCCGCGATGGCACGGGACTATCGTCGTCTGGCGCTCCTAGCGGCTAATGCGCAAGGGGCTGCGGGTGTGGAGGCTGCGCTGGTATCGGCGCATGAAGAACTCTCCGTCGTTTCGGTGGGGAATCTGCGATGGGTGGAAGCGATTGAACGCCAAGAGGATCCCGCGGAGATCGTTCGTCATTATGGATTTCCTGAATTATTGCGCACTTTTGATGCGATGGAGTGCGAAGCCATCGTTCTTGGCTGTACGCACTTCCCCTATCTGGAGAATGCGCTCAGAACAGTGAACACGCTTCCTGTGCTGCAGCCCGATGATTATTTTCGGACATGGCTGAAAGAAGTGTAACGATCGCCCGGGTGAAAATTTCTGAAGTTTGTGAAGATCACCTTTTTGAACCATGCCATCATAAAGCTGCGGCTTTTTCCGCTGAAGACAAAAGTCCTGCGCAGGGGAATCCTGCACAGGACTTTTGTTCATTTCAGTGTTTTTCATCCAGGGTCAGCTGTGTAAAGGGAATGTGATTTCGTTCCAGAAGCTCAATCGCGTAGTCGTCCATCCGGTAGCCTTCAAGATAAAAGATTTCACGGATTCCGGCTTGAATCAAGGATTTGGTACAGTTCAGGCATGGAAAATGCGTGACATAACAGGTGCATCCGTCTACGGAGATGCCGGATTTTGCACAGTAGAGCAGCGCGTTCATTTCAGCATGAATGGTCGCGATGCAATGACCATCGCGCATGGTGTGTCCAACTTCATCACAATGCGGGTTCCCCGCAACGGATCCATTGTATCCGGTCGAGACGATGCGGTGATCTTGGTTGACGAGCACACAGCCGACGTAAGCGCGGTCGCAGGTGCCTCGTTCGGACACCGTGCGCGCCATTTCCATAAAATATTGATTCCAGCTTTTGCGTGCCATGGGAGATCCTTTCTTATTTTTCCATCTTACTTTTCCATCCGATGTGTCTCCGATCACGCGCAGAGACGTTCCGAAGCATGGATTCCGTTCCGGACGCGATGTTGACGGATCGGCATTAAGATAAAATCATTATAAATCAAGAAGATCAATGTCTGAAGCGGGAGGAGAGATGGATAAGAGAGAGGAAAAAAAGATCCTGCGCCGCCAGTTATCCGAGCGGGCGAAGGGAATATCCCCGGAGAGATTAAAGGAAGCGAGCGTTCGCATTTGCCGGAGCATCATTCAGCTTCCACAGTACCAACAAGCTCAGTCCGTGTTTTGCTTTGTGAGCATGAGGGGAGAATTGGATACGATCGAATTGCTTCAGGATGTATTGGAGCAGGGCAAACAGCTCGTCGTTCCCCGTGTTACTGGCCCTGGAACGATGATGCTGCATTTGGTGACTTCCCTTGCGGATCTTACCCCCAGTCGGATGGGCATTCCTGAACCGGATGCCTCGGCGCCCGCGGTGGAGGCGAATCAAATCGACTTGTCGATCATTCCCTGCTTGTCCGCGACTCTTGATGGCAAACGTCTGGGGCGCGGAGGCGGATTTTATGACCGATTCTTGGCGCATTATGAGGGAGAGAAGATTCTTGTGTGCTTGAAGGACATGATGGAGCCTGATCTGCCCTTGGAGCCATGGGATCAGATCCTTCCTCTGGTGGTCAATGAAGAGGGCGTGTTTGATCATGGGGTGAAAAGGAATCACCAAAGAACGGGGGATTAATGACATTGCGCATCGCGCGCCAGCCGTGAAAATCGGCATCCGCAGTAATCTTGGCGGTACATTCCATAGGCAGCGGTCAATTCCGTCGAACGCTTAAAGCCGTTTTTTTTCTTGAAATCGGAAGGGAGATAAGGAACGCCGTATTCCCGACCGATCCGCTCGCCGAGGCGGTTCAGAAGCTGTGCGTCTTTATGGGGACTGATGGACAAGGTCGTGGTGAAGTAATCAAAGTGCTGGGCGCGTGCGATTTCTGCCGCAGCCCGGAGTCTCAAATTGAAACAGAGGGTGCAGCGGGGGCCGCGCTCCGGATCGCTCTCATGACCCTGAACCGCTTGGTCGTAGATCGACGGATCATAGGGCGCACGGAGGAAGTGCACCGGATGTGCGGTGGGTAGCTCCGCGATCAGCCGTTGCTGTTCGGCTTCGCGGAACGCATATTCGCTGGGCGGATCAATATTCGGATTAAAATAGTAGACCGAGATCTCGAAATAGTCGGAGAGATATTCCAGGACATACGTGCTGCATGGGCCGCAGCAGCTGTGCAGGAGAAGGCGAGGCACCGGATCGCTTGGTAAATGTTCTAAGATGGACTCCAGCTTTTTCTGGTAATTGATTTTTTCCACGAATGCTCCTTTCTCTATCGACATAGAATAGACCTCGGCTCAATTGGCTCAACCGGCTCCATCGATCCCGTTGAACGGATTTTTACGCATCTTCAGATCAGTTTTATTGTATCATGCCATAGAAGCCGCTACACTAGTAGCATCGATCCGATGGAGTCAGGTGAAAAGAGAGGTAAAAACGCCGGCTGCCTGATCAGGCGCGATTCCGGCGAGGAGGGGCGATGAAGGTCATTAAATTTGGAGGAACATCCTGTGCGGATGCTTCACAATTAAGAAAAGTGCAGACGATCGTGGAGCAGGATCCCCGCAGAGAGGTGGTGGTGGTCTCAGCGCCGGGAAAACGGAGCGATGACGATCATAAGATTACCGATATGCTTTATTTGGCGCATCAGCTGGTCTCCATTGATATGGGCGGGGGAGAGGTTCTGGATCATATTTCACGCCGGTTCCTGGATATCCGAAATGAGCTTGGTCTTTCTCTCGATTTGGAGGAAGATTTATCGGAAATTCGCCAGCAGATTTTTTCCGGAGCGAGCGCTGATTTTTGCGCCAGCCGCGGAGAGTATCTGTCGGCGAAAGTGGTTGCCGAGCTGCTGGGGTTTCAATTTGTGGATGCGGCGGAATTGATTCGGTTTGATGATGGCGGTTCGCTGGATATGGCGGAAACCCAAAAACAGGTACGGGCGCGGTTGAATGGCGGGCGCTATGTTGTTCCTGGGTTCTATGGATCCACGGGAAGCGGACGGATTACCACCTTTTCAAGGGGTGGTTCAGATATTACGGGGGCGATCCTGGCGGGTGCACTGGGAGCAGAAGTGTATGAAAACTGGACGGACGTGTCCGGGTTTCTTGCAGCGGATCCCCACATCGTAAAATCTCCCGTACCGATTCGTGTCGTTACCTATGAAGAGTTACATGAGCTGAGCTACATGGGGGCGCAGGTGCTGCATGAGGATGCGGTATATCCTGCCCGCCGAGCGGGAGTGCCGATTCAGATTTTAAATACGAATGCGCCAGAAGCGGAAGGAACGCGGATTGTCCCGTCGGCAGAGCTGGGAGACCGGATTGTGACCGGAATTGCGGGGAAAACCGGATTTATGGTCATCACGATTATGAAACGTCATGGCGGAGGGGATGCAGGGTTTTTGCGTCGCCTGACGTCTGTATTTGAAGCCAATTCCTGTGCGATTGAGCATATGCCTTCTTCCATGGATACGGTTTCGGTGATTGTGCGCGAGGATCAGTTTCGGAGTCGCCGAAAAAAGATCTTGGAAGAGATTGATATTTTTTCGGAGCCCGATTCCATCCGCGTGTCGGATAATGTGGCGCTGCTTGCCGTGGTCGGGGAAGGCATGGCACAGCGTCCCGGCGTGGCGGCAAGGATGTTTCAGGCGTTGGGACAAGCAGGAATCAGCATTCGCATGATTTCGCAGGGAGCCAGCGAGCTGAATATCATCATTGGCGTGGGGCAGGACGATTTTGAACGGTCGGTGCGCGTGCTGTATCAGGAATTTTTTGATGAAGCGAAAGGGGAGGAGTGACATGAAAGAATACACAGTTGCAGTGGTCGGCGCGACGGGGCTCGTGGGACGCACGATGCTTCGCGTTCTCGAAGAGCGGAATTTTCCGGTTAAAACGTTGATTCCGTTTGCCTCGGCGCGGTCTGCCGGTTCGACGGTTCCTTTTCGAGGAAAAGAATGGGTGGTGCAGGAGCTGATGGAACAATCGTTCACTCCGGATATGGATATCGCCTTGTTTTCTGCTGGAGCAGGAACCAGCGCTCAATTTGCGCCGTTGGCGGCGGAACAAGGAATCACGGTGATTGATAATAGCTCCCAATGGCGTCAGCATGAGGGCATTCCCCTGGTGGTTCCGGAAGTCAATGCGCATGTTCTGAAGAACTATGAAGGGATCATTGCGAACCCCAATTGCTCAACCATTCAGTGCATGCCCCCGCTGAAGGTGCTCCGGGATCTGTACGGGCTGAAGCGCGTTTTGTATACCTCTTACCAGGCGGCATCCGGCGCTGGCATGAAAGGCCTTCATGACTTGGAGGAAGGGACGACGACGACGTTCGACCATCCGCTGCCGAAGAATGTTCTTCCTCGCATCGATCAATTTTTAGAGGATGGCTATACCAAGGAAGAATGGAAGATGATTCATGAGACGCGGAAGATTCTGGAGCTTCCTGATCTCGCGGTCAGCGCCACCTGTGTCCGCGTTCCGGTGGATTATGGGCATTGCGTGTCCATCGACGTGGAATTGGAACATGATTTTGATTTGCAGGAAGTTCGTTCGGGCATGGAACAAGCGGATGGCGTGGTGCTGAAGGACGATCCGGAGCATCTGGTCTATCCCATCCCCGAAGACTGCAAGGGCAATGATCTCATTTATGTGGGGAGAATTCGCCGGGATCTTTCCCAACCGAACACGATTCACCTGTTCTGCGTGGCGGATAATATCCGAAAAGGCGCGGCGACCAATTCCGTACAGATCGCTGAAGCGTGGGCGGCGATGAGGGGAGAACAGTGATGAACATCGCTCTTTTGGGCTTCGGAACCGTCGGACAGGGGGTCTGGAAGCTTCTTCAGGAGCGGAAAGATCTTCTGGATCAGGCGTTGGGGGAGCCGATGAATATCGTGGGAATCGGTGTGCGCACGCTGGGGAAAAAGCGTGCCGTCTCCGCGCCGGAAGAATTGTTTACCACGGATGCTGAGACACTGGTGTCTCGGGAGGACGTAGACTGCTTAGTGGAGGTTACCGGAGACCAGGAGATGGCGTCTCGCCTGATGAAACAGGCACTGTTGTCGGGCAAGTCTGTGGTGACTGCCAATAAAGCGGCCGTTGCGGCGGATTTTGAGGAATTATCCCGTGCCGCCCAAGACGGAGGCGCTTCTTTTCGCTTTGAAGCGGCTGTATGCGGAGGCATTCCGATCGTGGCTCCCTTGATTGCGCAGGCTGCCTTGAATGAGATTGAGACGATTCGCGGCATTGTCAACGGAAGTTCAAATTATGTTCTTACAGAACTGGCGAAAGGAAAAGCGTTGGAGGAGGTTCTTGGAGAAGCCCGCAGGCTGGGCGTTCTGGAAGCCGATCCGACGGATGATTTGGCGGGGTATGACGCACAGCGTAAAATTGCGATTTTGGCTTCGCTGGTTTCCGGACATGCTCTGTCGCTGGATCAGATTCCTTGCCTTGGCATTGAGACGTTGGATGCGCAGGACATGGCGTGGATGCGATCCGCTCATCGGATGATCCGCCTTATCGCTTCATTTGAGGGACATGGCGGAAGGCAGAGCGCCTTCGTTTGTCCGGTGGCACTGCCTGAAAGCGATGGTCTTGCGCTGGTTCAGGGACTGGATAATCAGGTGGAGGTGCAGGGATCGCGCGTTGGACATCTTGTTTTTCGGGGTCCCGGTGCAGGAATGGATCCGACAGCCAATGCGGTATGGACAGATTTGCTTTCTGTTTCCCGGTCACGCTGGTCGCCCGCAGTTCATTCGGCTTCAGAAGCGGGAGGAGAGCTCTCCGCCAAAGAGGAACCCGATGCCAGTGAGGCCGAGTGGTATTATGTGAGGCTGCGCACGGCGGAGGAGTCCGATCCTTGGTCGGATCTTCGTTCGAGCCTGTCGGCGAATGTGCCGGATGGAGAAACGATGGAAAAATTAGGTGCGCTTCCGGATCATGCGGGATTCATGCGCTTGTCCCTGCGCGAGGCTGAGATGCTTTATCAGAGAGGCGCTGTGGTATTGAAGTGGGGGATGTGATGCGTTACCACTCGACACGAAATGAACAGGTGATGGCGACGGGTGCGGAAGCCATTCTTCAGGGAATGGCTCCGGATGGCGGACTCTATGTGCCGGAGACCTTTCCCCAGGTGGATTTTCGCACCTGGAGCGGGCTCTCTTTTGCCGATATGGCGGAGCGCGTGTTTGCTTTGTATTTTGATGATCTTGGTGAGAAAGCCCTCCATGAGGCGGCCGCGCAGGCTTATGGCAAGCGATTTGATCATCCGTTGGTGACACCGGTGGACATGGTGAACGATCATTGCGCCTTTCTGGATCTATGGCATGGTCCGACCCTTGCATTTAAGGATGTCGCCTTATCGGTTCTTCCTTATTTGATGCGTGCGGCTCAGAAGCAGCTGGGCGTGGAGGAGCATATTCTGGTCTTGACGGCCACTTCCGGCGATACGGGAAAAGCGGCCATGGAGGGATTTTCCGGCATCTCCGGAGTTTCGGTGCGCGTCTTTTATCCGGCGGATGGAGTCAGCGATGCGCAGCGTCTGCAAATGCTGACTTATGAAGCGGACAATGTCCGGGCGATCGGCGTGGAGGGCAACTTTGATGATTGCCAGAGCAGCGTGAAGAGGATGTTTGCGGATCCGGATTTACAGGAAATCCTGCACAAAAAGGGAATCCGTCTTTCCTCGGCCAATTCGATCAATATTGGGCGGCTCATCCCTCAAATTACATATTATGTGAGCGCGTATCTTCAGCTGGTGGAAGCTCAGAAGATGGACTATGGGGAGGCGCTGGATGTCGTCGTTCCGACGGGAAATTTCGGAGATTTTCTCGCAGGGGATTATGCGCGCCGCATGGGTTTGCCGCTGGGAAAGATGACCGTCGCGTCCAACGCGAATCATGTTCTTTCCGATTTCGGCGCGACGGGAACCTATGATTCGAATCGCCCGCTGTATGTGACGACGAGTCCGTCCATGGATATTTTGGTTTCAAGCAATTTGGAGCGGTATTTGTATCATGAAACACAGAGCACGGAGCGCGTCTCGAAATTGATGAGGCAATGGAAGGAAGAGGGACATTTTACGCTGCGCGAGCCTCTTCGCGCTCAGTGGGGATGGGCTTCTGAGAAGGAGTGCGCCGAGACGATTGCTTCGGTTTATCAAAAAACGGGAAAAGTGATTGATCCGCATACGGCAGTCAGCGCTTTCGTCGCCGGAAGAGCCATGGCGGACTCAACCGAGGGGATCACGCTGATTCTATCGACGGCGAGCCCGTTCAAGTTTCCTGAAACCGTGCTGTCTGCTTTGCATCAGGAGGTTCCAGAAACGTTGGAGGAGCAATGGAATGCGCTGGGACGCTTCGCCGGTCTTGCGGTTCCCCAGGTGCTTCAGGCGATGGTCAAGCAGCCGCCTCATCGGGAATTGCGCGTGTCGGTCGCCGAGATGGATCAGATCGTCAGAGAAGGCATCAAAGGAGGAGAGTGATGAAATTTACCGTTCGCGTGCCGGCAACCAGTGCGAATTTAGGTCCGGGTTTTGATTGTTTGGGTCTGGCGTGGACGATTTATGCTCATTTCACATTTCATGTGCGTGGAAACGGAGATCCCATGGTTTCTCCACGCTATGCGACGGCGGCAGAAGCAGGACATGTGATGTCGCGAAAAAATCTTGTCTTGGACGGATACTGGACCTACGCGGAAGCAATGCATGTGGCGCTTCCGGATGTGGGAGTATTCATTGAATCGGATATTCCCTCCACCCGCGGCATGGGCTCCTCCGCGACGTGCATTGTTGCCGGTGCGGAAGCGGCACGATACCTTGCACGTTTGCTGGAGCCAAAAGAACGAGGAGGGCGTTTTACGGATGCGTCCATTCTTCAGGTGGTGACGAAGGTTGAAGGGCACCCAGACAATGTTGCTCCGGCGCTTTATGGTGGGCTTCAGTTGTCCAAGAGTCAGCGCCGCAGCGTTTTTTCGACGCAGCTTCCCGTCTCGGAGGAGTTGGCCTTTCATCTCTGTATTCCAGATTTTTCGACCAGTACGCAGAAATCGCGTGGCGAACTTGCTGAATCCGTTCCACGCAGCGATGCCGTGGCGAACCTAGCGTCGGTCGGCTTTTTGCTTCAGGGATTGCGGACGGGAAACCGGCGCGTGTTGCGGATGGGGTTGGAGGATCGTCTGCACGAACCGGTGCGGCGCCGCCATATTCCGGGATTCTCTGAAGTGGAACGCATCGCAAGAAAGGCGGGAGCCATCGGTGTCGTAATCAGTGGATCCGGTCCCACTCTTCTTGTGTTTACCATGGCCAAAGAGGCAGACCGCACCGGTGAAGCGCTATTCGAGGGGCTTCCATCTGGATGGACGCTGCGGACGCCCCAGATTGACACGGAAGGAGCGGTGCTTTTTGGCGATGCGGCATTCAAGCCCTCGCATTGCGGCTTTCGGTCGAGGGAGGGCGAAAAGTGAGAGGCATGACACGGGAACGCTCCGTTTGCGTTGTGGACACACCTGTGGGATGGATTCGCCTGGAAGCACAAGAGGGCTTTTTAAGGCGGGCATTTTTTTGTGACGCACGTTTTGAGACCGGAATTCCGCACGAAAGGATGTGCGCGGAATCGCCGGTCTTTTTGTCTGTTGAGAATCAGCACGTTTTTGAAGAGGCAAAGCGTTGGCTGGATGGCTATTTTGCGGGGAGTGAGTCAACTGCCCCACGTCCCCGCCTGTATCCTCCGGGAAGCGCCTATGAAGCGACCGTGCGGGAAGCGCTGATGCAGATCCCTTTTGGTCAGACGTGGACGTATCAACAACTTGCAGAGCGCGCCGCGGCTCCAGGAACAAAGCCCTCCCCGCGTGCAGCGGGGAGGGCTTTGTCTAGGAATCCGCTTCTTCTTTTTGTTCCTTGCCACCGAGTCATCGGAAGCGATGGCACATTGCGCGGCTATGCCGGCGGTTTAGATCGAAAACGCCAGCTGCTGGATTTGGAGCAGAACGGATCGGTTTCGATGCCGCAGGCGAGATGAATCGTTCCATTTCTGCGGCGGAAGGGTAAGTTCTGCGGCGGGAAGGCAAGGCGCTTGTGAGGGAAAGGGAAGACGACGTTGTGTTAGCGCTTTTTGATCCGGGCTGCCGGAGTGAGGCGGCGTTCCAGCCAACCGAGGCTGAGATCGATCAGGATGGCCATGAGCGCTGTCGGAAGAGCGCCGGCGAGGATAATGGGCGTGCCGCCGACGACATTGATTCCTCTCGTAATGATATCGCCCAGACCGCCCGCGCCAATAAATGTGCCGATGGCCGTCACGCCGATTCCCACGATCAGCGCGTTGCGGATTCCGGATAAAATGATGGAGACCGACAGAGGAAGGTCAACGTGGATCACGCGTTCTATCGGGCGCATTCCCATTCCAATGGCGACATCAATCAGGGAGGGAGAGACGGATTGGATGCCGGCGATGGTGTTCTTCAGAATGGGGAGAAGGGAATAGAGCATGACGGTGACGACGACCGTCTTAGCTCCGAGCCCCATCGCAATCAGAAGAAGGGAAAGCATGGCCAGCGAGGGAATGGTTTGAAGCAGGTTGGCCAGCGCAATAAAAGGTGCTTGGAGTTTGATGCGTTTCGCCAAAAAGATGCCCAAAGGAATGGCAATCAGCGCGGCAAATAAAACGCCATATACGGTGATGAGAAGATGGCGGAAAAATTGCTCCATGACGTATGCTCCATTGATCCGATAATACATCAGGAGCTCGCCTAATATCGAACGGCTCATGATTCACCTTCCTTCCCTTTCATTGCCGATCGCACCGCTTCCGGAGTTTGATCGGCATTCACATCTTCGAAATATTGATGACTTTTCAGGAACCGCTGTGCGACGACGGCAGGCTCAATCATCTCCTCGTCGCTTTGGCGGTTGAGATCGGCCATCGTTTCTGTGGAGATTTGTCCGATGAGCTTGCTCAAAATCCAGTCAATTTCCGGGCGCTCCGCCAACAGCGTGTCCATGACGACCGGAGAGGCATTATAGGGCGGGAAAAAGTGCCGGTCATCTTCCAGGACAACGAGATCAAAACTGGGAATGCGCCCGTCGGTGGTATATCCGAGGACGACATCCATCTGACCATTTTTTACCGCTTCGTAGACAAGACCGATTTCCATGGGAAACATCCCTTTGAATTTGCAGTGATACGTTTCAAGGAAAGCCTGGTAACCATCGCCTTCGCGCTGCATCCAAGCGGAGTCAGCCCCGACATTCAGTTCCTCAGCAATCGGTTCCAGATCCGATACGGTTTTCAGGTGATACTTCTCCGCCGTGGCACGTGTGACCATGAACGCATAGGTATTTTCAAAACCGTATGAAGGGTACCATTTTGCCTGATATTCTTTCTCATAACCCTTCTGGACTGCTTGTAAGGCTTCCTCCGGGTCCTTGATGGGATCTAGGCCGAGCTCTCCGGTCAGCGATGTTCCGGTATACATGACACCGGCAATATTGCTTTCTCCGGACATCAGCGTTTGATGAATCAGGATGCTGGATCCCAGATTATTGATGATGTTGACCGTTTCATGGGGCAGGTAGTGCTCAATCATCTGCTTATCGATTTCTGAAAGAATTTGTCTTTCTGAAGTGTTTCCGCCGGCAACGACCATACCGCCGGAGGCGCTGGTCGCTCCAAGACCGGGAAGCTCACATCCGCTGAGAAAAACGAGCAGGGAAGCGACAGCGATGCGGTAGATCCATCGTTTCATGCACGGCCTCCTTTCGGTGTCAGCAGGGTCTCAAGATGCCCGAACAGCCAGTCGGTCAGGAGAGCCAGCAGGGCAATCGGAATGGTTCCCAGAAAAATATAATTCGGCATATAGTTCTGGAGTCCGGTAAAAATGAAATCTCCAAGTCCGCCTGCACCGATATAGGAAGCAAGCGTCGTCCAAGAGATGATATATACGGCAGAGAGACGGATGCCGGCCATAATGATGGGCATCCCGAGCGGGAGCTCAATTTGGCGCAGAATTTGTCCAGAGGTCATGCCCATCCCCCGAGCTGCATCGGTCAGCTTCGGATCGATGTTTTTTACGGCGAGGTAGGTGTTGCGCAGAATCGGCGAAAGAGAATAGAGAAACAGGGCGGCGATAGCCGGGGGTTTTCCTACACTGAACAAAGGGATCATGAATGCCAGCAATGCTAGAGAGGGAACCGTTTGCAGCAAAGCGGCAATCCCCATCATCAGAGGACCGATGCGCTTGGTGCGGGTGATGAGCAGACCCAGAGGAACCGCGACGATCACTCCAAGAAGCAGGGATATTGCGGCAATCAGAAGATGCTCGCCTGTTTTTTCCAGAAGAACGGGAGCCTGTTGCTGAAGCAGTTCAATCATGAGCGGCCTCCGTTTCATGGTTTTCGTAGGGTTCATTGGTCTTGGACACAATCTGGTGAATTTCGGGGTTATCCTTGTATTCCTCGCCCCAGATGGAATGGTACGAGCTGGACACGATGGTGCCGCGCGTCACCAAGCCGACGAGCTTTTTATTTTTGTCCACCACGGGGAGATTGGGATAATTCAGTTCAATCAGAGAAAACATGGCATCATGAATGGTTGTCGTTTCATTGATGTAGACGGTGTCTTGCATGACTTCGGAGATGTTGGCTTCACGGCGGCCAAACCGGAGGAGTCCGTAAATGCTGACGTACCCTTTGAGGATTCCATTCACGTCTGTGACATAAAGACGATCGACGCGTTTTTCACTCAAAATACGGAAGGCGGATCGGGTATCGGTCTCTGTGGTCACGGCAACCGGCGCGCGCAGCATGATTTTGTCCACGGTTTCCAGATAGGCCCGTGCATCACGGACGCGCTTTTCACCAAGGAAGTTTTCCACGAAGGAATTGGCGGGGTGCGCCAAGATCTCTTTGGGAGTGCCATATTGGATGACATGGCCTTTATCCAAAATCACCAGGTGGTCAGCCAGCGAGAGGGCTTCATCCATATCATGGGTGACGAACACCACGGTTTTGCCCATTTCTTCTTGGAGCATTTTGACCAGCTGCTGCAGGGAATCGCGAGTGATCGGATCGAGAGCGCCGAAGGGCTCATCCATTAAAATGATATCTTGATTTGCGGCTAACGCACGGATCACGCCAATGCGCTGCTGTTGTCCTCCGGAGAGCTCTTCGGGATACCGTTCTAAGTAAGAAACAGGCAAGTCGACGCGCTGAATCAATGTTTCAGCGGTTTCGCGCATCTTTTGTTTTTCCCAGCCGAGAAGACGCGGAACCATCGTGATGTTTTCATAGATGGTCATGTGGGGCATCAGACCGATTTGCTGAATGACGTAGCCAATATGGCGTCGGAGTGCGACGGGATCCATGGATTTCACATCTTGACCATCGATGGAAATCGTCCCAGAGGTCGCGTCAATCATCCGGTTAATCATGCGCATACACGTTGTTTTACCGCTTCCGCTGGTTCCAATCAGAACCACGAATTCTCCGGTGGGAATCTCAAAGCTGACCTGATCGACAGCCACTGCGTTGGTCCCATACGATTTTGTGACGTTCTTAAACTCAATCATAAGCTTCCTCTTTTCTAGTGGCTCCATCTGTCCTCGAAGCGACGATCATTGTATAACCTCAAGAGGATGAGGGAGTTCACGCGATCACAGTTTACTGCGCCAGCAACAAAAGCCAACACGATGTTATGTAGGTGCAAATCCACGTTCAAGATTGAATTCCAATACACAATGTTCATACCCCTCAAAATTATTGAAAAACATTTTTTGGAAGATCATGCGGTGGAAGAGGGAGCCTGCACATCAGGACGATATGCGTTAAGATAAGAGCATTCTATTGGCTCAGTTTGATCAGCTGGTTCAGCGGCGGATCAGTGAACGAAAGGATGAACATGCGGACAATTCATGTGGTGCATGCGGCGGATCTGCATCTTGGAGCGAAGCTGCCGGGGCTTGGACGGTTTGGAAGAGAGCGGGCGGCCGAGGTGATTCAAAATTTTATTTCCTGGATAAGGCGCTGGGGGAACAACGGCGTCGATTTGGTTCTTTTGGCGGGGGACCTCTTCGAGGGATCAGAGATCACGTCCCAAAGCCTGGAGGCCATTCGTCAGGCGATGTCAGAGAACGAATCGGTCGATTTTTTTATTGCTCCTGGAAATCATGATTATTACGCTCCTGGCAGTCTTTACGATCAGGTGTGGCCGGTGAATGTGCATATTTTTCGCGGAGATCTGACCCGTGTGATTTTGCCTCAAAAAGAGGCGGCGGTGTATGGCGGCGGTTTTACAGGTACGGTGCGTGAAACCTCGATGTGGGAAACGATGGATTGGGAACGGGAACGGATGCAAACGGAAGGGATGAGCCGCTTTTTGGTGGTGCATGGCGACGTGAATGCGCAGGATACGCCCTACCATCCGATTCGTTTGGACACGCTGCCGGATCACTTTTTCTCTTATATCGCTTTAGGGCACATCCATCACCGCTCGCCGATCCAGCAGTCTGGGGGCACTCCATGGGCCTATTCTGGAAATTTTGACGGATCTGGCTTTGATGAAACGGGATTAAAGGGATTTTATGAAGGACGTGTGTACGGAGAGACGTGTGAGCTTCATTTTGTTCCCGCATCATCCCGCCTATTTCACAGGCTGTCGGTCGATTTATCCGCCATTCAGAATCAGACGGAGGCACTGGAACGGATCCATGAAGCCATTCAAAAAGATACCCGCGTGTTTCTGGACGAAGGGGCGCAGACCGATGTTCGCTCATCAGATGGAGATGAAGATGGCGATGAGGGCGATCAACATCGATCCAGCCGGATTGATCCGCAGCGATGGCCGGTGGAAAAAGACCTGATTCGTTTACGCCTGGCGGGACAGGTGGATGAGCAGGATGTATTAGATTTGAATCTTCTGCGGCAGACGCTTTCTGAACGGTACGCTTATATTGAAGTGATTGATGAGCGCACCGCTCATGTGAACTGGCCGGCGTTGGCGGAAGAAGAGACGCTTCGGGGCTATTTTGCCTCAAATTTGTATGAGCGGTGGCAGAACGCAGAGAAAAACGAGAAGCACATGTTGGAACGCGCATTGAGACTGGGTCTGGACGCCATCGATGGAAAGGAGCTCCGCCTTGAAGATTCTGACGCTTAGTTTGATGAATTTTGGCCGGTTCAAGGCGCTTGAACTTTCCTTTTCATCGGGTCTGAATTTGATTTCCGGTCATAATGAAGCCGGAAAAACCACGCTCATGGATGCCCTGCAGCTGATGCTGTATGGAACCTCCAAAACTGGCGCGGATCCGCGGGAAAATATCCGGAAACGCTACATGACCGATCCGAGCGATGCTCCGGCAGGCGTGCTTCGCTTGGAGGATGATGGCCAGGTGTTTCGTTTGTTTCGCCGCTTCGGCGACACGAATGGAAAAGATCGCATTCAACTGACCGATGATGAGACGGGGGAAAAAGTATCGCTCCCGGCGCGTCAGACGCCGGGCGAATTCTTTTTTGGGCTCAATGCAGAGGCGTTCAAGCGATCCCTGTCGATTGGCTCGGGCGGCAGCGTTTTTTCACGACAAGTGGGGAAATCCGGTGATCAGCTGATGGATCGGCTGCTCAATCTGCAGACGGGCGGAGATGAAATGGTCTCCGTGCAATCCGCCGATGAGCGCCTGATGCAATTGGAGCGGCAATATATTAAAGGCAATCATCGGGGAGGATTGATTCCGGATCAGCAGGAAAAAGTGAGTCATCTGGAGCATGAGGTGGCGGAAGCACTGGCGTTGGAGCAAACGGATCGAAAGACCGAGGAAGAGCTGGCTCAAAGACGATCGGCGCTAGAGAATGAACGTCTGCGCCAAGAGGCTGATCGGGAGGAACAACGGGCGCTTCAAAAAGTGATCGCTTCCGGGAACGATGCAGAATTGATGGCATTGCGGAGA
>JAEXBN010000016.1 GCA_023394045.1 Bacillota bacterium | reverse complement strand
CCTCGAAGCCGCGAAGTAAGGAGGGGGTTCCATGTTACAGACTGAAAGCCGCCTCAAAGTGGCGGATAATTCCGGAGCAAAAGAGCTTTTGGTGATTCATGTCATTGGAAGCACCGGACGCAAATATGCGTACATCGGCGACCGCGTCCGCTGTGCGGTGAAGAATGCAACACCGGGCGGCAGCGTGAAAAAAGGTGATGTGGTCACTGCGGTCATCGTCCGCTCCAAGGATGGTGTGGCACGCAGCGATGGAAGCATTATCAAGTTCGATGAAAACGCAGCGGTGATTATCAAAGACGATAAGAACCCCGTGGGAACTCGTATCTTCGGACCTGTGACGCGCGAATTGCGTCAGAACGGCTATATGAAGATCATTTCTCTCGCGCCGGAAGTGCTTTAAGGAGGGGACAATGCACATTAAAAAGGGTGATAAGGTCCAGGTGATCTCCGGTAAGGACAAAGGCAAAGTGGGCGAAGTGCTGCAGGTTCTTCCGAAGACCAATCGTGTCATCGTACGCGATGTCAACGTGCAGACGAAGCATCAGAAGCCGCGCAGCCTTCAGGAACCGGGCGGTATTGTAAAACGTGAGGGCTCCATCGACGCCTCCAACGTTTTGCTTTACGATGAGAAGCTCGGCCGCGGCGTTCGCGTCCATACCGAAATCCAGGATGGCAAAAAAATTCGTGTTTCGGCAAAAAGCGATACACGCTTTGATAAATAAGGGGGCCGCTCATGAACTATTTAATTGAAAAATATAATAATGAGGTCGTTCCCGAACTGATGAAGGAATTTCATTACGATAACGTGATGCAGGTTCCTAAATTGGAAAAAATCGTGGTTAACTGCGCGATGGGCGACGCTAAAGATAATCCAAAACTGCTGGAAACAGCGGCACACGAATTGGAAGAGATCACCGGACAGAAGCCGATTATTGTCAAGGCAAAACGTTCCGTTGCAAACTTTAAGCTGCGTGAAGGGCAGCCGATTGCGACGAAGGTGACGCTCCGCCGGACGAAGATGTATGATTTTCTTGAAAAACTCATCGACATTGCTCTGCCTCGCGTTCGCGATTTTCGCGGAATTCCGTCAACTTCTTTTGACGGACGTGGAAATTATGCGATGGGCGTAAAGGAACAGCTGATTTTCCCGGAAATCAACTATGATGAAGTGGACTCCATTCATGGGATGGACATCATCATCGTGACGACAGCAAAAACGGATGAAGAAGCAAAATCATTTCTGACGCATCTCGGCATGCCGTTTGCGAAGTGAGGAGTAAAGCATGGCTAAAAAATCGATGATTGCAAAGCAGAAGAGAACGCCGAAATTTTCCACCCGTGCGTATACGCGCTGCAGCATTTGCGGCCGCCCGCATTCGGTCCTCAAGAAGTACGGTATCTGCCGTATCTGCTTCCGTGAACTGGCCTACCGCGGTGAGATCCCCGGCGTCAAAAAAGCCAGCTGGTAAACTGAGGAGGAGGAAGACTTATGATGACTGATCCGATCGCGGATATGCTCACGCGCATTCGCAATGGGAATATGAAGAAGCATGAATCCGTCGTGGTTCCTGCATCCAACATGAAAAAAAGTCTCGCTCAGATCCTGCTGGACGAAGGCTATATCAAAGGCTTTAATGTTGTTGAAGACAATAAGCAGGGTATGATGACCATCGACCTGAAATATGTTGATGATCAGCGCGTCATCCAAGGGCTGAAACGCATTTCGAAGCCGGGACGTCGCGTCTACGTTCGCGCCAACGAGATCCCCAGGGTTCTCAACGGTCTTGGAACGGCCATTCTTTCGACATCTCATGGCGTTCTCACCGACAAAAAAGCGCGCCTTGAAGGCGTTGGCGGTGAAGTGATCTGCTACATCTGGTAAGGGGGATTTTATGTCAAGAATTGGATTGAAACCGATTGACGTCCCCGAAAAGGTGGAGATTTCGATCGATGCGGCCAATACCGTGACGGTGAAGGGGCCGAATGGAACATTGACCCAGCAGATTCCTGCAGAGTTTAAGCTGGAGCAGGAAGAGCGTGTGGTCCATCTGGTTCGTCCGGATGAAGAAAAGAAGACAAAGTCGATGCACGGTCTTTACCGCACGCTGATTGCGAATATGGTTGAAGGCGTGACCAACGGCTATTCGAAGAAGATGCATATTGAGGGAACCGGATATCGTGCGCAGAAACAGGGCAATACGCTGGTCATGAATCTTGGTTTCTCCCATCCGATCAACATGGCTGATCCGGATGGCATTACGACGGAAGTGCCGGACGACCGGACGATCATCGTCAAAGGCGCAGATAAACAGCAGGTGGGCAACTATGCTGCCAATATCCGCAAGTGGCGTGAACCGGAGCCGTATAAAGGCAAGGGAATCATCTATGAGGGTGAGCATGTCCGTCGCAAGGAAGGCAAGACAGGTAAGTAAGGAGGCGCATAAATGGCACAGTCAACGAAAAATGCAAATCGCCTGGCGCGTCATGCCCGTGTTCGCAAGAAAATTTCGGGCACTCCGGAACGCCCGCGCCTGACGGTGTATAAAAGCAACATGAACATGTACGCACAGATTATTGATGACACGACGGGCCGCACCCTGGTAGCGGCATCAACGCTGGATAAGGCGGTGGAAGAAAAAGGGTCCACTGTGGCTTCCGCAAAGGCCGTTGGTGAGGCAGTCGCTAAGAAGGCGCTGGACGCAGGCATCGATACGGTGGTTTTTGATCGTTCCGGCTACATCTATCACGGCAAAGTGAAGGCAGTGGCAGAAGGCGCGCGCGAAGCGGGTCTGAAACTGTAATCGGAGAGGAGCCACCATGTATAAAGAAGACAACAAGCAAGAGCTTGAAGAAAAAGTCGTCTCCATTAACCGTGTCTCCAAAACGGCCAAGGGTGGTCGTACGGGACGCTTCGCCGCGATCGTTGTCGTTGGTGATAAAAATGGTCGCGTAGGCATTGGTACGGGAAAATCGCTTGAAGTTCCTGAGGCGATCCGGAAGGGATCAGATGAGGCGAAGCGCTCCATGGTTCGCGTTCCGCTGGTGGGAACGACCATTCCCCACAGCATTGTCGGGCATGACGGCGCTGGCCGCGTTTTGTTGATGCCGGCGGCAGAAGGTACCGGAATCATTGCAGGCGGTCCGGTTCGTGCCGTTTGCGAAATGGCAGGAATCACGGATATCCGTGCGAAGTCTCTGGGATCTTCCAATGCGCGGAGCATTGTTAACGCAACAATGAATGGGCTTCTCAGCATGAAGACCGCAGAGCAGGTCGCTCATCTCCGTGGGAAGAGCGTGGATGAACTGCTGAGCTAGGAGGCTGGAGATGGGCAAGTTAAAGATTACATTAAAGAAGAGCTTTATTGGTCGCCAGCCAAAGCAGATTGCCACGGCAAAGGCGCTTGGCCTGACGAAAATTGGCTCAGTCGTTGAGCAGGAAGATACGGCATCCATTCGTGGGGCGATTCATAAAATTGACTTCATGCTCGATGTTGAGGAAGTGAAATAGGAGGGCTGCTATGAAATTGCATGAACTCAAGCCGGCACGTGGCGGCGAAACGAAAGACCGCAAGCGCGTCGGACGTGGACACTCCTCGGGCTGGGGCAAATTTGCGGGTCGTGGTCGTGATGGTCAGAATTCACGAACCGGCGGCGGCGTTCGTCCGGGATTTGAGGGCGGTCAGATGCCGCTGTTCCGTACGTTGCCGAAACGCGGTTTTCATAATCCGTTTTCTAAACAGTACGCCACCATCAATGTTGCGGACTTGAATGCTTTTGAAAATGACGCGGTGATCACCGCAGAAGTTTTGGTAGAAGCGGGCTTCATCCATGCCAGCGAACTGGTGGATGGCTTAAAAATTCTCGGCGACGGCGATTTGGAGAAAAAGTTGACTGTTCAGGCAACCAAATTCACAAAATCAGCCGAAGAGAAGATTCAGGCTGCCGGAGGAAAGGCTGAGGTGATCTGATGCTGGCCACCCTCAAGAATGCATGGCAGTTGGAGCAAACGAGAAAGCGTATTGTCTTTACCCTTCTCATGCTTTTGGTTCTGCGCTTAGGGAATGCTTTGCCGATTCCCTTCGCGAACCTGGATCTGATTCATTCGATCTACAACTCAGTACAGGGAAGCATTCTGGGCATTTTGAACATGATCAGTGGCGGCGGTTTGGCCGATCTAAGCGTTTTCGCGCTGGGCGTCGGTCCATATATCACTTCCTCCATTGTCATTCAGCTGCTGACGTTTGCGATTCCTGCATTGGAAGAACTTTCGAAAGAGGGAGAAGAAGGCCGGAAGAAAATTCAGCAATACACGAAATACCTTGGTGTGGCACTGGCCGTCATTCAGGCCTTTGGCCTCGTGCAAGGGATTTTCGCCGGAGCATTTGCGACCGGCGGCGTGCTGGAAAAAGTCATCGCCATTCTTGTTATGGTTGCCGGAGCCTCATTTGTCGTCTGGATCGGAGATCAGATTACAGAGTATGGAGTGGGCAACGGCGTGTCCTTCATCATTTTTGTGGGAATTGTTGCGGATATGCCGGCAAGGCTTGCGAGGATGATTGGAGAGGTCAGCCAGGGGCACATGCATCCGCTGGTGCTGTTGCTGATCATTTTGGTGACGGTTGCCATTACGGTTGTTGTCGTTTTGCTGAATGAAGGGGAACGCAAGGTTCCGGTGCAATATGCGAAGCGAGTGGTGGGCCGCAAGATGTATGGCGGCCAAGCAACGCATATTCCCGTGAAGGTGAATATGGCAGGCGTGTTGCCGGTCATTTTCGCTTCTGCGTTGTTTGCGCTTCCTCAAACGCTGGCGCTCCTGTTCGGAGGCGGTTTTGCTTCGTTTGTGACGCGCTATATGAGTACGACAAGCTGGGTTGGATTTATTGCACAGCATTCGATTGAGGCATTGCTCATCGTCTTCTTTGCTTATTTCTATAATTCAATTCAGTTTAATGCCTATGAATATTCGCGTAATCTGCAGCAGCAGGGCGGCTTCATTCCGGGCATTCGCCCAGGAAAGCCGACCACAGAGTATTTGCAGCGCATTGTCAGCCGGATCACCTTAGTTGGCGCCATTGTGCTGGCGATTCTCTCCGTGATTCCCGGTCTGGTGAATAAGATTTTCAGTGTACAGCTCGGCTTTGGTGGTACTTCGATTATCATCGTCGTTGGGGTTGTTCTTGAGATGGTTCGTACGCTTGAAGCACAGCTTCAGATGCGCCACTATCGTGGTTTCCTGAAGCGATAGGAGGATGAGATGCGACTCGTATTGCTCGGCCCTCCGGGGGCAGGTAAAGGGACCCAGGCTCAACGTCTTGAACAAGAGCTCGGTCTAGTGCATATCTCCACAGGAGATATTTTCCGCGCGAACATTAAAAACAAAACTCCGCTTGGACAGAAGGTGGAGGCTTACCTCTCAGAAGGCAAGCTCGTACCGGATGAACTGACGATTGATCTGATCTGGGATCGCCTGGAACAAGAGGCTGATCGCGGGTATCTTTTGGATGGCTTTCCGCGGACGATTCCCCAGGCTGAAGCATTTACGCGAGGGTTAAACGAGCGTGGTACAGAGCTGGATGCAGCGATTTTAATCGATGTCGCTGAGCCAGTTTTAGTCCAACGGCTTGCTGGTCGCCGCACTTGTCCCAAATGCGGAGCAACCTATCACGTTCAGGATGCGCCTCCCAAAGAGGAAGGCATCTGTGATGTGTGCGGAACGCCGCTGGTTCAGCGTGAGGATGATCGGGAAGAGACGGTGCAGAACCGCATCACCGTTTATCAGGAATCAACCGAACCGCTCATCGATTACTATGAACAAGAGGGAAAACTGATCCGCATTGATGGAGACCGATCGGCGGATGAGGTTTTTGCCTCGATCCGGGCGGCATTAGAGCAATGACACAGGAAGGACGAATGGATCAGCCGAATCCTTTTCAGCCAGGACAGATTGTCCGCTCAAAAGCAGGGCATGATAAAGGAACGATCTTTCTGGTCTTGGATGTGTGCGATGCGAAGCATGTGTGTGTCGTCGATGGAAGAAGACGGTCGCTGGCCCGACCAAAGACGAAGCGGGTGATTCATCTGCAACCCTATCGGGCCGTCATTCCTGACTTTAAGACGATGAAAACTGATGTGAATTGGAACGATGCGAAGGTTCGCAAATTGCTAGCCCCGTTCCGGGAGGCCGGCAACAAGGAGGAGAGCGAATGTCATCAAAAGATGTAATTGAAGTTGAAGGCGTTGTTAAAGAGCGTCTCCCTAATGCAATTTTCATCGTCGAACTCGAGAACGGACATGACGTCATGGCGCATATTTCCGGAAAGCTGCGCATGAATTACATTCGAATTCTCGAAGGGGATCAGGTGACGGTGGAATTATCACCCTATGATCTGACGAAGGGACGCATCACCTGGAGAAAAAAATAGGAGGAAGGCAATGAAAGTCAGGCCATCAGTCAAAAAGATGTGCGATAAATGCAAAGTCATCAAACGGAAGGGTCGTGTGATGGTTATTTGCGAGAACCCGAAGCATAAACAGCGTCAAGGCTAAGGAGGTGCGACTTTGGCTCGTATTTCAGGAATCGATCTACCAAAAGAAAAGCGTGTCGAGATCGGCTTAACGTATATTTACGGAATCGGCCGCGCACGTTCGAACGAAATTCTCAAAAATGCGGAAGTAAACCCTGACACGCGCGTACGTGATCTTTCAGAATCTGAGGTTCAGCGCATTCGTGAGCAGATTGCCAACTACCATGTTGAAGGAGATCTTCGTCGAGAAGTGTCGATGAATATTAAACGTCTCCGTGAAATCAACAGCTATCGCGGCAATCGTCATCGTCGCAATCTTCCGGTTCGCGGGCAGAACACGAAAAACAATGCACGCACCCGCAAGGGCAGAAAGAAATAAGGGGGATTGAATGGCAGCTCAGAAAAAAGTAACCCGCCGCGGCGGGAAGCGTCGTGTCAAAAAGAATATTACCAATGGACAGGCGCATATCATTTCAACTTTTAATAATACCATCGTGTCTCTTTCGGATCTGAACGGAAACGTGATTGCCTGGGCATCAGCCGGACAGCTTGGGTTCCGCGGATCCCGTAAATCGACGCCGTACGCGGCGCAGCAGTGCGCTGAAGAAGCTGCAAAGAAGGCGATGGATCAGGGACTGAAGACTGTTGAAGTTTATGTCAAAGGACCGGGATCGGGACGCGAATCTGCGATCCGCGCTCTTGAGACGGCAGGTCTGAGCGTGACGTTGATTAAAGATGTGACGCCAATTCCCCACAACGGCTGCAGACCGCCGAAGAGAAGAAGAGTTTAACGGAGGTAGATATGGCAAGATATACCGGACCGGTGCTGAAGCGTTGCCGCGCGCTTCAGATTGAGCCGCAGGTGGTCGGCATTGACAAGAAGTCGCGTCGTAATCCCAAGCGCAGTATGCGCAAATTGAGCGATTACGGTGTGCAGCTGAGAGAAAAGCAGAAAGCAAAATTCATCTACGGCGTCTCTGAGAAGGCGTTCCGTAATCTGTATGCCCGTGCGGATCGCATGAGCGGACAGACGGGTTGGAATTTGCTCAAACTGCTGGAGCTGCGTTTCGACAACGTCGTTTATCGCATGGGCTTTGCTTCGACACGCGCGCAGGCGCGCCAGCTGATCGTTCACGGCCATTTTGATCTGAATGGCCACAAGGCAACGATTCCTTCGATGACTCTGGAAGTCGGCGATGTGATCAGCGTTCGTGAAAAATCGCGCAAGAGCGCATTTTTCAAAGACACGGAAGAGAATATTTGGAACCAGATGCCGTGGGTATCTGTCGATGCGGAAAAATTGACGGGACGTGTTCTTTCCGAACCGATGCGCGATAATATCGACTATCCCATCGAAGAGACACAGATCGTCGAGTTGTACTCCAAGTAATCCCGCCTCTGAACCCAATTTCCATTTGTCATAACCGAACAAAGAAGGGGAGGCTGATCCGTGGTGGACAAACTCAATACAAAAGTTGAAATTCTTGAGCTTGACGATCATAAAAATTATGGTCGCTTTATGATGTCTCCGCTGGAGCGCGGATATGGCACGACGATCGGCAATTCGCTGCGTCGCGTGCTTCTGTCCTCGCTTCCGGGGGCTTCGGTCGCAACCATCAAGTTTGACGAAGGTGTCCCGCATGAATTTTCAACAATCCCGGGCGTTCTGGAGGACGTCCCGGAACTGGTTCTGAATATTAAGGGCCTTGCCGTTCGCCGCTTGCAGGGTCATGGAGAAGATGTCACGCTGCGCCTGGATGTCGAGGGACCGAAAATTGTGACGGCTCGCGATATTCAGGAGAGCACAGAGGTTGAAATCGTCAATCCGAACCATTACCTCTGCACGTTGAACTCTGACGGTGCGCTTCACATGGAGCTGAAAGTGATTGATGGCGCCGGATATGCGCTGGCTGATCAGAACAAGAATCCTTCGGATCCGATTGGAACGATTGCTGTCGATTCTTCGTTCACGCCAGTAAAAAAGGCGAATTTTTCAGTAGAAAATACCCGTGTTCAGCAAATCACAGACTATGATAAGCTGATCCTTGAAGTCTGGACCAACGGGACTGCATCGCCGTCTGAAGCGGTATCGAAGGGGGCGGAGATTTTGATCGATCATCTGCATCTTTTCTCAGAACTGCCTGAATACGTGGTTCAAGAGGAAAAGAATACGGATGAACCGGAATCTCAGGAGAATATTCTCCTTCAAAAACCGATTGAAGATCTTGATCTGACGCTGCGCAGCTACAATTGTCTGAAGCGTTCGAATATTCATACGCTGGGCGATATTGTGACCATCAAGGCAGAAGATCTGGCGAAGATTCGTAATTTTGGCCGTAAGTCCTTCTCGGAAGTGGAAGAAAAAGTCCGCTCCTATGGATTAGAGCTGAATTACTCATCAGAGAATGAATAAAGGAGGACACGTTGGCGACTTTACGTAAACTGGGGAGACGGACGGATCATCGTACCGCGATGCTTCGTAATCTGGTTTCTTCTCTTTTCATCAACGGAAGAATTCAAACGACCGTCACGCGTGCGAAAGAAGCACAGCGGATGGCGGAAAAAATGATCACTGTGGCAAAGCAGGGAACTCTTGCAGGAAATCGTGCCATTTCTTCGAAGCTCTATTCCAATGAGGTAGCACGCAAATTGGTGGAGGAGATCGCGCCTCAATTTGAAGGACGCCATGGTGGATACACTCGTGTGCTGAAGATGGGACCGCGTCGTGGAGATGGTGCGGAGATGGCAATTTTAGAGCTCGTCACTGGCGCAGTGAAAGAAAAGCCGGCGAAGAAGGCAGAGCAGCCGAAACAGGAGGCTCAGCCGGAAGTGGAAGATCATTCTGAAGAAGCATCTGCAGAAGAGCAGCCGGCTGAAGCGGAAGCGTCTGCTGAGGCAGAAGCAGAATAAGCCCTGACCATCTCGTGATGAATCAAAAAGAGCACGCGTCCGTGCTCTTTTTTTGTACCCTGGAATTTGGGGTATATTGCTATCTTGACAGCGCTAGATGGCTTTTTTATGATGAATGTACCGATTGAAACAGGCGAGGTAAGGCAGGCTGCCTTGAAGCGGATCAGCGGATGCATATGCCGATATCCATTCGCCTGAGTGAGAATAAAAATGAAAACAAGAACAAAAACTGGCTTGCGCGCCAGTCTGATTGGGCTGATGGCTAATCTGATCCTTGCGGGGTTCAAAATCTCCATTGGATTTTTCAGCGGAGCGTTATCTGTCTTGAGCGACGGCATCAACAATTTGTTCGATGCGGTTTCATCGGTTGTGTCGCTGCTGACCTTTCACTTGTCCGGCAGACCATCGGATTCTAAACATCCTTTTGGGCACGCCCGGGCAGAGTATGTGGGATCTTCGCTGATTGCCGTTGTGATTCTCTATGTGGCTCTGCAGCTCATCATCTCTGGAGTAGGACGAATCTTGACTCCGGAGGCAATTTCGACGACACCCTTGCAGCGGATCCTTCTGCTGCTATCCATTGGCATCAAGGTCGGGCTGTATTTTTTCTATACGCATGAGGCGAAAACCACGGGATCCAACGTGTTGATCGCTACGGCGATGGATGCGCGAAACGACGTGATTGCGACATCAGCGGTGCTGCTTTCTCTGCTGATTCAGCCGTATACGGCGCTTCCTTTGGATGGGGTGCTTTCCGTTCTGGTCGCCTTATTCATCGCAAAGGGAGGGTTGGAGATTCTCGGCGACAACTTTGATGCTCTTCTTGGAAAACGCCCGGATGAAGAATTTATCCATAAACTGAGCGAACGCATTTTATCTTATCAAGGCGTACTGGGCATCCACGATCTCATCGTACATGATTACGGGCCGGGTCGCCGCTTTGTGACGATTCATGTAGAAGTGGATGGTCGGACGAGTGCGATTTTGAGCCACGAATTGATTGATCGGATTGAGCGGGAGATTGCGGATTTGTTTGATGTCGAAATCACGATACACATGGACCCCATGCAGCCGATGAGCGGACGGATGAAGGAGAAACACGATCAAATTTTAGCTCTTGTGCAAGAGGTGGATTCATCCTATAAGGTTCATGATCTTCGTCTGGTTTCCGGATCAAAGGGGGATCATATCTTCTTTGATGTGTTGATCCCTTGGAAACACGGCGTGGAGCCGGATCGTGTGCATGATCTTTTGGAACAAAAGATTCTGGCTTTCTTTCCGCAGGATGAGCTGACGCTGATGGTGGATCGCGACATGGCCTATTCGCTGAAGGAGGACTGATCGCCGGAACGAGTGGAGCTTCGGGCGGGGACGGAATGGTGCAGAAAGGGGAACATATGGACTCTAAACAAGAAGACGCCCATCTGAAAGAGACGGCCTCCCAGGCGAAGCAGGGATCTCAGAATCAAGGGATGGACGCCGGCGAAAGACCGCACCGTAAGCGGCATATTTTTGCATCATTGGTGGCTCTCGTTTTGGTGGGCGGATATTTGGCTGGGGCATGGTATTATCATGACCATACCTATCCAAGGACACTCATCAACGGCAAAAATCATGGCCATCAGCCGATCGCCACCGTAATCACAGTGGCACCGACGGATGCGGTGTTTACTTTTGAGGGGCGTGATGGACACACGCTGCGCTTGACGGAACAAACGATTGATCTGACCTATACAGCAGAGGAAGACTTTCCTCCGCAGGCTTCTTCATGGCTATGGCCGCTGGAGGTATGGAAAGCCAGGCCGCTGACCATCCAGTATGATGTGCAATATGATCAGCAGCGGTTGAATTATGAAATTCAGCAAGCCGGTTTTGATCCGAATGGAACGGATCCGGAGGACGCGAAAGTGGTCGTGGATGCTCAGGGGATTCGTATTGAGCCGGAAAAAGAAGGAACGAAGATCAATCAAGATCAGTTGATTGATCTGATTCTGAATGCCATGCTGGATGGAAAAACGACGCTTAGCGTAGAATCTGCCTATGTGCAGCCCAAGCGGCGCAAAGACGATCCAGAGTTGCAGAAGGAGTTGGCTTCTCTTCAGAAACTGCTGACCTCTGAGGTGGATTTGAAAGTTGGAGAAGATGTTTATCCTTTCGGTCCGGAGCAGATGTATCCGCTGTTGACTAAAGATGACTCAGGAACGTATCAGCTCCCGGATACGGCGCTTCGTGATTTTGTGGCTGATGTCGCACGAAAAACGGACACATACGGAACCGATCGGAAATTTGAATCCACTGGGGCAGGGATTGTGGATGTGCCGCCGGGAATCTATGGATGGCAGATCAACGTCAACGAAACCGTCGATGCGATCAAAAAAGTGATGGCGACGGCAGGAAAGCATGAGATGGAGCCATCGTACCGCTATGAGGGCTTAGCGCGGGGAAAATTGAACGATATTGGAGACACTTATATTGAAATCGACCTGTCCAGACAGCATCTCTGGGCCTATAAGAATGGGTCGCTCCTTCTGGATGCAGGGATTCGCACCGGCTTAGTGAATAATTATAATGAGACCCCGCGCGGCGTTCATATGATTTGGAGTCGGGAGAGGGATACTTCTCTAAAAGGACGATCCTACGCCAGCGGATTGCCGTATAATTCTCATGTGGATTTTTGGATGCCGGTGAATTACGGCGGCGTGGGTCTTCATGATGCCAGCTGGGTTTCTTCCTTTGGAGGAGATGAATATCTCTATGCGGGATCCAATGGATGTATCAATTTAGACCATGCGACAGCGGAGACCATCTATAATGAATATTCGGTGGGAACGCCGGTGGTGATCTATGAAAGTTCCACTCATTATTCGCCGGCAGACAAAACGTTCTGAACCAGAAGAAAAGAGGACGCTTCGACAGGTTTGTGAATGATGAAGTGAGACAAGATGAGATGGAGAAATGAATGAGTCAAACCAATTGGTCGCTCGATGAGGCTAGAGCCGAAGAGACGACGCGCAAAGAGAATGAATCTCCGGTTGAGCAGAATGAAGACGTGATCTGGATGGATCACGTCTCGTTTGCGTATCCGGGCTATGAGGGGCAGGAGGCGGAGCCGGTCCTAAAGGATCTTTCCTTGCGGGTCCGCAAGGGAGAGTTTTTAGCTTTATTAGGGCATAATGGATCGGGCAAATCGACCATGGCCCGGCTGCTGAACGCACAGCTGCTGCCTCAGAGGGGGACGATACGGATTCTCGGGATGGATACGGCGGATGATGCGAATCTTTGGAAGATCCGTGCCGGCTGCGGCATGGTGTTTCAGAACCCTGATAATCAGATGGTTTCTGCCATCGTGGAGGAAGAGGTGGCTTTTGGTCCGGAAAATCTGGGAGTGCCTCTGCCAGAATTGCGCGAGCGCGTGGATGAAGCGTTGCGCCTGACGGGAATGGAAGCGTTTAAGCGCCGTGAACCAAGCAAGCTTTCTGGAGGACAGAAGCAGCGCATTGCGATCGCGGGTGTGCTTGCGATGCTGCCAACCTGTATTATCATGGATGAACCGACAGCGATGCTGGATCCGATGGGAAGAAGGGAAATTATTGAAACCATCCACCATCTGAATCGTGAGCAGGGAAAAACGATCGTCCTGATTACACACAATATGGAAGAAGTGACGGGAGCGGATCGGATTGTCGTTCTGGATGAAGGCCGCATTGCCATGGAAGGGACACCGCGGGAGGTGTTTGGTCAGGTGGATCAGCTGCGCGCGTTGGAATTGGATGTTCCCCAGGTGACTGAAGTGGGATATCGGCTGCATCAGATGGGCTTTGATGTACCGCCGGATGCCTTGACCGTTCAGGAACTTTCGAAGGCACTAAAGCAAACACGTCAGGGGGGCATCCAATGAGCATGGTTTTTTCTCATGTTTCCTTTTTATATGGCGCTGGAACCAATCATGAAGTCAAGGCGCTCGACGACATCTCGTTCACGATTGAAAAACATGAATATATCGGTTTGATTGGGCACACCGGATCAGGAAAGTCGACGCTGGTGCAGCACATGAACGGATTAAATCTGCCTCAACAGGGAACGCTGGTTGTGGACGGCATCTCTACGGGAGAAAAAGGAGCGGATCTGCGGCGGCTGCGGCAGAACGTCGGATTGGTGTTTCAATATCCGGAAGATCAGCTTTTCGAGGATACTGTGGCGAAAGATATCGCCTTTGGGCCTCACAATCTCAAGCTGGATGAGGCTGAGGTTGAACAGCGGGTGAAATGGGCCATGCAGGCCGTGGGCTTGGATCAGGAGCTGGCAGATGCATCACCATTTGAGCTATCAGGCGGGCAGAAACGAAGGGTGGCGATTGCCGGCGTTCTGGCGCTTCGGCCGACCTATTTGGTTTTGGATGAACCGACGGCCGGACTGGATCCTCAGGGGCGCAACGAAATTTTGAATACGGTGCGCAAACTCTATGATGAAAATCCAGAGATGACGATCATTTTGGTGACACATTCCATGGAAGATATTGCGGAGCAAGCCAGCCGCCTTTTGGTGATTGACCGCGGAAAGCTAGTGATGGATGGGACGCCTCATGAGGTGTTTTCAAGGCGCCAGGAGTTGGAAGACCTAGGGCTTTCCGTTCCTCAGGTCACGGTGTTGATGGGCGATCTTCAGCAGATGGGCTTTCCGGTGCCGAATGATGTGATTACCGTCGATGAGGCCGTCCATCAGATTGCGCGGGTGCTTGCAGGAGGAAACTAATCATGGGAAACCGAATTACCATCGGACAGTATTATCCCGGCGATTCCGCGATTCATCGTTTGGATCCGCGGGTTAAAATTTTGCTGGTGCTTGTTTTTATGATTGCGGCGTTTCTGGTTGAAACGTTCACCGGATACGCCTTCTTTTTTGCGATGATCGTGTTGGTGACCATTCTTTCTGGGGTGCCGGCGGGACATCTCTTGCGCGGATTGAAGCCGTTGATCTTGATTCTGATCTTCACCTTTTTCCTGAACGTCTTCTTTACGCCGGGGAAAGAGCTGTTTCAGTGGGCATTTATCCGCATTACAGAAGAAGGGCTTGTTCGAGCCGCGTTTATTACCGTTCGTCTGATCCTCCTCGTGATCGGCACCAGTTTGCTGACATTGACGACCAGTCCGCTTGCTTTGACGGATGGGATTGCCGCCTTGCTTTCGCCGCTGAAGATCATTCACTTTCCTTCGCAGGTCATCGCCATGATGATCTCCATTGCCTTGCGGTTTATTCCGACGTTGTTTGATGAGGCGGAGAAGATCATGAAAGCGCAAAAAGCCAGAGGGGCTGATTTTGAATCGGGGAATATTATTCAGCGCGCCAAGGCGATGATTCCTCTTTTTGTTCCCCTCTTTCTGAACGCGATGAACCGTGCGGATGAGCTGGGAACAGCCATGGAGGCGCGGTGCTATACGGGAAGCGAACATCGGACACGGCTCAATCCATTGAAGCTGCGCGCCTCGGATTTGATTAGCTTCGCCGGCGTCACTCTGGCATTTGCGCTGATTTGTGTGGTGTTCTGATGCAGAATATCATGTGTCGTCTGGCGTACGATGGAACCCGTTTTTTTGGCTTTCAGGAGCAGCCGCATCGCCGCACGGTGAATGGAGTGATGCAGCAGGCTGCACGCGATCTATTGAAGGAACCCATTCGGATCATTGCCGCCGGACGAACGGATGCCGGGGTGCATGCAGAGGACCAGGTGATTAATTTTCTGACGCGTTCACGGATGCCAGCCAAAGCGATTGCGATACAGATTCAGCAGCGACTGCCGGAGGATATTCTGATCCGCTCGTCTCTTTCGGTTTCGCCGACTTTTCATGCGCGGTTTATGCCGCATCGAACGACCTATCGCTATATCGTCGAGAATCATCGGGATCGTCTCCCAACGGATCGGTTTCGCATGGGGCATTTCACGTATCCGTTGAATCAGGAACGCATGAGGCAGGCGCTCCATATGATGGAAGGGCGTCATTCGTTTCGGCATTTTACGGTGGAGCCGTTGGTTGGCAATCCCGTGCGCGTTTTGGAGCGCGCAGAACTTGATGAATGGGGAACCAAGCTGGTTTTTCGTTTTTCTGCATCGGGATTCCTGCGCCGCCAAGTGCGGTTGATGGTGGGAACGGTTCTGGATATCGGACGGGGAAAGATTGCCTTAGAGGAGTTGGATCAGTGGCTATCCGATAAGGAATCGCCGGAGAGTCAAAAAGCAGGAACCGATTCCGTGCATACAGCGTTCTTTTCCGGCTTTGCCGCAGAGCCTTGCGGACTGACGCTGGAACGAATTGTGTACGCGGAGGATCCAACGAAGGTCGGCCGATTGTTCGAAAGCGGTCGATTGGAGCAGGAATGAGCAGAGAGATCCGCTTCGTTGTTACTTTATTGTTCTATTTAGTGTATTTTCAAGTGTCTTCCTTTCAAAAAAACGTTGCAGATATTGAAATTCCGCCATTTTATTTTGTCATTATTTTTTAACAACTATTGACAAAAGGTTACAAACCGATTACGATTAGGAACAGTTAATGATCGTAACTCTAGAGGTCGCTGGATGGAGCAACCCAACTGCAGGAGGAACGAAGTGGATAAAAAAAGAGTAGGTGCTGTCGTTGGAGTTATCGGTGTCGCTGGGGCATTGGCCGCGACGCAGTTTATCGACATCAACACATCAAAAGCCGAATACATGACCAAGAATCTGGCAGATCAGTACAATGCGACGCTTGCTGCCACCAAATCGGATGATGAAAAAGAGGCGGAGGTTGCGGAAGCGCAGCCATCGGTCGGAAATTCTGGTGAAACGAAGTCGGTTTATGATGCACAGCAAAAGGTGGAATATGTTCTTTCTGCACCGCTGAAATCCGAAGCAGAGCCGCAGGAAGCGGAATCTTCTTCATCCTCCAGCGAGGAAGTGATTTCGGAGGCAGAGAGCGAAGCAGAACTTTCTGAGAACTCAGGGGAAGCGACGGCGACGCAAAATCAGGTCGCGGAGGTTGCTCCCAGCGATGAAGAGCTGGATGCGCCGCAGCAGGCTCAAACACGATCCGCAGAGGATGAGGATCAGGCTGGCGAGACAGAGTCGCGCGCTTTTGTTGGTCTCGTCGTGCCGGACGTGTTGAATGTGCGTGTGGATGCCACGATGGATGCAGATGTCGTGACCGTTCTTCTGCATAACGAAGTCGTTCGCGGAACCACTGCAGGCGATTGGATTGCAGTCCAAGATGAAAATGGTACGGTTGGCTATGTCAGCCGCACGTTCGTTGAGGAAACGACCGAAGAAGCGGCGCAAGAACAGGAAGCGATCAACCGCCAGGAAGCAGAGCAGAAGCGTCAGGAAGAACAGAAAAAGGCTGACGAAAAGGCTGAGCAGGAGCGGATTGAGGCGGAGAAACAGGCTGAGCAGGCGAAACAAGAGGAAGAGAGCCAATCTGGCGAACTTTCCGGCTACATCAACGCCGATGCAGTCAACGTACGCGCTGATGCGCGCCAGGATGCGTCCATTCTCGGGACGCTTCATGCGAATGATGCAGTATCCGGAACGGTAAAGAATGGCTGGGTCGCCATTGATTATCATGGTCATACCGCCTACGTTTCTGCGGCTTTGGTTGGAAGCGATAAGATTGAAGTCTCTGCGGAGAAAACGCCGAATACGGTGGCCGCGCAGCGGGCTGCGGAAGAAGCGGCGCGTGAGAGCGCTCGTTCCGGCTACGTAAAAACCGTTTCGAATGTACGCAAAGGTCCAGGAGAAAACTACGGAATCGTGACCACGCTGGGCGTGAACACATATGTCGAGGGTGCGGAATCCAACGGATGGGTTCGTTTCGAGCTGGATGGAGAGACGGTGTATATCGCAGAGTATCTCCTCGTGGATGAGAAGATTGATGTTCCGGAACCAAAGGCGAATACACAGCAGGCCAGCGATCAGGAAGGCGTGGATGGCGATTATTCCTCCATTTCCTCCTTTGCTGAGGCGCAGGTAGGAAAGCCTTATGTTTTCGCCGCGTCGGGTCCGGGCGCCTTCGATTGCTCCGGGTTGACGATGGCTGCCTATGCGCGCATGGGCGTGAGTCTGCCTCATTCGGCGGAGCGGCAGGCCAACTATGGTTATGCGGTGTCGATGGATCAGCTGCAGCCTGGTGACATGCTTTTCTATACAACGGATGGAACCGGAGAAATCAGCCACGTGGGCATCTATGTTGGGAACGGACAGATGGTTCATGCGTCCAGCCCGGGCGTTGGAGTGATCTATTCCGATATTTATTCGGATTACTACATGACGAACTTCATCACCGCCCGTCGGATCTTCAACTGATTTCACTCATAAAAATTAGAAGTTTCAAGCCACACGGCCATTCGTGTGGCTTTTCTTTTTGGTCTGTTTGGACGAATCGACGCGCCGTGATACAATAAACCGTCAAAGAGGAGATAGAGGAGGGATCATGGAACAAGGACAGAAACGCAAAGTAGCGTTCAGTTTGATTCAGCCGTCAGGGGATCTGACGATCGGAAATTATTTGGGTGCCATTCGGCAGTTTGTGGACATACAGGATCAATATGAATGCTATTTTGGGGTGGCCAATCTGCACGCGATTACCGTCTCCCAGGTTCCGGCCGATTTGCGCCGCCGTTCATTGGAGGTGTTGGCCTATCTGATCGCCTCCGGTGTGGATCCGGACAAGGCGACGCTGTTTATTCAGTCCATGGTTCCGGAGCATGCCCAGCTGCAGTGGGTGCTCAATTCGATCAGCTCGATTGGACAGCTGCAGCGCATGACTCAATTCAAAGATAAGGCGCGGCAACATGCGGACAACCTGAATGCGGCGCTCCAGACCTATCCTGTTTTAATGGCGGCGGATATTCTTCTGTACCAGGCGAATGTGGTGCCTGTCGGCGCCGATCAGAAGCAGCATCTGGAATTTACCAGAGACTTGGCGGAGCGCTTCAACAGCCGCTTTTCTCCGACCTTTGTGCTTCCAGATCCGCTGACGCAGAAGTCGACGGCGCGGATCATGAGTTTGAAAGATCCGTCGGTGAAGATGAGCAAATCCGATCCGGATGTAAATTCTTTTATTCTGATGAAGGATGACGATGCCGCCATTCGCCGCAAGATTGCTCGTGCAGTCACGGACTCTAAAGCGAATTTTGTTTATACGGAAGAACAGCCGGGATTGATGAATTTAATCAACCTGTATGCCTCCTTTGCGCGATGCACGCCGGATGAGGTGGTGCAGCGCTATAAAAACAGCGACTATGCGACCTTCAAAAAGGATCTGGGCGACCTCATCGTTCAGACGATGAGCCCGATCCGGGAGCGCTTTCTTGCATTGATGGAGAATAAAAAAGAACTGGAAAAGATCGCTGTGACCGGGTCGGAACGTGCGCGCAAGGTGGCGCAAAAGACGCTCGCGAAGGTGTATCGAAAAATCGGATTTCCGCAATTTTGATCCGGTGAGTCCGATCCCATGGTGATTGATGGCGCCTGATGCAATACGGTCTGATCGGCATGGGCGCTGCGGTTGGATGGCGGGCGCTCCAGAAAAAGAAGAGAAGCGAAAACGGACGGTAGAAGAGTGAAATCGGAGGGGATGTGGAACCGCCGCTTTAGATCGAGAAGGGCTGTTGCAGAACGAGCGCATCGTTCTGCAACAGCCCTTCTTTCCGTTGAAGATGCTGGGGAGAATATGATTGAGCATGGCTCGAATATCGAATACGCAGGGCGATTGGAATGCACGGAACGCGCTGAGTACCGTGAATAAGCGGAGCGCGTTCCGTGCATGGTGAAATGAGAAGCATCCATCCACCATGCAGCCGCCGGCGGCGCCGTACATGTAGGAATGAGAAGCGTCCATTCACCATGCACCCGCCGGCGGTTCCATGCATGTAAGAAATACAAATCGCCATCCTACATGTACAGCGCGGACAGTTTTGTACATGTAGGAATGAGCTTTATTTATCCTACATGCACCCGCCAGAAGCACCGTACATGTAAGAAATACAAATCGCCATCCTACATGCACCATATGGGCAGTAGCGTGCATGTAGGAATAAGATGCGTCAATTCTACATGCACCTGCCAGAAGCACCGTACATGTAAGAAATCAAATTTGCCATCCACCATGTACGGCGCGGGCGGTTTTGTACATGTAGAAATGAGAAGCGTCCATTCTCCATGCACGGGTGCGCGACGGGGTGCATGTAAGAAATAAAACTCGCCGTCCACCATGTACGGTGCGGGCGGTTTTGTACATGTAGAAATGAGATGTGTCTATCCACCATGCACCCGGCGGCGGTTCCATGCATGTAAGAGATACAAATCGTCGTCCTACATGTACGGCGCGTGCAGTTTCGTACATGTAGAAATGAGATGCGTCCATTCTACATGCACTTGCCAGAAGCACCGTGCATGTAAGAAATCAAATCCGCCATCCACCATGTACGGTGCGTGCAGTTTCGTACATGTAGAAATGAGATGTGTCTATCCACCATGCACCCGCCGGCGTCAGTGTACATGTAAGAAATAAAACTCGTCGTCCTACATGTACGGCGCGGGCGGTTTTGTACATGTAGAAATACACAGTTGCTCTTCTCCATGCACCCGCCGGCGATGCCGTACATGTAAGAAATCAAATCCTCCGTCCTACATGTACCATATGGGCAGCAGCGTGCATGGTGGAATAAGATGCGTCCATTCACCATGCACCCGCCGGAACCGGCGTACATGGTAGAAATACAAATCGCTATCTACCATGCACCGTTTAACCAATTTACAGACAAAAAAGGTGCTGTGGCAGAACAAAGACATTGTTCTGCCACAGCACCGAATTCATTTCATCGATCGGCTGCAAAGCCGTCGGACTATTTGCTCTGTTTTTCCTCGACGACCGCTTGTGCAGCAGCCAGGCGCGCCAGTGGGACGCGGAACGGGGAGCAGGAGACATAGTCCAGACCAACACCATGCAGGAATTTGACCGTGGCCGGATCGCCGCCATGCTCGCCGCAGATGCCCAAATGCAGATCCGGGTTCACCTTGCGCCCGCGCTCGACAGCCATTTTGACCAATTCGCCGACCCCGTGCTGATCCAGAGAAACAAACGGATCCTTTTCGAAGATCTTCTTGTCGATGTAGTCGGTGAGGAATTTACCGGCATCGTCGCGGGAGAAGCCGAAGCTCATCTGCGTGAGATCATTCGTACCGAACGAGAAGAACTGAGCGTGCTCGGCGATTTCGCCGGAGACGACGCAGGCGCGCGGCGTTTCGATCATGGTACCGACGAGGTAGTCGAGTCTCTTTCCCTGCTCTTCAAAGACCGCTTCCACTTCATCGCGGACGATCTTTTCGACATAGTCGAATTCTTTCTTATCGACGGTCAGAGGAATCATGATTTCCGGAACAATGCCCTTCACTCCATCATCGGTTGCACGCAGCGCCGCTTGGATAATGGCGCGGCTCAGCGTCGCATAGATGGCCGGCCAGGTGATGGCCAGACGGAGTCCGCGATGACCAAGCATCGGGTTGGCTTCCGCCAGAGCGTTGACGCGGGCTTTAATTTCATCCAGATCCAGCCCCATCAGATCTGCAATCACCTGCTGTTCTTCTTCCGTATGCGGAACGAATTCGTGCAGCGGCGGATCCAGCAGACGAACGGTCATGGGACGATCTTCCATGATCTTATACATCTGGTAGAAGTCTTCCTCCAGCATCGGACGGATCTGATCCAGAGCCTTCTGGCGTGTTTCATCGTCGTTGGACAGAATCATTTCACGCACGACATTGATGCGGTCGCCCTCAAAGAACATGTGCTCTGTGCGGCAGAGACCAATTCCCTCGGCGCCGAATTCGATCGCCTGTTTTGCATCGCGCGGCGTATCGGCATTCGTGCGGACACCCAAGCGTTTAATCTCGTTGACCCAGCCCATGAACTCGCCGAAATCGCCGGTCAGGGACGGGGCTTCCGTCGGCAGAGCGCCTTCATAGACCGCGCCGGTAGAACCATCGAGTGAGAGCGTATCTTCCGTGGTGAAGACTTGGCCATTGATCGTCAGCGTCTGTGCATCATAATCGATGCGCAGGTCATGTGCGCCGGAGACGCAGCATTTGCCCATACCGCGGGCGACAACCGCCGCGTGTGAGGTCATACCGCCGCGTGCGGTGACGATACCGTTGGCGGAAACCATGCCACGGAGATCTTCCGGCGAGGTTTCATTGCGGACGAGGATGACCGTTTCGCCCTGCGCCGCGCGTTTTTCAGCATCTTCTGCGCTGAAGGAGATTTTACCGGATGCAGCACCCGGAGAAGCCGCTAGACCTTTGGTCAGCATCGTCGCAGATTTCAGAGCTTCAGCAGAGAAGGTCGGATGCAGAAGCTGATCCAGCGACTTGGGTTCCACGCGGGTAATGGCGGTTTCTTTATCGATCTTTCCTTCATGAACCAGATCCACAGCCACTTTCATCGCTGCTTGAGCGGTGCGCTTTCCGTTGCGGGTCTGCAGCAGGAAGAGTTCGCCATCCTGAATCGTGAATTCCATATCCTGCATATCCGCATAGTGATTCTCCAGCAGATGCGCCGTTTCAATGAATTTCTCATAGGCATGCGGCAGCTCTTTTTCCAGATCCGAGATGGAAGACGGCGTGCGGATACCGGCAACAACGTCTTCGCCCTGTGCGTTGATCAGATATTCGCCGAAGATCTTGTTTTCGCCGGTGGCAGGATTGCGCGTGAAGGCCACGCCGGTTCCGGAGGTGTTGGACATATTACCGAAGACCATCTGCTGAACGTTGACCGCAGTTCCGAGCGTATCGGAAATTTCATTCATCTTACGGTAAAGAATTGCGCGTTCATTATTCCAGCTCTCGAAGACGGCCGTGATGGCTTTTTCCAGCTGCACCGCCGGATCCTGCGGGAACGGTTCACCTTTGAGTTCCAGGTATAGATCTTTGAATTGATTGGCAATATCTTCCAGCTGTTCTGCGCTCAGCTCATAATCCTGCTGCACGCCGGCTTTTTCTTTCGCCTGTTCCAAGATGGCTTCAAATTTCTGACGATCCAGACCGATGGCCACGTCAGAAAACATGGTGATGAAACGGCGATAAGAATCGTAAGCCCAGTGCGGATTTCCAGATTTCTCTGCAACCGCTTTGACCGAGATGTCGTTGAGACCCAGATTCAGGATGGTATCCATCATGCCCGGCATGGAAATTGGTGCGCCAGAACGGACGGAGACCAACAGCGGATCCGATTCGTCACCAAATTTTTTCCCGGTGGTGGCTTCGAGTGTCTTCATATGCTCTGCGATTTCTTCTCTCAGGCTTTCCCAGAGGGCACCCTGATTTTGGAATTCGGTGCAGGCTTCTGTCGTGACGATGAAGCCCTGCGGAACGTTAATTCCCAGGTTGGTCATCTCGGCCAGGTTGGCACCCTTTCCACCGAGAAGAAGGCGCTGATCTTTGTTGCCTTCTTTGAAGTCGTAGACAAATTTTGTCATCGTGCGATGTACTCCTTTCTTGCGGACATTTCCTATTCGGCTCTCCGCGTCAAACATGTCATCGGACGCTATCCTGCCCGGATCGCGGGGAAGAACCATGTTCCCGCGGCGGCCATAAAGCCGGCCGTCTACCTTGCGTCGATTTTGGCAGTTGTCCTTTATTGATTCTACCATAGAACCGTGCGAGAAGATGAGAAAGGTACCGGAATTTTGTCAGTATGATAGAATAGAACGCATGAATTATTCATGATCGAATCGTAGAGGAGGAAGGATTGATGGCACAATCGAAGAAGTCAAAATCAGCCAAACGCGTATCGAATGTGGATCGTGCTTATAAAGAGTTTAATCGTTCTCGTCCGAAAGACGGGCGAACCTTTTTGTTTCGGGTCATTGCTGTTTTTTTAGCTGTTTTAATGGTCATGGGCATCGTGATTTATGGCATTCGATCCTTTGGATTTTAGGAGTAAGCGATGAAAAATCTCGAAAAAACATACGATCCGAAACAATTTGAAGAGCGGATCTATTCGGAATGGGAATCGGAAGGGGATTTTAAGGCTGATGCCAAAAGCAAAAAGCCGGCTTATTCGATCGTCATGCCGCCCCCGAATGTTACCGGACAGCTCCACATGGGTCATGCCCTGAACAATACGCTGCAGGATATCTTGATTCGATGGAAGCGGATGTCCGGCTATGAAGTGCTTTGGCTCCCAGGAACCGACCATGCGTCGATTTCCACCGAGGCGAAAGTGGTGGAAAAGCTGAAAGCAGAAGGGAAGACCAAGGCGGAGATCGGCCGTGAGCAATTCTTGGAAGCCGCGTGGGATTGGACGAAGACGACGGGCGGCACCATCCGCAAACAGCTTCGGAAGCTGGGAATTTCCTGCGATTGGTCGAGAGAACGCTTCACGCTGGATGAAGGGCTTTCGCAGGCAGTATACAAAGTCTTTGAGGCGCTTTACAACGAAGGGATGATCTATCGCGGCGACCGGATCGTCAATTGGTGTCCGGATTGCGGAACGGCCATCTCGGATATCGAAGTGGATCATATTGATGAGGAAGGCCATCTTTGGTACATTCGCTATCCCTACAAGGAGGGGGATGGCTACCTGACCATTGCCACGACTCGTCCGGAAACGCTTCTGGGCGATTTGGCCGTGGCGGTAAATCCGGCGGATGAGCGCTTTTCGGATCAAATCGGGAAGATGCTCGTACTGCCTTTGGTGGGGCGCGAGATTCCGATCATTGCGGATGATTATGTGGACATGGAGTATGGGACGGGGTGTGTGAAGATTACGCCGAGCCATGACCCGAATGATTTTGAAGTCGGTCAGCGCCATAACCTCGGCCAGTGCGTTGTGATCAATACGGACGCGACAATTGCAGATGGATATGCGCCTTATTCGGGACTGGATCGCTTTGAAGCGCGCAAACGGATGGTCGCGGATCTGGAGGCGCAGGGTCTCTTGGATCATATTGAGCACATTCATCATGCGGTGGGGCATTGCTCACGCAGCGGCACCATCATTGAGCCGCTTCTCTCCAAACAGTGGTTTGTCGCGATGAAAGACTACATCAAGGGAGCGCGCCAGGCGCTGGACAACGGCGATTTGAAGCTCGTTCCGCCACGGTTTGAAAAAATCTACACCAATTGGATCGACAACATCCATGACTGGACCATCTCTCGCCAGCTTTGGTGGGGACATCGCATTCCGGTCTACTATTGTCAGGATTGCGGAGAGACGATTGTCGCCTCGGAGATGCCGGAAGCCTGTCCGCATTGCGGCGGCCACCATCTTGAACAGGATCCGGATACGCTGGATACCTGGTTTTCCTCAGCGCTTTGGCCGTTTTCCACGCTGGGATGGCCGGAACAGACGGAGGATTTTGAAAAGTTTTTCCCGACGGATACGCTGGTCACCGGATACGACATTATTTTTTTCTGGGTGATTCGCATGGTCTTCAGCGCGATGCATTTCACCGGAAAATCGCCATTTCACTCGGTGTACTTCAATGGTTTGGTGCGCGATGAACAGGGGCGCAAGATGTCGAAGTCGCTGGGCAACGGCGTGGACCCCTTGGAAGTCATCGATAAATATGGCGCCGATGCCCTGCGCTACACATTGGTGACGGGCAATACGCCGGGAAATGATACGCGGTTCTCGGAAAAACGCGTGGAAGCCAGCCGGAATTTTGCCAATAAAATCTGGAACGCGACCCGCTTTGTTTTGATGAATGTGGACGAAGGGGAGAGCTATGTGATTGATCCTCATCGTCTGCAGGTGGAGGATCGCTGGATTCTGTCATCGCTCAATACGCTTGCCGAAACGGTCGATCGCAATTTGAGCCAGTTTGAAATTGGACTGGCGACTCAGGCGATTTATGATTTCACCTGGTTTTCCTTCTGCGACTGGTACATCGAGATGGTGAAGGAGCGCTTGTATGGAGAGGATCCAGAGGCCAAACATCAAGCGGTTGCGGTGCTTCTTCATGTCCTGCGCGCTGTGGTGCGTCTGATGCATCCGATCATGCCGTTTATTACCGAAGAAATTTGGGCGCATCTTCCGGGAGCGGAGGGACGGATCATTCGAGCATCGTTCCCGACGCCGGAAGATCAGTATCGCTTCCCCGAGGAAGAGCGGGCGATTGAGACGGTGATTCGCGCCATTACAGCGATTCGCAACGAGCGCCAGAGCCGTGATATTGCTCCGTCCAAAAAGAGCCGCGTGATCTTTTATGCGGAAGATCCTTCGGTTCGGACGATGCTGCGCCAGATGGAAAGCCGCATCATGACGCTGGCATCGGCGAATGCGGTGGAAATTGTGGAGAGCGATCCGAAGATGGAAGATGCAGCGACCATTGTTCAGGAACTGTTCACGATCTATCTTCCGCTCAAGGGGCTGGTGGATTATGCGGCAGAGCTGGAGAAATTGGAAAAAGAAAAGGCGCGCGTGGACAACGAAATTGCGCGTTTGTCGGCAAAGCTGTCCAATGAAGGGTTTATCCATAAGGCACCGGAACAGGTCGTTCAAAAAGAGCGGGAGAAACTGGAAGCGAATCAGGCCATGCTTCCCGCATTGGAAGCGTCGATTCTTGAAACGCGCCGTCGCCTTGAGTCTGAGCAATGATTGACTTTACGAAAGCGGCGTGCTAAGATTGACCCTAGCCAAAAGGCAAAGTGAATTTTTGGAGGAAATTGCAACATGGTAAAAGGCACCGTAAAATGGTTCAGCGCAACGAAGGGCTATGGATTTATCTCGACCGAAGATGGGAATGATGTGTTTGTTCACTTCTCCGCCCTCCCGGATACTGGTGAATTCCGCACATTGGACGAAGGTCAGAATGTCGAGTTCGATATCGTTGATGGCGAAAAGGGACCACAGGCAGCAAACGTACAGAAACTGTAATCGGAGCTGTCAACTGGATGATTCCTTTTGTTCTTGATAGAATATTGGGTTTCGATGAGAGGCTGGCGTCGAAGGACGCCAGCCTCTTTGTATATGATGGGTATGCTGCGTGATGGGCATGCTTTTTTGAAAATTGGGATATATAAGAATCAGATCGCGGAGGCAAGTTGAGCAACAGGAGGATAGATGAATCAGGATTTGATGCTTCGCGCCATGGATCCGCTGGGGCATGTGCGCTTTTTTGTTTGTGATACGACATCGATGGTGGAGCAAATGCGGCAGACGCATGGGGCTTCGGTGACCGCAACAGCGGCCATGGGGCGCCTGCTGACGATGATGGCCATTCTTTCTCTGGGATTGGATCAGGAAGGGGATTCCATTACGGTAAATATCAAGGGAAACGGTCCGGGAGGCTATTTGGTGGGGCTGACGGATCATCCCGGAGAAGCGCGGGTGACGGCGGAATTTCCCCAAGTGGATCTTCCCACGCGCGCCGATGGAAAACTGGATGTTGGCGGCTGGGTCGGATCGGAAGGAACGATGTCTCTGGTGCGCGGGTATGGCTTGAAAGAGCCTTTTTCCGGCGTGACGGATCTGGTCAGCGGGGAGATCGCGGAAGATTTTGCCAATTATTTCTTTCAGTCCGAACAGATGCCTTCGATTGTTTCCTTGGGGGTTCTGGTGAGCCCGGATCATTCAGTTCAGGCGGCAGGCGGGCTGTTTATTCAGCTCATGCCGGATCACACGGAAGAAGAGATCGAACAACTGGAACAGATTTTATCGACCTTGCCTTCGATGACGCAGATGCTGGATCGCGGGTTGTCTCCCCAGCAGATTCTGGATCAGTATTTTGGGGAGCTGCAGCCTTCTGTGATCGGAACAACCGTCCCGGAGATGGTCTGCCATTGCAGCCGCGAAAAAATGCTGAATGCGCTTTTGTCCATTGATGAGAATGACCGGAAGATGATGGCGGAGGAAGATGGAGGCGCAGAGGTCGTTTGTGAATTTTGCCGGACGGCGTATCAGTTTTCTGCAGATGAGTTGAAGAAACCCGGAGAGACATGGTGAAGCGGCGTTGGACGGCGGCTTTCCTGAGCGGTGCGCTGCTCTTTTTTCTGACCGCCTGTAAGGGACCCGATGGGGTCGTGGCGACCCTCCATGGCGAACCTGTCGTTACAACGGAAGACGTTCAGACGGCGATGCCCTTTTTTTATCAGGCCTTTCATGAAGGGAAAAAAGAATCCACGGGATCCGAAGAATCTCCAGAAGATTTGGCCGCTCGGGTCGCTAATCAGCTGGCGGAAGAGAAGCTGGTGCTATCGGATACGTCGCTCCGGACGGATATCGAATCGGTCGCTTCGGAGGCGTGGAAAAAGGCGCTCGAGCGGTTTGGGGATGAACAGGGGCTGATTTCTCAGCTGGTCAGCTACGGGATGACCAAAGAAGAGTTTCTCGCGTCGCTGCGGCTGTCAGCGGCCGTTGAAGCCCACCGCAAGGCTTATTTTGAGGCGTTTCCGGTTGGGGCGGAAGAATTGCATTCTTATTATAAAAAGCATAAGGATGAGGTGTCACTGCTGACCTTTACGGAAATTCGGGTTCCTTCCCGGAAAGAAGCGGTTGAGATTCGGGATGCACTGGAAAAAGATGCGTCCAGCATCAGCGAATATGAGAGCCTGCTGAATGGCGACGGATTTGAACAAACCACCTTTGACCGATTTGTTGATGTGGGTCGCGACGCGCCGGTTCCGGATCCGGAAGTGTTTCGGCTTCGGGTTGGGGAGTCCGCTTTTTATTATGATGAGGACTCGGAGCTCTATTCGGTGGTCTTGATCGAAGGACGAAAGGATCGGGAAGAGGACGTTCAGGAGGCTCTGCGCGCGGCTTGCGAAGAGGAGAGATATCGCCAATACTTGAATCGGCTGGCTAAAGATCAGGATCTGCGCATCGATTCGGATGCGATCATGGAGCCGTCGCATGAATCTTCGGACTAAAATGCCATAATTTAGCGCATACCGCTTGATGAACGGAATGTTTTTGGTATAATCATCGTACAGTATTGTACTGGTTATCACATTTTAGGGAGGAAAACATGAACAAATCTGAATTGATCGCACAAATTGCTGAGAAAAGCAATCTGACAAAAGCGGATGCCATGCGCGCACTGGATGCCTTTACGACGACCGTAGTGGATGCATTGGTAAATGGAGAGAAAGTTCAGCTGGTGGGATTCGGCACATTTGAAACACGTCAGCGCAAAGCACGCTCGGGCCGCAATCCGCGCAATCCGGAAGAAACAATCGATATTCCTGCATCCGTAGCGCCGGTCTTCAAGGCAGGGAAGAATCTGAAAGATTCGGTCAACAAATAAACCTCTTGAAGGTACCTGAGAGCGCGTAAGCGCTCTTTTTTCTTATAACGACGCGAGCGCTCCGTTCGGTGCGGGTGCTCCGAAGAAATGATTTGAGAGACTGGGATGATACACGGAAACCTTATCGTTTCGTATGAAGCCTCTTCAGGCGATTGGAGGGAACAATGAAAAAGATGAAATGGGTTGGATTGCTCTGTGCCTTGGTGCTGCTCATGGGCGCATGCGGCACCTCATCAACGTCCAACGAGAGCAAAGATCAGAACAGCGAAGCGGCATCCGCAGCATCCGGAGAACAGGCGGGAAAGGCGTTGGAAGATGGAACGCTTGATCTGGGAACCAATGCAACATTTCCGCCGTTTGAGAGTTATGATGACGCGGGAAAGATGACGGGGATTGATATTGATATCGCGCAGGCGGTCGCCGATGAGCTGGGATATAAGCTGAACATGCAGGACATGGAATTTGATTCCATTATTGCAGCGATCGAAAGCGGAAAGCTGGATGGCGGAATCGCTGGATTCACCAAGACTCCGGAACGTGAGAAGAGCGTGAATTTTTCCACGAGCTATTTTCAGAGCGTTCAGCTGGTGATCGTGAAAAAGGATTCACCGATTCAGAAAATTGATGAGCTGAAGGGAAAGAAGATTGGCGCTCAGCTGGGAACGACCAGCCAGAGTATGGCCGAGGAAGAGTTCGGAGAGTCCAGCGTTCAGTCCTTTAAGGCCTACCAGGACGCGATCATGGCTATGCAGAGCGGAAAAGTGGACGCGGTGGTCTGCGATCAGTCGACCGCGATGAATTTCGTCAATGCCAATGCGGATTTGCGCTCCTTGGAGAGCAAGTTCTCGGAGGAAGAATACGCCATGGTCTTGGCGAAAAACAATCCGGCCTTGCTTGAGGAAGTGAATGGTGCTTTGAAAACATTAAAGGATCAGGGCAAGCTGGATGAAATTTTTGCGAAGTACAAAGATCAGCTGTAAACCAGCGCCATAGAGGAACGGCGGCCCGCATCAGCGGGCCCTTTTCTTTTTGTCATGCCGGGATGCGGGGATGATGGAATGTTGAATTGGATTGAAATTGGACGAGATGCGTAGAAACTGGAGAAGACTTCATGAATAAGCCTGTCAAGACCAATGTCATGCGCTTGTTGGATCGTGCGAAGATTCCGTATGATCCGCATGAATATGATGTGGCGGATGGAAGACTGGATGGAGAGGCGGTCGCGGATAAAATCGGGCGGCCGCGCGAGGGCGTATATAAAACCTTGGTGACACGGGGGAAGGAGATCCATGTTTTTGTGATTCCGGTGGAATCGCATCTGGATTTGAAAAAAGCGGCGGCGGTCTCAGGCGAGAAGAAGCTGGAGATGCTTCCTCAGAAGGAACTCAAAGCCATGACCGGATATGTGCATGGAGGATGTTCGCCTGTGGGAATGAAAAAAGCGTATTCCACCTTTTTTGATCGTCATGCACAGGAGCGCGAGACCATCTGCGTCAGCGCAGGGCAGGTTGGCGTGCAGGTGGAAGTGGAACCGAATCGGTTGGCGCAATGGCTCGAGGCACCATTTGCCGACCTGATCACCGAAGAGCCTCAGGCCAAATAAATTATGGTCACACCACACCGATCATTCAGAAAGGAGAACGAAGGATGATGCAACGGATCACATCCGATCAATTTCAGGTTTCCACATGGGCAGGGGGGACGACCACGCAGCTGATGATTGATCCTCCGGGGGCAGATTTCAAAGAACGCACCTTCCGCTATCGTCTTTCTTCCGCCACGTTTACCGGGTTGGAATCGACATTCAGTGATTTTTCGGGCTATCAGCGGATCATTTTTCCTTTGGTGGGAACCTTATCCGTGGATCATTCGTCCGGAGAACAGCATTTGTATGGACGCCAGCTTCAGCCTTATGAAGTGGAACATTTTTCCGGGAGCTGGACGACGCGGTCGACCAATTCGGCAGACTGTGTGGATTTTAACCTGATCGTTCGAAATGATCTGGCTGGTCATCTTGAGATTGTGTCCTCGGAAGAGACCATGGCGCTTTCGCATCGGGACCGTTTGCTGTTTTATTCGCGCGATCCGTATACGCTGGAATTCCGATGCGGAGAGACGCAGGAGCACATTTCCGCGGAAGCGGGGGAACTGATTTGCCTCGATGGCGATCATCGACGTTTTGCCGTGACCATTTCTCCTTCTGGAGCGCCGGTGGTAGTAGGGATTGTGACCGATCCATCTCAGACGGAAGGGGATGAGGAACGATGAGGTTCAAAGAAATTGCACTAAAAAGCATTGCAGCAGGAGTCATGATTGGCGTCGGAGGCGCTGTGTTTTTAGCGCAGCCGAATCCCGTTGTCGGAGCCTTCTTTTTTACCATTGGTTTATTCACCATTGTGGAATTTGGACTGTTCCTCTTTACGGGGAAGGCGTGCTATCTTTTGCAGAGCAAGCCCGAAGAAAATGCGCGTCTGCCCCTGATTTGGCTCGGCAATCTGATCGGGACGGGGATCGTCGCCGGACTCCTCAAATGGACGCGCCTTGCGCCTAAAATGACGGAGCGTGCGGTTGCCGTGGCGGGAGCAAAAGTGGGAGATCAGCTGTTGAGTCTGTTTATTTTGGCCTGCTTTTGCAACATGCTGATCTATATTGCTGTGGAAGGATACAAAAACAGCCGCTATGAGTTGGGAAAATATCTGTCGTTGATCTTTGGGGTGGTGGTCTTTATTTTGGCCGGCTTTGAACACTCGATTGCGGATATGTTCTACTTTTGGATGGGGAATGCCTGGAACATGAATGGGATTTTAGCGATTCTTGTCATCACGGCAGGAAATATCGTCGGAGGAGCCTTTTTACCGACGCTGCGCCAAGCGGCAGCTGAAAAATAGCAGCGAAAGCGATGAGCCGATCCCGCGGTTTCTATTGACCGCGGGATCGGCTTTTTTGTTTGCCATTTGTATAAACGGATCGATCCGCATGACAGGAAATCGATTCTGAAGTATCATGAAGATGAAAAACGACTCATCAGGGAACATGAAGGAAAGGAGAACATTACGGAACGGTATCTTGCCAAAGAAGTCAATGCAGACATTCTTTCCGAATTATCTGCTCTCTTGTCGCCTTTCCATGAGAAGGGGATCCGACCGGTGCTGGCGACCATCCGCATGGAAAACGTTGACGCCTCGAAAAGCTTCGCCAAAGGAATTGAAAAGAAGATGCACCAGATCGGCATCGACGTACAAGAACATGTTCTATCCTCGGATGCGGAAGAAGCGGATGCCGTGGCACTGATTCAGAAGCTGTCGAAGGAGGCGGGTGTTCATGGCATTTTGCTGATGGAGCCACTGTCGGCGGAGTGGGATATGAGCCATCTTCGCGAGGCGATTGCGCCGGAAAAGGATGTGGATGGAACGACCGCCCAAAGTCTTGGAAAATTGGTGGCTGGAGAACCAACGTTTGTTCATACCGCCCCAGCGGCGGTCATGGCACTGCTGGATCATTATGGCATTGATCTGAGGGGCAAGCAGGTTTGTGTGATTGGAAGCGGGATGTTGGTCGGCCGTCCTCTGTCCTTGCTTCTCTCTTCGCGCATGGCGACGGTTGTTCTATGCAATGTGGCAACGAAGGATGTGGCGCATCTCGCCAGACAGGCGGATATTATCGTATCGGCAGCAGGGGTTGCCGATCTGGTGGACGAGACCTATGTTCGTGAAGGCCAGATTGTTATCGACGTCGGAGTGAGCATGAAGGAGGGAAAGCTGACTGGAGATGTGAATCTGGAACGCATTGCGCCGATTGTACGGGCGGCGACGCCGACTCCAGGAGGCATCGGCGCCATCACCACCACGATGCTGGCTCGCCAGCTCGTCGAAGCGTTTCTCGGGCAACGCCGAACGCAAAGGTAGGAGTTTGGTTGTTCATGATGAGCGGTTGAAGGGCGAAGGGAATGGGAACGAAATCCGGAAGTGGATGAAACATCGAAAGAAAGGAGTTTCATATGGCAGCAGAGTTAAAACGGAAAGAACATCAGGCTGTGCGCACCTCGGTCGGAATTTATGATTTCACACATCAATTGGTTGAAGTGAACGGCCCGGATGCCGGAAGTTTTTTGGATCGGCTCTTTGTCAACGGGTTTTCCCATGCGAAAGTCGGTCAGGCGAAGTATACGACGATGTTGAATGAACAAGGAACTATCATCGATGATGTCATCATCTTCCGGATGGCGGAGGAGCAGTTCTGGATCTCCACGCTTTATTTGGACGCCATGATGCGGCACTTTGATGAAAACAAGCAGGACGAACGCGTCTCTTACCGCGATCGAACCGGCGAGACTTCCATGATTGCCGTACAGGGACCGCATTCGCGGGAACTGATCTCCGGTCTTCTGTCGGAACCGTTAGACGGACTCCGGCGCTTCCGCATGGAAGAGAATCATCTGGGTGAGCTTCCGATCTATGTGGCGCGCAGCGGCTTTACGGGAGAATTAGGCTATGAGCTTTATCTTCCGCCGGATCGGGTGGAGCAGACGATGCAAGCCCTTGAGGAGGAAGGAGAAAAGAAGAATATTTTGGTCTTGCGCATGACCACGGATGCCATTTTGACCAGCTTACCGCGTGAGAAGGGCTATGTCCTCATGAGCGATTTGAAGGGGGCCAATCCGTTGGAAGTCGGATTTGACTGGACGGTGGATTGGAGCAAGGACTTTATTGGAAAAGAAGCTCTTGAGGCGGTTCGCGCGCAGGGCGCCGCTCGGGCGCTGTTGGGCTTCCGAACCCATGAAGTGCTCAGTTCCATTGAGCCGGGTACCTCTGTTCTTCTTGGCGGAGAAGAGGTAGGTCGGGTGACGATGTATACGGAAGCGCTTACCTTTGAGGGCGGCATTGGATATGCCTTGGTTCTGACGTCCAAAGCACAGGAAGGATCTGTCGTGATGATCGGCGGACAGGAAGTGGCGCTGGAGTCCCGCGTCTTTTATGATCCGGACGATGAACGGATTAAAGCATAGTTGTCGATCGTCGTTTAGAGGAGGCAAGGCTCCGCAGCTGGCGCTTCGTTGCCGGCCGTTGATCTTCGCATAAAAAGCCGACCGCGTTCCATGATCGTTCATGGAATGCGGTCGGTTTTTCGATGGGGCAGTGCGCTAGATCCTGAGGCGCACCGTTCTCGGAAAAAATCATTACGCTTTGCGCACGAGCCCTTCTTCCACGGCTTTGGTTTCCACTTGCGCGGCCACGGCTTCCGGAACGCGTGCATCAAAGGGGGAAGGGATCACATATTCTTCGCTCAATTCTTCGTCGGAGACGAGGCTGGCTAATGCCTGAGCGGCAGCGAATTTCATGGAGTCGCTGATTTTGGTCGCATGAGCGTTCAATGCGCCCTTAAACAGTCCGGGGAAGGCCAGTACGTTGTTGACCTGATTCGGATAATCGCTGCGGCCCGTTCCGACGACGCGCGCACCCGCTGCCCGTGCTTCTTGGTATCCAATTTCAGGATCCGGATTCGCCATCGCAAAAACGATCGGATCCCTTTTCATGGAGCGCACCATCTCGGCGTTGATTTTATTGGGGACGCTGACGCCGATAAAAATATCGGCTTTTTTCATGGCTTCTTCGATCGAGAGATCTTCGGCCTCATGGTTGGTGATTTGCGCCAGTTCGCGATAGAGCGGGTTCTGGTACGTGTCGGCATGCTTTCGGTTCAATATGCCCTTGCTGTTGAAGCCATAAAAGTTTTTGATCCCCAGCTGTGTCAGCATATGAATGATGGACGATCCGGCAGCGCCGACCCCTGAGATCACGACGGTACACTCTTCCGGAACTTTGTGTACCAATTTGAGTGCGTTGATGATGGCCGCGGTGGTCACAATCGCGGTTCCATGCTGATCATCATGAAAAACCGGGACATCGCACTGCCGAATCAGTTCCCGTTCGATTTCAATGCATTCCGGAGCTTTAATATCCTCCAGATTGATTCCGCCATAGGTTGGCGCGATGGCCTTGACGATTTGGATGATTTCCTTGGGATCCTTGGTATCCAGCACGACCGGAACCGCATTGACCCCGCCAAAGCGCTTGAAGAGCGCGCATTTTCCTTCCATGACCGGCAAGGCCGCTTCCGGGCCGAGATCGCCGAGCCCTAAAATGGCGGTTCCGTTGGAGACCACAGCGACGGTGTTGCCCTTCCATGTGTAGTCATAGACGGTCTCCGGATGCTCATGAATGGCACGGCAGGGCTGCGCGACTCCGGGAGAATACAGGAGAGAGAGATCGTCTTTCGTTTCCAGCGGCGCTTTTAATTCCGTACTCATTTTCCCATGTAATGCTGCATGCAAGGCAAGCGAACGTTCAAAGATATCAGCCAATGGACTCCTCCTTCGATGTTTACCGGGTTCATGTTGCCCGACGGTTCCTTTTTCTGATCGTTTCTATTATATCTATATTTTTATTATATCGATATCTCAAGGTAGAGGGATTCCTTGCCGCACAGGGCTTTTTGCCATGGAGTGGTTGAACCAGTTCTAAAAAACATTTATATACCACTTTTAGTGGGAAACGATCTCTTGTTTACGCATCATGTTACTTGATTTACTCGAAAATTGGCGTTACATTTTTAGATGGTAACGTATTGCACGAAGCGATGTTTTATATTCTCAACATGACACTTTTTTATTTAGACAGGGAGGGCAACACATGGCGTATCGTTTGACTCGTTCAGATGTCGACATGCTGCTGGAAAGCCTGAGCGCGACATATGATGTTTATGCGCCCAAGCGTTTTCCGAAGCAGGGAAGGTATTCAGAGACGGATTTCGTCCGCTATGATCGCGTACATCATTTCGATGAAATTGTCTGGGATCAAAAGAGCGATTTTCCGGCGAAGGAAGTGATCAATCCCATTCAGGAGACGATTTTTCATTTCACGGAGGATGAATACACAGAAAGCAAGGGGCCGAAGCGTCCGATTTTGATCTTTGCCCGTCCCTGCGACATCAATGCGCAGGTGATTCAGGCGGATATTTTCAGAATGAATGGCGGTTTTCCAGATTATTACTACATGCGCGTGCGCGAACAGGTCAAGTTCATCCTGATGGATTGCCATGGAGGCGACGACACGTGCTTCTGTCTGTCGATGGGAACCAATCGGACGGATGATTATGCCATTGCCGTAAAATTTGATGAGGAGGGCTTGTTTGCCGAGGTGAAAGACGAGGTGTTCCATCCCTATTTCGAGTCGTTTGCGCCTTCCGATTTTACGCCGGCCTTTGTGGAAGAGGGACAGGAATTGTCGGTGGAGATCCCGGATCTGACGGATCCGGAGGTTTTGCTTGCGCTCAAGCATCATCCCATGTGGGATGAGTATAATAAGCGCTGCATTTCCTGCGGAGCCTGCACGGTCGCCTGTTCTACCTGCACCTGCTTCCGCAGCCGCGATGTAATTTGGGGCGAAAATCCTGAAGTCGGAGAACGCCGCCGTGTGTATCAAAGCTGCCAGGTTCCTGGGTATGATACGATGGCTGGACAGCGTGAAATGCGGCCGGATGCGGCTTCACGGATGCGCTATAAGGTCTTGCACAAGTTTCATGCGCATAAGGCGCGTTTCAAAACGCACCATATGTGTGTGGGGTGCGGGCGCTGCATCCATCGTTGCCCGGAGTTCATTTCCATTGTTGAGACCATGAAAAAAGTGAACCGAGCCGTTGCGGAGATTCAGGCAGCTCGGGCGAATCAGGAGGTGACAGTATGAGTGTCGCGGCAGCTACAAAGGAGCGGGTGAATTTTGTCAAGCCGGAGCCGGCGGAAATTCTTCAAGTCACCCATGAAACGGAACATGAATGGACGTTCCGTTTGGCCACCGATAAAAAAGTGGCGCATGGTCAGTTTATGCAATTGTCGATTCCGACGATCGGCGAGGCGCCGATTTCCGTTTCGGCACAGGGCGATGGCTGGCTGGAATTCACCTTGCGTGCGGTCGGAAAAGTCACCAATGTGATTTTCCAAAAAGAGGTGGGCGATGTTCTGTTTCTTCGCGGCCCTTATGGAAAGGGCTGGCCGACGGATCGCTTTCAGGGCAAACATCTGATCGTGATCACCGGGGGAACCGGTTTGGCGCCTGTGCGCTCCATGCTGCGCGAAGCCGAAGCCAATCCGGATCTGTATGAGGATATTACGCTGATTGCAGGGTTCAAGAACCATGAGGGAATCATGTTCCAGCCGGATCTTGCGCATTGGAAGGCCAATCCGAAATTTCATCCGATTCTGACCCTGGATAATGAAGAATATGAAGATTGGCGCAAAGGCTTTGTCACGGAGTATGTGAAGGAGATTCCGTTTGCGGAGTACGGGGACAACTATGCGGTCGTGGTTGTCGGACCGCCGCCGATGATGAAATTTACGGGGCTGGAGCTGCTTAAGTGCGGAGCCGCCGTGGATAATATTTGGATGAGCTTTGAGCGCAAGATGCAGTGCGGGATTGGAAAATGCGGCAACTGCCGGATTGACTACACCTATGTCTGCATCGATGGTCCTGTGTTTCCCTACGCAAAAGCGCGTTACCTCGTCGATTAAGGAGGCGGAGATGAATCGAGATATTGATGTCAAGCAGATGCGCGTGCACTGCTATCGCCAGTCGAAGGTGCCCGGCGAATTTATGCTTCAGATGCGTGTTCCGGCAGGCTTTATTGATGCCAAATATTTGAGCCTTTGCCAGGAAATTGCTGAGCGGTGGGGGGATGGAAATTTCCATATGGGAACGCGCCAGACCTTTGATTTTCCGGGAATTTATATCGATGATATTCCGGAAGTCAACGCCTATATCGAAAAATATATCCGCTCGGTTGAGGTGGAACAGAATCAGGTGGATATGGATACCATGGCGGGCGAGCCCGAGGAGTGGGATGTCTCCAAGGGATATCCGGCGATCGGCTCCCGCAATATCACCGCCTGCATTGGAAACTACCATTGCATCTGCGGCCAGATCAACACGCAGGAGCTGGCGCATAAAATTGAGCCGCTCATCTACCCGAGCCACTACAATATTAAGATCAATATTTCGGGCTGTGCTAATGATTGCAACAAAGCCCACATGTGTGATTTTGGGATCATCGGCTGCTCGCGGATGGATTACCATCAAGAGCGCTGCATCGGCTGCGAGACCTGTGTACGCCAATGCACCAAAGCGGCGACACGCGTTCTCAAACTGACTCCGAGTGGAAAGATTGAGAAAGACACCTGCTGTTGTGTGGGCTGCGCCGAATGCACGCGCGTCTGTCCAACGGGTGCTTGGACGCGCCAGCCACAGCATTTTTACCGGGTGATCCTTGGTGGTCGTACCGGTCGCCAGACGCCGCGCGCCGGAAAGATGTTCCTGAACTGGGCGAGCGAAGACGTGATCCTCGGCGTGCTGAAAAATTGGCAGAAGTTCTCTGCGTGGGTCATGGATTATAAACCCGAGTATCTCCACGGGGGACATCTGATTGATCGTGCGGGATACAAAAAGTTCATGGAGATGGCGCTGGATGGGGTTGAGCTGAACCCTGAATGTCTGGTAGCGGATAATATCTTCTGGCATGAGACCGAATACCGTTCGAACTTTAATGTAAAAAGCATGAGCCAGCATTACCCGGCGGGCCCGCGCAGCTGAGAGTCCCGTGCAGGGTGAGAGCCCCAGCCGATGCGTGAATGGGGGATCTCGAGAACTTTCATAAAAAAAGGCGATTCAGGGGCTTGAATACTCCTGAATCGCCTTTTTTGCCATCCATCGGCGTTCCTTTTTCAGCTTCAGCGTAACGCCCCTTCACGCAGCAAACGAGTGGGACGGCTTTGTTTATTCGTTGAACGCGGGAAAAAGATCTTCCGAGAAGTCGATCGTCTTCCGCCCGCCTAACACCATGGTTTCGTGAACCGAGTCGGCGAATATGGTCTGTTTTACCGATTCGGAAGCGGAAGTTTTTCTGACGAGCAGGATCGGCAGATTTCGTTTCTGAGCGATGGGGCCGCCGACCAATGCATCAGAGAACCCTTCTCCCGAGGCGACGATGACCCCTTTTGGATCAGGAAAGATCCTTTTTTGAACCTGCACGGAAACCTCATAGCGGTCCGCGCCGCCAATGACATTCAGTTCCCGGTCAATCCCATCGGCCTTTAGCACTTGTTGAATCTTCTCTGCGGGCAACGTGCTGCCAATCACCCATATGAGGCCATCCGTTTCAGCCAGATGAGCGATGGACTCTTTCTGGATTGCTTCCGGTAAAAGGAGGACGATATTCGCATTTTTCGCCGTGATCAGAGGAGCAGCGGCCAGTGCATCCGCATACGTTGTCCCATCGACCAGCACCGTGTTGGGCGCCTTGTTTTCCAGCGCCGTTTGAAGCGAGACGTCATACCGATCAGAACCCCCGAACCGTTTGATTTGTGCATCAGGCAGAAGCGCTTTAATCTGTGCTTCTACGGATTCTGAAACCGAACGGGGGCCTCCCACAATCATGACTTCATCCACTTCATGATCTTCTAACCAAGACTGAGTCAACGCAGTGAGCTGATTTTGCTGCACATAGAGAATGGGGGCTTCGCCCCGGCTCAGGTTATTGGAGGAAAGGGCATCCGCCCACGCGGTATGGTTTACGAGGATCACTCGATGCGCATCTTGAAATTCTTGAGATGCGATATTGGTCGCCACTTCAAAACGGTTTTCTCCGCCGACCCGGTAGGGCATCGATTTTGCGAAGGACATCGGGGCGCTGACCATGAGCATCGCGATCAACGCACTGAGAGCGACTATTTTATTGGAAACAGAGTGTTTTATCAGATTATTTCACTTTTTTTATTCCATCGTTTAGATCAATGCCATTGTTTCATGCCTTCAAGGTAATATTGTTGCATGACATCAAACATTCTTTTTGTGATACGCACTCCGGCGTTGTAGGTGTCTCTTCCTGTGGTATGTATTGCATATACCATGCCGTTGTCCGCATATACCGGACCGCCACTACTTCCGCCTGCAGTATCAGCGTTGTATTTGATTTTATACTCATTTTCAAAAGTGACGGTACCGTTAGATGATACTTGTTTACCATGAAAATCGGCAGGATATCCACCAACAATAATGTTCTCATTCATTCTTGATCCAGTTGATTTACCAAACCATCCAAGAGTATCCCCAATGTTATTCCACAGCCTAGCTATGCACCAATCATAGTTACTATCACCATTTTTAAATTCGATTGGGAGGATCCAGTGCTTTGGGTAATAAAACACATTTCCATAAATAGAGCCATTTTGTTTTGGATATAATCTCATTTCTTCAACATTTCCAAATTCTTCTCCATTCCACATGCAATGACCCGCTGTAACGAAGCAATCGGGGCCTTCCATGAAACCTGTTCCCAGATACCAAGTGTCTGCTTTCCCATCACCATTAGTATCCTGTCCGAGCCTCAATGCAACGATTCTTGAATAGGGTGAAACTGTGGGATTGACAATCGTTCTTTCATCTTCGCCTATAACAGACCGCAATTGTTCATTCATCAATAGTGTGGGAGGGGTATAAGCAGGGGTCTCTTCTACGTCCGACACTTGAGATCTGGATGTTAACAAGTGATCGGTTTGACTGACAGGATTGGAAAACTCTTCAACAGGGACGAAGGTTTCTGTCTTTGAATCATAGTCATATTCTAAATACCCATGTTCTTCCGCCACCGCAAACACTTTCAAATTTGTCGTTATGATAAGGAAAAGTGTGAAAATGAATAAAGAAAGTAGCTTTCGGGTTATGGATTTCATTTGGATTCTCCTTTCACATAAAATTTTTCTTCTACCTCCATGTCACCAACAAAGAAACGGATGTAATACTCACCTCCTTCTAGGCGCTTTTTAACCAGTGACAGATTTACATTAATGGTGGATGAAAATTCATCTTTAGAATTCTCAAGAGCACAGTAAAGCCATTCACCGTCTGTTAGATCCATTAGGACTTTAGAGTGAGTGAAATTAAAAATTATTGGCTTAGAATAGTAATAAAAGCCCACACCAGGATTACTATTTGATAAGGTGCACATTATTTTTTCATCATTTTTGAATGAACGCTTGTTTAAAGAAAGACGCACATGGGAGTAATCTGTTTCAGCAGGAATATCAAAAAATGTGTGTGTTTTTTGATTCTTGAAGTCAGATGGGCGACGAGGAGCTTGCTCAGATTTAAAGGTATCAGAAGAATCAATGATGTTGTCGGATGCATAGGAGAGGAAAGAAGACTCTTCAACGGGCATGGTTTGTTCACATGACGCTAAAAGGGGTGGGAAAGTACAAACGAAGAGAAGCAGAAGTTTTTTTGACACGCAACGAGGAGCATCATGTCTAAGCATACTCTACCTCTTTCTATGAAGCACATCTATGACTGTAAAACATATCACAAGAGTGGTAACGATGTCAAAATCTTAGTAGTCAATACATATGTTGTCGAGTTGCAAAATTAAGTGAGACAAAATAAAAGACTCATAGGAGCCGATTATGTAAACTAAGTTGGTGTAAAAAGCGATGAGTCATTTCGTTCTTTCAGTATCATTTTGTTTATGCATAACAAAGGCTGAAAGGAGAACGAAATGACTCGAATCAATCTTGCACTGGAACCAGAATTTTTGAAAGGGATCTTTATGAGCACGGATGGTGGGGTTATACAGCAGCTGGTGGAAAAATCATTGATACAACTACTGTAAATGCTCAACTTATTGAGATTTGTATTATTTTTTTGTTGAGAGTCATTTTTACATGTGATATAGTTCTATAAAATTCAGCGAAGACTGAATTTTATTCAGCAATTAATGATGAGGAGTTCATATGCCAATCAGCTATAAAAAGCTTTGGAAAATCTTGATAGATAAAGATATGAAGAAAAAAGATCTCTGTGTAGCAGCAGGTATAAGCCATGCATCAATGGCTAAGCTCGGAAAGAACGAAAACTTGACCACAGATGTCTTGGTCAAAATATGCTCAGCACTTGAATGCGATATAAGCGATATTGTGGAAATTACCAAGGATGAGGAGGAAGCGTTGTGAGCAAAAAAAATGATAAGACTGTTCGCGTTAAGCCAATCCTTAAATGGGCGGGCGGAAAGACGCAGCTCCTTCCTGATTTGCTACCCAAAACACCGGCATCATTCCAAACCTACATTGAGCCTTTTTTTGGTGGTGGTGCGTTGTTTTTTGCATTACAACCTGAAAATGCCGTAATTGCAGATAGTAATCCGGAGCTGATCAATGTTTATCAAAAGGTTGCGGACTCAGTTGATGAAGTAATTTCGTATCTTTCTCAATATCAAAATACGAGTGAGATGTTTTATAAAGTTAGAAACCAAGATTGGGAAAAGCTTAGTAAATCTGAAGCTGCAGCCCGGACAATCTATTTGAATAAAACTTGCTTTAATGGGCTATATCGGGTTAACCGGAAGGGACAGTTCAATGTTCCCTATGGTAAATACAAAAATCCAACGATATGCGATGAAGCCGGATTAAGAGCGGCATCATCGTTACTAAAACACGCTCAAATTGTATGCGGTGATTATAAAGATGTCTTGCGTGAATATGCGAAACCTGGGGATTACGTCTTTCTAGATCCTCCATATTTACCTGTCTCGGAATATGCTGATTTTAAGAGGTATACCAAGGAACAATTCTACGAAGAGGATCATCGTGAATTAGCTCAAGAAATAGAGCATTTGCGCGTTCTGGGATGCCATACCCTCCTTACAAATTCCAATCATCCCTTGGTTCATGAGCTTTATTCAGAGTATCCGATAGAAGTTTTATCCACTAAACGTTTTATTTCAAGTAAGGCTAGTAGTCGGAAGGGGAAGATGTCATCATTGCTATTCCGCCAATGATCAAATTTGATGGCGTTGAACTTGATAAGAAAGTTGCGTTATATCCAACGACTCGGTTCATGGGGTCTAAACGAAAACTGTTAAAAGAAATCTGGGGCGTTGCATCACGTTTTGAGTTTACGACGGTTATCGATCTGTTTTCGGGTTCAGGCATTGTCGGCTATATGTTCAAAGCCCAAGGAAAACAAGTTTTAAGCAACGATTACATGGCTATGTCTGCCGTTTTCTCTAAAGCCATGATCGAGAATAATTCGGTAATTTTGTCCGACGTAGAAGCGGAGCGACTTTTGTGTAGCTCGGGAGAATATGATCACTTTGTTTCCAATACCTTTGCTGGACTCTATTTTTCTGATGAAGACAATGACCTCATTGATGTCCTTCGTACAAATATTTGGAAAATGGATGATCCGTTCAAACAAGCCATTGCTCTAGCTGCGTTGATTAGAGCATGCACTAAAAAAAGACCGCGCGGTATTTTTACGTATACCGGACATCGATATGATGATGGTAGGAAAGATCTAAAAACGTCGCTACGCGACCATTTTCTTGATGCGGTGAATGACGTGAATAAAGCTGTATTTGATAACGGAATGAAAAACCAATCTAAACGCGGGGATGCAATGGACCTTCGGACGAAGCAAGCTGATTTAGTCTATATCGATCCTCCGTACTATTCACCGCTATCAGACAATGAATATGTAAGACGCTACCATTTTGTTGAAGGTCTAGCCTGCGATTGGAAAGGGGTTGAGATACAGGAAAATACTCAAACTAAAAAATTCAAGTCATATCCTACTCCCTTTTCTACAAAGACAGGAGCAGCAGATGCTTTTGATCGGCTATTCAAGAAATATAAAGATAGTATATTAATCGTTTCGTATTCATCAAATAGCCTGCCTACGAAGGATGAAATGGTTGCCTTATTGGCTAAACACAAGAATCATGTCGAGGTTATTCCCATAGATTATACGTATTCATTTGGGAACCAGAGGGACGTAAAAACTAACAGGAACCGCGTCCAGGAATACTTATTTGTTGCGTTTAACTGAGGAAGGCTATGGACGAGAATATTTCAATTTGGCTTGTAGGCAATACCGGGTTAAGAAGTCCTAATCGTATTCAAGAAGGATTAAGGATTTTTGCTGAATCGTCGTATGTAGGTAATCTACGTGGGCGAGAAAATGAAGTAGGTTTTATGAACCTTCTTAATGAAAAAGGAATTATTCAAAATATGGCCGGCAAAGATGCCTCTGGAAGCCATGCCCGAAAATGGAGACTGATGTTTGCTAAACATGGGTTCATCTATCCTCAAATAAAAAAGGGTGACGGTTTTGAGCAGTCGGAACTAGGAGCACTAGATACACTTACGCCTTTCGGAAGAGCTTTTTTACAAGCTGATACGTTTCCCGCTGTCCAAGAATGTTATTTGCGCGCGATGAGTGTCGAACAGTTTGAACTTCCAGATCATTCGGGATTGTTTTCGCCTTTGAGATGGATATTAGCTATCATGTTGGAATTAGAGAAACGCACAGGAACATCCGAGATGCAACGCATTGAATTTGCTCTCTGGGGACATACAACCAATCCTCTTTATGATGTCAATTGGGTTGTCGATCAGATTCTGGATTTGCGCGAAAGACGATCAAAAGCACCTGCGAAAAGAACTTTTGATAAGAAAGAAATTGCAGAGCGCGGTAAACATTACGATAAAAAGCAAGAGAATTTCCTTGACTATTCTGATATGAACATGCGTTATTTACGCATTACTGGTGTTCTGCAGAGAAAAGGACGGGGCTTAGTCATTGTTCCGTCAAAGCATCTATTGGTAGAACAGCTTGCTAAAAGTGTGCCAGGAAATGTTACTCTGAAAAATGCGCTTTTTGAGTTGTGCAATGGCGCTCCACTTCCGTCTGATCATGCGGAGACTGCTATGGCCATTCTTCAGGATTTGATGAAACAGATGAAGGCACGGCACATTCTTTTTGATATTTCTGATTTGCCACTGGAAACACCAACTCAAATCAACATTGCTCGTCAAAGACTAGAAGACACGCTTTCAAAAACCGATGAGCTGGCATACGCTGCTGAGCAAAAAGATCAATGGCGAGAAATTGCTGATTACATGTCCTTGCTGATAAAAGGTGGCGGAAAAATTGAATATGACGAGGATAACATCATTGAAGTTCCTAAAGATGAAACTCCGGCCTATCTGGAATGGACGCTTTGGCGTGCTGCCCTTGCAATAGATCACTTGGTGAACAAGCCTTACGAGGTGCGCGGATTCAAACTGGACTCTGACTTTTTGCCAGTATCAGCTGCCGGAGGCGGTAAGGGTGATCTCTATTGTGAATTTAATGATTTCTCCAATTGCAATAATAACTTGGACACTTTCTAAGCCGCCCATAGTTGCTCAAGTTCTTGTTGTATACACTCCCTCGACGTCTTATAATTGAGCGATTTTCTTGGGAGTTCGTTACACCAATTC
>JAEXBN010000046.1 GCA_023394045.1 Bacillota bacterium | reverse complement strand
CGATCTCGTTCGACTTGCATGTGTTATGCACGCCGCCAGCGTTTATCCTGAGCCAGGATCAAACTCTCAAAAAAATTTAGAGAGTCACGATCATGACTCGATGTTTTGAATTATTAAACTCAAAGTTATTTACTGATTCAATTTTGAAGGTTCGTGCTCACTGAGTGAGCTTTAGTATTGTATCGTATCTGTAAGTTCTCTGTCAAGCTTTTGTTAGAAGTTTTTTCTTTTTTTCTTCGCTCAAAGAGCGCCTTTCAGAAACGACCCGATCATAATACCATCCCAAACGATCTTCGTCAAACTTTTTTACTTTATTTTTTTTATCCGGCGGATGCGGCGCTGCATCCCGCATTTTGGAAGGAATTGACCCCTTGCCCCGCTCAGGCTGCTGTGCCTTTCGTGGCGAATCCATCAGACAATGAAATGATCACTGCATCCGAAATCATAAAAAGCCCGCCGAAACATTCCTGTCTCAACGGGCTGAGTATCGTGCCATCAGGGATTCGAACCCCGGTCCTTCACTTCCGGAGAGTGACGCGCTTCCTCTGCGCTAATGGCACATTTGGTTCTCATATTATAGCGAAAGGCCACAGGAATTGCAAAAGTCCTTCGAATCCTGCGTCTCCACACCTCTGCTCCTGGGCGTCCGCGCCTCAAAAAGCTCAGGATAGTTCAATGCGTTTGACCGCTGGCGCTTCCCCCTCGGATAAAAAAAGCAAGGCACAGCTGCGCATCCCATCCCTTGGAAGGCTGGCAGAGCCCGGGTTCAAGATGAGCAAGCCGCCCTGCCGCTCTTCATGATAACGATGCGTATGTCCATAAAGCGCAACATCCGCACCGTTTTTGGCTGCCGCGCGTGCGACTTGATCCGTCCCATAGTAAACGCCCAGCCGATGCCCATGGCTCAGATAGAGCACATGGCCGGAAAGATGCAGCACCATCTCCACAGGCGCCATCGAAGTCCAATCATTATTTCCCCGTACCGAGATCACTGGGCGCCCAATCAACTGTTCCATCTCTGCGGCATCCTCGGCATAATCGCCCAGATGAATGATCCGATCCGTCTCCGGATGCTCGTGCAGCCATCCCACCACAGGCGCCACGGAACCATGGGTGTCCGAAATGACTAGAATCTGTTCAGGCATCCGGCGCATCCCCTTCCGCCGCATGTTCTGCATCCGTCGCTCTCTTCCCCAAACGACGATGCAGTGCCTGATAGGCGCGCGCCCGGTGGGAGATCTGATTCTTCGCCTCTTCGCTCATTTCGGCCAATGTTTTTCCTTCGGCGGGAACGTAAAAAATCGGGTCATACCCAAATCCGTTATCCCCGCGCGGAGCTTCCAGAATCATGCCTTCCAGCTGCCCTTCCACCGTCTCCGTCATGCCGCCGCGGCATAACGCAATCACCGTACGAAATTGCGCCGTCCGGTGCGCCCATGCCACGCCTTGCATTTCATGAATGAGCTTCTGTACATTGTCCTCGTATGTCGCCTCCGCGCCGGCATACCGCGCCGCGTAGATTCCCGGCCGGCCATCCAGCGCATCGACAAAAAGACCCGTATCATCCGCAAGAATCCAGACCTGATCGGGATCTTCGCCCATCTCCAAAAGGGCGCGGTACAAGCCGACGACTTTCAAACGAGCATTTTCCTCCAACGTCGTTCCCGTTTCCGGAATATCCAAGGCGCCAAGATTCACATCTTGTTTGGTCTGTACATCGTATCCCTCTCCCAGCAAATCGCGGAGCTCCCTCACCTTTCCTTCATTATGCGTGGAGAGGATCACCCTCTGTTTCATCACTTCACCTCCGCTTTCGCGCAACATCACGTATTTTTCCACATCCCCTGATGAAAAAAGAATTTATTTCTCTTTATACCATTCTCGAAGCCAGTGGCGCAATGGTTCTCCCTCCAGAATCGCGATTCCCAGTTTCTCCGCTTTGTCACGCTTCGATCCGGCTTCTGTCCCCGCAATCACCAGATCCGTTCGGGATGAAACCGACGACTGCGCCGTTCCGCCCATCGCACGGATCGCTGCCTCCATCTCACGCCGGCTCAATCCCGCAATGGTTCCGGTAATCACCACTTTTTTTCCGCGCACACGATCGGCCGCCTGATGGGCAGACAAGGTCTCCTCTGTGTCGCCATCCGATGCGGCGCCCGCATCCATCGCAGACGGACGAACTCCCGCCGATAAAAGCGCATCAATCCCCGCCGCAATGTGTTCATCGCGAAAGAAATCCACAATATGCTGCGCGGTGATGGAGCCAATATCCGGCAGCGTAAGCAATGAGTCCGCATCGGCATGGCGAAGCGCTTCCAGCGTCTTAAAATGATCCGCCAGATCACGTGCCGTCCGAACGCCCACTTCCGGGATGCCAACGGCAAACAAAAACGCGGAAAGCGCCGGCGTCTTTGAGCGCTCCAATGCCTGCAAAAGATTTTGCGTCTTTTTTTCCTTAAACTTGTCCAGCTGCATCAGATCCTCTTCCGTCAAACGGTAAAGATCTGCTAATTCCTCCAGCCCTCGATCCACCAGCTGTCCGATGGTCTTTTCGGAAAGACCTTCAATGTTCATCGCATCGCGCGATGCAAAGTGAACCAAGCGGCTGACCAGCTGCGGACGGCACGAAAGCGAATTCGGACAATAAATATGAACCGTATCATAAACCAGCTCTGTCCCGCAGGACGGACAAACGACCGGCTTTTCAATCGGCGTCGTCGCCAGATCCGGATCGTCAATCGCGCCCAAAATCTCCGGGATCACTTCGTTGGAACGCCGAATCAGCACGCGGCCTCCCAGCGCCACCCGTTTGCGCTGAATATCATCAAAATTATTCAGCGTTGCGCGTGATACCGTCGCACCTCCGATTTCCACGGGATCCAAAATAGCCGTGGGCGTGACCTTCCCGGTGCGTCCGACATTCCACTCCACCTCGCGCAAGATCGTCGTCACCTCTTCAGCCTCAAACTTAAACGCCATCGCCCAGCGCGGGAATTTCGCTGTAAATCCGAGGACGTCGCGCGTCCGCAGATCATCAATCTTGATCACGACCCCGTCGGTTAACACATCCAGCGCATGGCGCAGCGCGTCGACCTCATGAATGGCGGCTAAGATCTCCTCAATCGTTGTGGCGCGCCGAAGAAACGGATGAACGCGAAACCCATTCTCACGCAGAAACTCCAGCATTTCGGTTTCCGTATGGTAGGGCGCTTCCGGTGCATAACCCACATTATAAAAGAACGCATCCAGATGCCGCGCCGCCGTCTCCCTCGGATCCAGATTGCGCAATGCGCCAGCTGCCGCATTGCGCGCATTTTTGAGCGCAATGGCCGCTGTTTCGTTGTAGCGCTGCAGAGCCGACAGCGGCATGACCCCCTCTCCCTGCACTTCCATGGTGCCCTGAAAGGGGATGCGGAGAGGAATGGTGGGAATCGTCCGAACCTGCGGAAGAATCTCTTCGCCAATGATTCCATTGCCGCGGGTGGACGCCATGGTCAATACGCCTTGTTCATACGTCAGATTCACCGTCAAACCATCAAACTTCAGCTCGCACAAAAAGGTTAATGGCGGCAATGGATCGTCCGCATGATCGGCATTAAACCGGCGAACCGCCTCTTCCGCACGCGAAACCCAAGCGCGGATCTCCTCCTCCGTCCGGGTTTTCCCCAGCGAATACAGCGGTGCTAAATGGCGGTGCTTCGTAAATTCCTCCAGCACCTCGCCCCCCACGCGCTGCGTCGGAGAATCCGGCAACACCGTCCCCGTTTCTCGCTCCATGGCGGCCAGGCGATCATACAGCGCATCATATTCGCCATCCGCGACCAGCGGCTCGTCGAGCGTATAATAATGAAAATTCAGCCGGTTGAGCGTATCCACCAGCTCCTGCATTGTCATGGCATCCGCGTTCAACATGATCTCTCCTTATATTTTCTGAATCGGTGCAAGCTGCACGTTCAGACGTTTAATCCCTTTGGCATCAAAAGCGACCGTCAGCTCATCCCCCGTCGGCTGAGACACAACGGAAATCACCGTGCCTTCGCCAAATTTCTTATGGCGGATTTTATCGCCGACACGAAAGCCCTCTGCCGCCGCTGCGCGCTTCTGTTCCTGCCTCTCCCGCACCAAATGGCGAAATTGAGCGCGCTGACGATCATACTCCGCGCGCAGTTTCGGATTGGCAAAGCTTCCCCGCGCGGCATAATTGCGATCATATACATTCGTCCGATCCCGCACCGATGGGGAGTCATCCTCTTCCACCACAGAAGAAATTTCATCTAGAAACCGCGATGGTGAAGCCATCATCTGCTGTCCAAAGACACGGTGGCTCTCCGCCTGGGACAAATACAGCCTTTGTTCCGCTCTCGTCATCGCGACGTACAAGAGCCGCCGCTCTTCTTCCACATTCCCTTCATCAATTGTCCGCTTGCTCGGAAAGAGTCCCTCCTCCAGCCCAACAACAAAGACAACCGGAAATTCCAGCCCCTTCGCCGAATGCACCGTCATCAAATTGACACCGTTCTCCTTCTCTTCCGTCTTATCCAGATCGGACAATAGCGCCAGATTTTCCAGATAGTGAACCAGGCTCGGATCCTCATCTTCCTCTTCGTACGTTGCGACGGCATTAAAAAAAGCCTCAACGTTCTCCATGCGCGACTGATCCTCTACCGTCCCGCCATGCTCCAGCATTTTATGGTAGCCTGTTGCCTCATAGACCTCTTGGACAAAGTCCGTGAGCGACACCGCCTCTTTTGCGGCATTCAAGCGCTGCATGATGTCGCGGAAGGTCAAAAACTTATTTCTCGGCGCATTGCTCAGCGTTCCCATCACATCATCATCCAGAAGTCCTTGGAAAAGGGACATGCCTGCCTGCGCGGATGCTTCGCGCAGCGCCTCAATGCTCGCATCGCCGATCCCCCGTTTGGGGACGTTCACCACGCGCCGAAACGCTACATCGTCCAGGGGATTCACAACAAGATTCATGTAAGCGATCAGATCTTTAATCTCTGCGCGATCATAAAACTTGAGTCCTCCAACGACGCGATAAGTGATTCCTTCGCGCAGAAACACATCTTCAAAGGGGCGCGACTGCGCGTTCGTCCGGTACAACACGGCCATGTCGGATAATGCCGTTCCCTGCGATCGCTCCCGCTGTATTTCTGAAGCGACCAGCACTGCCTCTTCATGCTCACTCTGCACGCGGGTGAGGCGCACAGCCTCTCCCGTTCCATTCGCCGTCCAGAGGTTCTTTTTCTTGCGCTCCGTATTATTCTGAATCAAGCAATTCGCTGCATCGAGGATCTTTCCCGTCGAGCGGTAATTCTGCTCCAAAAGAATGGTGCGTGCGCCGGGAAAATCCTGCTCAAACCGCAAAATATTTTGAATGTCCGCCCCGCGCCATCCATAAATCGATTGATCCGCATCGCCGACCACGCAAATATGCGTCTCATGACCCGCCAGCAAACGAATCAAATCATACTGCGGATGGTTCGTATCCTGATATTCATCCACAAACAGGTAGCGGAATTGCCGATGCATCGCCTCCCGCACAGAATCAATCTTCAAGAGTTCAATCCCCTTCAGGATCAGATCATCAAAATCGAGGGCACTGTTGCGTTTCTTTGCTTTTTCATAGCGCTGATAAAGTGCCGCAATCCATTTTTCCTTCTCTGAAGCCGCATTTTTCAGTGCCTGTTCTGGAAGAACCCCTTCATTTTTGAAAGAAGAAATCACCGAAAGGACGGCCTGCGGCTTCAAATCCGGCGCAACATGGGACTCTTTCATGATTTGCTTCAACAACGTCCGCTGGTCCTGCGTATCATAGATCGTAAAATCACGGGCGTAGCCCAGGCGGTCAATATCGCGCCGCAGCATCCGCGCGCAGATGGAATGAAAGGTTCCAATCCACATCCCCTCCGCATCGCTTCCCAGCTCTGCTTCAATCCGGGTTTTCATTTCGCCGGCCGCTTTGTTGGTGAACGTAAACGCAAGGATCTGCCACGGAGCAACATTGCGCTCATGAATGAGATAGGCGATCCGCGTGGTCAACACCCGGGTTTTTCCGGATCCGGCGCCGGCCAGTACCAGAAGAGCCGGTTCCGACGCGACCACCGCTTCTTTTTGTTGTTCATTGAGATGTTCCAGATTCATATCCGCTCCTACAATGCAACGCCTAAAAGCGCTTCCAATTTGTCCCATGACGTATTGATGATCAGCTCTTCCGGAAAATGAACGGATTCCAACACCTCGATCGCCCGATCAAACACACCCACATGCACTGACATATGCGCATCGGAGTTGATGATAATGGGCACTCCCCACTCTGCACAGAGCTCAAGGTAGCGCACCTGGTTTTCACGCGCATTTTTGCGGTATCCCTGCGGGTCGAGAGAGGAGCAATTCACTTCCATGGCCACATGGTGCTCCGCGCAGGATCGAACCAGACGCGGATAATCGATGGGCGTCCAGCTGTCGTCCGGATGACCGATGATGTTGATTTCCGGAACACGTTCAATCGCATGAACATACGCCGATGTATAATCATCGATGTCCTTTGTGTCATATTCATAGACATTTCCATGCAAGGACGCAATGATATAATCCGTTTTTCCAATCAAATCCGATTCAAAGAGATCCCCGTGATGATTAAAAATGTTCATTTCGATTCCGCGCAAAATGCGGACACCCTCTAAATAGGGCGGAATCACCCGAATGTTCATCCAATACTCCGGGCAGGTCGTGTGTTTCATGCCATACCCATGATCGGAGACCCCGAGGATTTCCAGTCCATTTTTCTTTGCTTCACGTGCATTTTCGGTGAGTGTCGAGTATGCATGCACGCTGGCGACGGTATGCGTGTGCAGATCCATTAGTGCCTTCATGGTTCCTCTTTTCCGTTCGCTCGTTTCACTTCTTTGAGTTCGTGGGTTCATTTCGTGTTTCACCGATCGCCGCCTCGTCATGGCGCATCGGCAATCCAAGATCCGGCTCTGCGGCAAAATCCAAGGGAGAGCCGCCCCGATAGCGATACTGATAGTAGCTGGCGCAGCCGATCATTGCTGCGTTGTCCGTGCATAAAATTTGAGGCGGCGCAAAGAAACGCACGCCGCGCTTCCTGCACGCCTCTTCCAAGGCGTGACGCAAAGGCTGATTTGCCGCGACTCCTCCGGAAAGGCAAAACTGACGGATCTCTGGCATGTTCTCCATCAAGCGCAGCGATTTGGTGACCAAAACATCAATGACCGCCTGCTGGAAAGATGCCGCAATATCTGCCTGAGGAATGGACATTCCCTTTTGTTCCAGCTGATGCACCGTATTGATCACCGCCGTCTTCAAGCCGCTGAAGCTCAATCGAAAGCCGGCTTCTTCCCGGATCAGCGCCCGAGGAAAATCAAAGGCGCTCGGATCGCCCTGGACCGCTGCCGCTTGAATCTTTGGCCCGCCCGGATAGCCCAATCCAATCACCCGCGCCACTTTATCAAAACTTTCGCCGGCGGCATCATCCACCGTGGTTCCAACGACTTCATAGGTCATATAATCCCGTACGACACACAGATAAGTATGTCCGCCAGAAACCACTAGGGATAAAAACGGAGGTTCCAAATCGGGGAACGCCAGATAATTGGCGCAAATGTGGCCTTCCATATGATTCACTCCAACAATGGGGAGGTGGCGCACATAAGCGATGGCCTTGGCCGCTGAAATGCCCACCAGAAGAGCGCCAACCAGCCCCGGCCCCCGCGTCACACTGATCAGGTCAAGATCATCAGCCTTGACTCCCGCTTCGTTCAGCGCCAAGTCCAGCAGCGGGTTGATCGCCTCCAGATGGCGTCTGGACGCAATTTCCGGAACGACGCCGCCAAACTTCGCATGGTCATCAATCTGCGATGAAATCAGATTGCACAAAATTTCACGTCCATCTCTCAAAATGGCGATACTCGTTTCATCGCAGCTTGATTCGATCGCGAGACTCAGCATGTTCCCCCTCCTTCCGCTTCCGACACATTCAAAACGCGCTTCATGATGAGACCATCGGCCATTTCTTCCGGATAATAGTTGGTTCGGCGCCCGGTCACCACAAAGCCCGATGCGCGATAGAGGGACTGTGCTGGAAAATTTCGTGCGCTGACTTCCAAAAACATCTCGGATGCCGACACCGATTTTGCCGTTTCCATCGCGTGATGCAATAATTCCGTTCCTCGCCCGGCAACCCGTCCTTCAGAAAAAACCGCAATCCGGTTCAAGCTCGCCTCATCCGCCGCCGCAGATAAAAAATAATAGCCGGTCAAGCGTCCGCCTTCTTCCCTCCCAAAAGCAAAGGTGAAGGGCTGCTCCATCTCGGTTCTCAATTGTTCCCGTGTCCACGGCTTGCGAAAAGATTCCTGTTCCAACGCCACCAGCGCGTCGAGGTCATCTTCTTTCAATGGTCTGATGTTTCCCTCTGGCATCCGCCGGCGCTCCCGCGCCGCTTTGCGATCCATCTCCGCCTGAGAGCGGCGGAGATAATGCGGCGCCAAATGAAGCGCATCATCGCTCTCCCCGCGCGCCAAACGCCGAACCGCCAGCCGACAGATCGCACCAATGGGCGACTGTGCCTCTTCTCCTTCTAATACCCCTGCCGTTTCGGCTGCAAAGCGATCCCGGAGCACAGGATGACGATCCAGACCTTCCCCGCACCAGAAAATGGCGCCTGGCGCTGAGGCGAGCACGGCTTGCAAGCGGGCGATGAAATCCTCCTCCAGATAGAGATCCTCCGGGAGAATCATTTGGCACTCTCCCGGCGATCCGTTTTGAAAGAGCGCCGCATAGATGCGGTTTCCCCGCGCATCAATCACCGGAAGATAGTAATCCGCTTCCCGCTGTGCCATGCCGGCTTCAGCCAGCGCCTGCAGCGTCGAAATTCCAATGATCGGACGGTGCGTGAACTGTGCCATGGTCTTCAGCATCGTCACGCCAATCCGAAGCCCGGTGAACGATCCCGGTCCGACGGCCACCGCATAAGCATCCTCCGTCCCCGGATCACACTCTGCCTCTTGATAAAGCACATCCAGCACATCAATCAGCGCTTCGGCGCGCATCCGTTCCTGATCCACCACTTGATGCGCCTCGATCTGAAGCGTCGGCTCCCGGTTCGTCTTCTCCCAGGTGCATAGAGCCACTCCCGTCGCTCGTGTCGACGTATCCGCAACCATCAGTCGCGCCATAGTTTCACCTCTCTTTGTTCGCCTCCCAGGGAACGAATCTGGACATGTAAGAGATGTGGGGGAAGATACGATGCCGCCTTCTCCGCCCATTCCACAAAAGTGATGGCGGTCTCCGGATAAAACGCGTCTTCAAAATTCAGCGCTTCAATCTCTTCTTCGGTTTCCAAACGATAAAGATCCAAATGGTATAATTCCATCCCTGGAACCTGATAGTGATTCATCAGCGCAAACGTCGGTGAGGTCACCGGCTCTTGCACGCCAAACCAAGCCGCAATCCATTGCACCACCTGCGTTTTTCCCACACCGAGATCGCCCTCTAGGGACACCACATCCCCTGGTCTCAGACTCTCCGCAAAAGATTGCGCCCACAAACGCATCGCTTCTTTGGATTCGATTCGCATGCTGACCTTCGCTTTCTTCATGCCATCACTTCATGCCATAAAAAGAAGGCGCCCCGTAGGGTCACCCTCTTGTTCTGTTCTCTTCTATTATAGTCAAGTTTTCTTCTGCCGACGACCCCTGAACAGGAAGCGATCCTCTGCGCCTCGGCATCCATCATCTGTCCAAAAGCGAACCCATTTAATTCCAATTCTTCAAGATGGGCGAAATCCGCTTATAGATCGCAAACGTCACCAGACTCGCCAATGCCGTCTTGATCAAATTAAACGGGAAGACCGAAAAGAGCATCAGCGTTGCGTAATTCTTCACCAACCCATTGGCTGCGCCAATCTGTGTTGACAAAACATCCAAATCCAGCTGAACCGCTGCCGCATACGCGGGGAAAATGAAGAAGGTGTTTGAGAGCACCGCCACACAGCTCATCGCCAGCGAACCCGCAACCAGCGCGATGATGGCGCCTTTTTTTGTATGACTTCTTTTATAGATAATTGCTGCCGTGACCACAAAGGTCGTGCCAACGATAAAGTTGGACAATTCGCCGATTCCTACGGTCTCTGACGTAAATAATTTTAGAATGTTCTTCACCAGCTCAATGAGTACGCCGGCGACCGGTCCCATCGCAAAACCGCCGATCAACGCCGGAACATCGCCAAAATCAATTTTCATAAATGCAGGGGCCAATGCAATCGGAATCTGGAGCATTTCCATTAAAACAAATCCAAGTGCTCCGAGCACCGCAATTTTTACAACATTGCGAATGCGCGCCGCGTCTTGCAGTTGACGAACGATGGTACGCGTATCACGCACCGCTGTGGTATTAAAGCCATAATTTGAGTCCATTTTTATTCCTTTCTATTTATAAGGGACTATGTAAGATGTTTCTGTGTCCCAGGATAAAATCGACTCGTCCGTCAACGCTTTAACAACGTTCTGACCTATTGTAACGCAAATCTCATTCGAGCGCTAGGAATTCTGATTTTTTTATTCCGACTTTCCTGCACTTTTTTACCTCGATCAGAGTTCTTCATGGTAGACTGAACCGAAACAAGTAAAGGAGATTCTATGGGTTCTGTCACATTTACATTGATGGTCATCACCATCGTGTCTAAATTTACCGGACTATTACGGGAAGTCTTATTCGGAACATTCTTCGGCACACAGGCGATCAAAGACATCTACGTCATCTCGCAAAGCATTATGGCCATGTCTTTTAGCTTTCTGTTCATGTCGATTCAGTCCACGTTTATCCCGATGTATAACAACGTGCTCAAAAAAGATGGGCGCAACGCGGCGGATCGATTCACTGCCAATCTAACCAACACGTTCGTTCTGATCGCCACCATCATCATTGGCTTCTGTCTCCTCTTCATGCCGCAAATCGTGCGCCTAGTCGCCTCCGGATTCACCGGACAAAAATTCGAAGATGCCGTCCTATTCTCCCGCATCGCCATCTTTGGCATTTACTTTTCCGCCATGAACGGCAGCATGATCAGCTATTTGAACATACACAACAATTTTGTGACCCCAGCAACGACCGGAATTATCAACAACATCGCCATGCTGATTTTCGCATTCATCACCATGAAAACCGGAAACATGCTGATTCTGGCCTTTGGAAGCATCATCGCCGTCGGAGTCCAATATATCTTCTTTCCGCGCGCGCTGCGCCACGCCGGCTATCATCACCAGCTCATTCTCAAGCCCGCGGATCCGCATATCTTGTCATCCTTGGAAATCGCCGTTCCCGCCATGTTTTCCATTCTGGTCAACGACCTTTCCATCATCGTCGATAAAACGATCGCCACCTCTCTCGTTCCTGACGGCGGCGCATCCGCTCTGGATTACGCAAACATTCTGTTCATGATGGTGCAAGGGATCGTCATCGTCTCCATTGTGACGGCGGCTTATCCGGCGCTTTCCCGTCTGGCTCAGAAAAAAGATCTTCGCCCGCTCAAACGCACGATGAACGAATCTCTGACCGGTGGTCTGCTGCTCATTATTCCCGCCGTTGTCGGCATGATGCTTTATGCCAAGCCGCTGGTTCAGCTCTTTTATGAGCGTGGCGCATTTGATGCCCGCTCGACGATGATGACCGCCGGGGCGCTCTTTTGGTACACGCCCGGTCTGATCGGCCTGATGTTCTCGCAAATCTTTCTTCGCGTCTTCTATTCGCTCAACGATACCAAAACGCCGCTCATTCTTTCCACCATTCAGGTCGCCGTCGATGTCACGCTCAACTTCGTTCTTTCCGCCTTCTTTGGTCTCAATGGATTGGCCGCTTCCACCATGATCGGAAATACCATCGGCGCCATCCTCATGGGCATCGCGTTGCGTAAAAAAATCGGGCCGCTTCACACCTCCTCTTTCCTCCGATCCACATGGAAGATCAGCGGAATCAGTGCCCTGATGGGCGCCGGATCGTATGCGGTTTTTTCCCGTTTTACCCCAGCGGAGCCAAGACTCGGCTTCCTTCTCGCCGTCATTGTCGCCCTTCTTTTATACGGCGCGATGATCTTATTTGCGCAGATTCCTGAAGTCCGCCGTCTGGTGAATCAGGCTTATCACAAAATGAAAAAGCGAGGCTGAACTTCAGCCTCGCTTTGCTTTTCCCATCTGTGTTTTTATTTTCCTTGCGCCACGTTCTGCTGGAAGACCCAGGAAGAGGCGCACGCGTCCTCAAGAGAATGAGTGGCTTCCCAACCCAAAACGCGTTTCGCCTTCTCCGCGTTCGCATAGATTGTCGCCACGTCGCCGGGGCGCCGTCCCTCAATCACATAGGGAATGGTCAGATGGTTGGCTTTTTCAAAAGCGTGCACCAGCTGAAGAACGCTGGTTCCCTTTCCCGTTCCCAGATTGATTTCATGCATTCCGCCCTGTCCCATCAGACGTTCAATCGCCGCGACATGCCCCAGAGCAAGATCGACAACATGAATGTAATCGCGCACCCCGGTTCCGTCCACGGTATCATAATCATCCCCAAAAACGTGCAGCTTCTCGCGCGTTCCATCAGCGACCTGACAAATATAAGGCATCAAGTTGTTCGGAACGCCAACAGGGCGCTCTCCGAGAAGTCCCGAAGCATGGGCGCCAATCGGATTAAAATAGCGCAAAGAGATGCCGCAGAACTCCGGATCCATCGTCGCGACGTCACGCATAAACTGCTCGCACATCACCTTGGCCCATCCATAAGGGCTGGTCGCTCCCAGCGACATCCCCTCCCGAAATGGACTTTTGTTTTCCTGCGCATAGACGGTTGCCGATGAGCTGAACACCAGCGTGTGAACCCCGTGCTTTTGCATCGCATCCAACAAGCGCAATGTGCTATCCAAATTGTTCGTATAGTAGGCGATCGGCATCCGCACCGATTCTCCCACCGCTTTATAGCCGGCAAAATGAATCACGCAGTCAATCGTCTGCTCGGTAAAAATGCGTTCCAGCGCCTCCGCATCCTGGCAATCATTCTGATAAAAAGCCACTTGTTTTCCGGTCAAGGATTCGATCCGGTCTTTCACATCCGCACGCGCATTATACAAATTGTCGATGATGACAACCTCGTGCCCGCGGTTGAGCAGCTCCACCGCCGTATGCGAACCGATATATCCCAGCCCGCCAGTTAATAGTACGTTCATTTTCCCCTCCCTTTGAGTAAATAAAGAAAGGTCTGCGGAGATTGCCGCAGGCCTTGTCGTTTAATTCACGCCGTAAAAGACTTCCATCGTCAATCCTTCGCTGCTGATAATTGAGGCGTCTTCGACACCGACATACGTAAAGATGGTAGGATCCGCACGGTAGCCAGTAATCGATTCGCTTCCTTCGGGATAGCGGAGAATGAATCCATACTCCGGCGCGTGTTCCTTCAGCCAAGCAAATTGCGGCGTTTTTTCAAAATCATTGTCGATGCGCGGATCGGTGTTCGGCGCATAGAACTGCACCCCATATCCCGTCTGAAATACGGCATGCCCCGGTTCAGGCGCATGTGCCGGATTACCGCGCAAAATCAATTCCTTCTTTTCGTCCTGCGCGGAGCGATAGGTTGTCGCGACTTCCACGCTGAGCCCGTCGCGCTCCATAGCTTCCCGCATTACTTTGAGACCGGCTTCCGCATCCGCATGAAACACCGTTTCATACGTATCTGGCAACCCAAACTTTGCGTTGACGATCACCTGTCCGTCCACCGTCTTAAACCAGCTCGGATCAGAGACCACATCAAGGTCGCGGTTGCGCACATATCCTGTGCGGCCCTTGCTCATCACCCGCGTCCACTCGTTTGCTGTCCCATACGTTTCCACGTAAGTTCCGGCTTCCAACGGCGCGACTTCGCTCGACTTTGTCGATTCTCGCGCATAGAGCACGGTATCATGATTCACCATCAAAAAAGTATCCAGCTGATTGGTGTAGCCGTCATGCTGCTGTTTTTCGGTTCGGGGCGCATCATTCCGGGCTTCCATATCGGTCTTCGTCCGGTATTCCACCGAGATTTCCTCGCTGGATGCCGTCGAGGCTTCCGACGCCTGTACGACTTCAACGCCGGGAGAGGTCTCTGTTGTGATCCTCGCGCTGGAGCTGGTCATCAATTTACCAATGAGCAGGCGTCCGGAAAGCAACAGTGCAACGCTTGCTGCTAACCCGATCAATACGCGCCTGCGATGGCGTCGCTTCTGTCGAATTGACCTTTTCTCCATCCGCTCACGATAATGGCGCTCAATCTTAAGATCGTGTTTCATCTATTTCCTCGATCATTCCCTCAAGCTGGGAAAACGCTATTTTGTCGAACATCCTTTATATATCTGTTATTATAGCGAACCAATCTATGATCTTCAAGACGAATTTTGAAAAAAAGTGGACGATGATGGAATAGAAAAGGCTATTTATAGGTTGCCTTCCATCCCCGCCCACTAGATTTAGATCCTAAAGGCAATGAGGAATTATAAACAAAAACAGAATGAACGCCGGTTTATTTCTTTAGGAAAACTATTTCTTCACGAAACAATTGCATTTTTATTCATTTTGGTGCACTGCCCCTCTTCTCTGCTCTGCCTCTCCGGCTGCCGCAAGCATTCCGAAACGCGCTCAGACCGTACGGGTCAGATACACAAAAGGAACCCTCGACCGAAAATGTTCTGCGGCTCGTTCGGCCTGGACATGATCTTCGTATATCGCAAAGAGAGTGGGACCGCTTCCGCTCATGAGCGCACAAAGCGCCCCCTCATCAAGAAGCTCCTGCTTCAATTGTCTCAGCCGGGGAGTCATCTCCAAGGCAACAGTTTCCAGCTGATTCTTCAGCATCGGATACACCTTGAAATTATCAAACTGCATGGCATCGATGATCTGCGAAACCGGAATGGTTCCATTCGTTTTTACACGTTCATAGACATAGCGCGAGCTGATGGTATCTCCCGTATTGAGCAGCAAAACCGGCTTGCCATGAAAAGAAGGCAGCCGGGTCAGATCGGTTCCTCTCCCTTGGGCGCGCTGCGTGCCCCCGCGGATAAAAAATGCCGTGTCCGAGTCAATGGTTTCCGCAACGGAAATGAGCTCTTCTTCGCTCAGCTCCAACCCCCAAAGTTGATTCAGTCCAATCAGCGTGGCCGCTGCATCCGCGCTTCCGCCGCCCAATCCCGCAGAGACCGGAATCCGCTTCTGCAGTTCAATCACGACGGCATCGTCCTCCGTACGTGTTCTCAAGGCGCTCCAGGCACGATAGATCAGATTGTTTTCGTCCAGTTTCAGATGAGGATGATCGCAAAAAAGAACGAATCCTCCGCGTCCCGTTTCAATGGTCAGCGTGTCGTGCAGGCCAATCTCCTGCATGACCCCATCCAGCTCATGATATCCATCTTCCCGTACGCCGAGGACATCCAGCGCAAGATTGATTTTGGCATTGGCTTGCATCTCCAATTCCATCGCTACCTCCTTGATCGAAAGTCTTCCATAAATGCAACAAAACGGCCATCCGCACACCTCACAGTGGTACGAATAGCCGTTTGTTTACCTCGTCAGTAAACAGTCAATTTCACGGTTGACGTCAGCACATCAATATAGGTATAAGATACGATCCGCTCCAGATCAAAAGAATTGCTGATCTTCACGGTAAAAACATCATCGAAGGCATTCTCAAGAACACCCTCTTTTGTGATGATTCGTTTTCGTCCTTTATCCGCCTTGACCACAACACGACGTCCGAGATTCTCTTCAATTTCCTTGCGAATCGCAAGCAAAATCTGGTTTTCCTGCATCGTGCACCCGCTTTCCAAATTGGGGAATGATATACTCTCTAAGTATACTCCATTTTTTCCTCATAATCAATGTGCGGGATGCGACACGATCGGGTTATTTCAAAAATGCCCGATAAGCGCGATACGTCTCGTACGCATCGGCTTTGGAGGCCAGTTCGATCGGTGCATGCATCGACAGCATCGCCGTCCCGCAATCTACGACCTCTGCCCCATATTCCGCCAAAATATAAGCGATGGTGCCGCCGCCGCCTGCATCGACTGCGCCAAGCTCTCCGGTCTGGTAAATCACGCCGTCGCGATCAAAAATCGAGCGGATCTGAGCCAGAAACTCTGCGTTTGCATCGTTGGAGCCGCCTTTTCCGCGACTTCCCGTATATTTTGAAATCGCCACTCCGCAGCCCAGCTGCGCCGTATTTTGCTCTTCAAAGACTCCAAGACTCTTGTATTGCGGATCGTAGGCTGCCGTTACATCAGCGGATAAAACGCGAGAACGCGCCATCGACCGTTTCAGATCCAGCTCGGAATAGGGGGCGTATTGTGCCGCCAGAAGCTCTGCCACGGTATCGATAAAGAAATGAGAATGCATCCCGGTATTGCCAATCGATCCGACCTCTTCCTTATCGACAAAAAGACCCACCGCCGTGCGCTCGGGCGCCTCCGTTCCTAAAATCGCCTTCAGATTCGCAAAGGAACAAATTCGGTCATCATGACCATGTCCGGCGATCAATGAACGGTCAAAGCCAACTTCGCGTGCCGGCCCTGCTGGTACGGCTTCAATCTCAGCGAATAAAAAGTCTTCTTCTTCAATACCGTATTTTTCCTTCAGCAACTGGCGAACGAAGGATGCCACCCCTTCTTTATCGGACTCCTCGCGGCCGCGGCTGTTGGATCCGACGACAATCTGAAGCTGCTCGCCGGTGACCGCCTCCCCCGCCTTCATGTCCATCTGCTTAGAGCCCAGATGGATCAAAAGATCATTGATATAAAAGACGGGATCCGACGGATCTTCTCCGATGTGAATATCCACTTTCTGTCCATCTTTTGTTGTCGCCACGCCATGCAGCGCCAGAGGCAGCGTCACCCACTGATATTTCTTTACGCCTCCATAATAGTGCGTGCGCAGATAGGCCATGTTTCCTTCTTCATGAAGCGGAACCGGCTTCAGATCCAACCGCGGGCAGTCGATATGGCTTCCGACAATGTCCATTCCTTCGCGCAAATCGTTGCCGATCACGAACAAAGCCGCGCCCTTTCCACGGTTGCTCGCCACAATCTTGTCGCCCGGTTTGATCCCCTGCTTCAAGGCCTCTTCCAACGCCACAAAACCAGCCTTTTTCGCGGCATCCAAAATAAAATCATGCGCTAAGCGCTCCGTTTTTGCCTCGGATAGAAATCGAATATACTCTTTACTATAAGATTCCAATTCCTGCATTTCAGCATCGCTCAATGTTTCCCACACATGGGTGCGTTCGTATTTCATAAGACTCCTTTCTGTCTCTGCTCTCGTTCATGGTCGCAGACCAGATATCGTTCGATTTTCTCTTTCATTATATCCAGTTTCTTGATCTTATCACAGAAGGAAACCAAGAAAGGATAGACAAAACGACGGTTGGGTATACAATAGTCGTACCGTCTATCGGCGCATGATTCAACAGCGCGCCGAATGGCAAAGGAGGAACTCTATGGATCTTTTACATCACGCGCCGGCCGCTGGCGATCATGAAGAAAAAGCGGAATCGAGTACGGAGCAGCCCACTGTCCAAATTACAAAAGACATGCTGATCTCTGAGGTCATTCAGCGTAAACCTCGCACCATTCAGCCGCTGATGCTCATCGGGATGGGCTGTATCGGATGCCCGTCCTCCATGATGGAAACGGTGGAACAGGCCGCCTGGGTTCATGGTGTGGATCCGGATGTTCTGGTTGAACATCTGAACGCCTGCTAGCCCTTCCTGCAACCACCAAAAAAAGCTGAACCCGGTGACTCCCGGGTTCAGCTTTTTTTGTGCGCAGCGAGCGACAAGCGCGGCTTTAATGCGTACCAGCCATCTTCTGCTGCATCTTTTCATCGTGAACGAAACTCTCGGTCTGCACAACTCCATGATCGGAAGCGGCTTACTGACCAACCATCTCCGACAGCTTCTGCGCATCAAATCCCATCATTTCCTGGCCATCGACAACGATCACCGGCACGCCGCGGTAACCCCGTTCCAGCATCCAGGAGCGGGCTTCCTCATCCGCCATCACATCTTTTTCGGTATAGGGAATATTATTTTCTTGCATAAAAGCCTTCGCCGCCTTGCAATGAACACAAGTCGGTGAGGTATAAATGGTCACATCCGCCATCATTTCCTCCTGTCCATTCCAGTGATCTAAAAAATCAACTCATCCTGAATCATTCGATTCGATTTCGCCCGTTTATATACCCGATCCGTTGCAAAATATGCACGAGCTGCTCCAGAGAAACCTGTTCCGGACGAGCGGAGCCTTGGATGCCTTCCTGCTGCAGCGCCTCGCGGATCTCTCCAATCGGAGCTCCTGTCGCCGCCTGAAGCGTCCGTGCCATCATTTTTCGCCGCTGTTGAAAAATGCGCCGGATCACGGCATTCACCTGTTGCCGTTCCTCACCGCTCAGCGCAATACGGGAAGGCATCTCAATCCGAACGACCGCCGAATCCACCTTTGGAGGAGGCAAAAACGCTTGATGCGGCACAGACAGACGCAGAGCAGCCTGACCATGCAGCGCAATCAATAACGTCAATGCTCCATAATCCTTGCTCCCCGGCTCCGAAGTCATCCTCACCGCGACTTCCTTCTGCACCAGCACCGTCACGCTCTGAACGCCCAGCTCCGGATCCAAAAACCGCTCCAATAAAGGCGTCGTAATATAGTATGGCACGTTGGCCACCACATGCACGGACCGCCCCGAAGCATGGGCATCGAAAATGGCGCGAAGATCCAAGGTCAACGCATCCCCTTGGATCAAAAGAAAGTTCGGCCGGTCTCCGAACAACTCCTGCAACACGGGAATAAACGTACGGTCTAACTCAATGGCGATCACCAGCCCCGCCCGATCAAGAAGCTCCTCCGTCAGCGTGCCGATGCCCGGCCCGACTTCCAAAACGACGTCCTCCGACCCCACTTGGGCGATCTCGCCAATCTTCCGAACCAAATTGGCATCGATGAGAAAATTCTGCCCGAGTGCCTTTGTGAAACGCAAGCCATGTTCCGCCATGATCTCGCGAATGCGGCGCGGGGAAGATAAACGCGCCGTGCTCATGCTTCCCCTCGCTCATGATGAATGGCATCCATCGCCGTTTCAAATTCGCCGCGCGAAATATCCAGATCATTCAGTTCGCGGAGCAGCCTTCCCGCATTCCCGTATCCAATTCCCAGCCGCGTGGTCAAGGCAATCCGCCGTTCTTTCGCCCCCGGCGCACCATCTAGGCCATGGGAGAACAAATCTTCAGACGTAAATTCCAAGCGCTCTTCCACCAGCGTAGCATGTGCCCGGCGCAACGCGGTGCGGATGGCCTCCGGTGAAGCGTTCTCCACCCCGATATCATCCCCGCGCAGCGCTTCCGTGCGGGGAATGTAGGCTTGTTTAGCCTCCGGAACCCTCTCGAGGATCCGTGCGCGGATCCTTTTTCCCGCATAATCCGGATCGGTGAGAATGATGATTCCCCGGCGCCGCGCTGCCTCCTCAATGCGTGCGAGCGTCTCTTCGCCGAATCCATGACCATGAGTCATGATGCACTCCGCACGAACCGCCGCCTTGACCGCAGCAACATCGTCCTTGCCTTCGACCACGATCACTTCCCGAATCATCTCCGTTGCCTGATGGAAAAGATCATCCGGCAGCTCATAAAACCGGATCGTGTTTTGCAGGATGACCGCGCCGAGGCGCTCCGGATCCATCTCCCGCAATGCAGCAATCGCCTTCAAGGTCTCGTGCGCATACCAGGGAAGATTGGTCTTTCCTCGATAAGGAACGGGCGCCAAATATGGACCGTCCGTCTCTAAAAGCAGCCGATCCTGAGGAACCTCCGCCGCCAAAATTTTGGGGTTGGGCGCATTCTTAAAAGTCACCATACCCCCAAGGGAGATAAAATAGCCAAATGGTTCCAATTTTTTCCAAACCGACAGATCTTCGCTAAAAGAGTGCATGAGCACGCGCAGGCGTGATCCAAATTCCGACAGAATCGCCACGGTGTCTTCGGCGGCCTCACGCGAGTGCACGACAACCGGCAACCCGGTCTCTTCCGCCAGCCGAAGCTGGCGGCGAAACACATCGCGCTGAACTTCCCTTGGAGATAAATCATAGTGATAATCCAGACCTATCTCTCCGATTGCCACCACCTTGTTCTCTTGCGATAGACGGCGATAGGCATCCTCGACTTCCTGCGTATAGAATTTCGCCTCGTGCGGATGCGTTCCCACACAAGCGAATACTCGTGCATCATTTCGTGCCAATTCCACGGCTGCCTCAGACGTCGCGAGATCGCATCCCGGATTCACCACCGCAAGAATATCTTTTGAGGCCAGCTGTGCAATGATTTGCTCCCTCTGTCCTTCATAGGCCTCATCATCCAGATGACAATGCGCGTCGATGAGCTGCACGATCTCCCTCCTCCCTCAAAAACATCATGAAAAGAAAACGTCCGCACGGAACATCAAAAATTCCCGCGCGGACAGCTGTTTCTCCTCAAAAGCTTAACCGACGTCGCTTCCCTTCGGCACGTCCGCCATGGGCGTCAGCGGCGCCATCAGCGCATCGCCTTCCGCTGCTAAAATCATGCCGTAGCTCTCGATTCCGCGGATTTTGCGCGGCTTCAGATTGACGACAAAGGCGAGCTTTTTGCCAATGAGATCCTCCGGTTTCCACCAGGCACGAATTCCCGAAACGATCGTGCGCGTCTCATCACCGAAATCTACGGTTTCCACTAATAGGCGATCCGCATCCGGATGTGGCTTGCAATCGATGACTTCGCCGATGCGAATCCGCACCTTCTCAAACGCCTTAAAATCGATCCACTCGGATTCATCCGCTTCCTTCGACTCGGATTTCTCGTGTTTTGGCGGCTGAGCGGCGGAACCCTTATCTTTCTTAGCCTTCTGCGCCGCCGCTTTGGCATCGCCCGATTCTTTCTCGCCGGCTTCGCGGCGTGCTAAAAGTTCTTCAACGGTGATGCCGAGGCGAGAGGCCTGCAATGCATTGTTGGCCTCATATAGCCGCTCCACCTCTTTATCAATATCCAGACGCGGAAACAGCGCCTCGCCTTTATGCACGGAAGTGCCCGCTGGAAAACGATCCGGCTCTCCTGCCAGCTCATAGGCTTCACGTTCGATGCCCAGCTGCTCCAGCATGCGCGGCGCTGTATCCGGCATGAAGGGAATCAACAGAGTCGCCACAGTACGCAGGCTGTCGCAGAGGCGATACAGGACCGTGTCCAGCCGGCCTGCTTTCGTCTCCTCTTTGGCTAATGACCAGGGTTCCGTCTCATCGATATACTTATTTGAACGGCGGATCAGCGTCCAGATCGCTTCCAGACCGTTCTGGAAATCATAGTGTTCCATACAGGCAGCCAACGTCTTCGGAGTCTCCTGCTGCACAGACATCAGATCCGCATCCACCTCTTCGCGCACATCCGCCGCTGGAACCACGCCGCCGCGATATTTCTCCACCATTGCAACAGAACGGGATAAGAGATTCCCGAGATCGTTCGCCAAGTCCGCATTGAGACGGGTCAAGAACTTGCGGGTGGAAAAATTGCCATCCGAACCAAAGTTGAACTCGCGCAGCACAAAATACTTCAACGCATCCCTGCCGAACAAATCAACAAGCGGCTCCGGGTAAATGACGTTGCCTTTGGATTTGGACATCTTGTCGTCATCAAACAAAATCCATCCGTGCCCAAAAATGGTCTCGGGCAGCGGGAGATCCAGCGCCATCAGGACGGCAGGCCATATAATGGAATGGAACCGCATAATGTCCCGACCCACAAAATGCACGCCAGCCGGCCACAAGGCGTTGAATTTTTCCTTGTCCGTTCCATATCCGATGCCCGTCAGGTAGCAAATCAGCGCATCAATCCACACATAGATCACATGCTCATGATCAAAGGGCACCGGAACGCCCCATTTCAGGCGTTTGCGTGATACCGAAAGATCTTCCAGCCCATCCTTAAAGAAGGAGCCGATCATCTCTTTCTTTCGATTTTCCGGCTGCATGAACGTCGGATGGGATTCATAGTATTCCAGCAAGCGGTCCTGGTATTTCGAAAGGCGGAAGAAATAGCTCTCTTCTTCCCGATATTCCACGGGACGTCCGCACATGGGGCATTTCCCATCTTTCAGCTGTGCTTCCGTCCAAAATTCTTCATCCGGCGTGCAGTAATAGCCGGAATACGTTCCCTTATAAATATCGCCTTTATCGTAAAGCTTCTGAAACAGCTCCTGAACATCCCGTTCATGTTCTGGCGAAGAGGAGCGAACGAAGGCATCCGGCTCCACATCCAATAATTTCCAAAGGTTCTGAATCGAGTCAACGATGGGATCGATATAATCCAGCGGCTTCACTCCCTTTTCCGCCGCAATACGAGCCAATTTTTCCCCGTGCTCATCGGAACCTGTAACATAGAATGCCTCATAACCCTGTTCCGTTTTATAGCGCTTCACGGCATCCGCAATGATGGATGTGTAGGTGTTTCCCAAATGTAGATTCGCACTCGGATAATAGATCGGCGCCGTAATATAGAACGGTTTCCGATCCGGTGCATGATGATTACACATGATTTCTCCTTTCGCAATGCATAGATATTTTGATTATAACATGCTGTCCAGCCATCAGAAGAAATCCGCCCCGACATCAATGCTGAGATGATTCATGCCGCAGAGAGTTGTCACGACAGCAAAAATCAGCACGGCTCCGAGGCTCGCCGTGGTATCATCCTGATCAAAGCGCGGAGCGATCTCGCACACATCGAACCCCCTCACCTTGTGCGTGCGGATCACATGCTTAATAATCGGAATGGCGACTTCCGGATCCAGCCCCAACGCCTGCGTCGCGCTGACTCCCGGAGCAAAGGCCGCCGAAAACACATCGGAACAAATCGTAATATAGACGTTCTCGTGCTGATACATAAAATTGTCGACATGCTCGTACACCTCATCCTGCGATCCATACTGAATCATCCGCGCCAGCATGTACTTCACATCATGTTCTTCTGCCGTCTGAAACAGCTTCACCGTATTGCTGTGCCGCTGAATCCCCAGAGGCATATAGCCAAATGGGATGCCTTTTTCCTTGCAAATATCCGCGATCTGAAGAAACATGGAACCGGAGGTCCCGCCATGCTCATACGGACGCATATCGAAATGGGCATCAAAGCTGACGATGCCCAGATCGGGTTTTTCCGTTTTTTCTTTCCCCTCATCACGATGAGCAAGTTCCGACTCACAATGAGCCAGCTGTCCCAGATAATGTCCGAACGTCGTCTCATGCCCTCCGCCCAGCACAATCGGGAAGAGCCCCATATCGAGAATTTTTTGCACCGCTTCCGCAAGCAGGGACTGCGCTTCTTCCAGCTCAATCCCATCGGTCAAAATATCCCCGCAATCAAACAACTTCACGCTCTGTACAAACGTACAGGGCAGATTCGACATCCGGCGGCGCAGCAAACTCGGAGCCAGGGCGGCTCCTTCTCTTCCCTTATTTCGCCTGACCCCCAAATCGCTGCAAAATCCGATAAAAGCAAAGCCGAGCGCTCCAAGATCCGGATGCGTTTCCTCATTCAGATTCAACGGCTGCACCCATTGATGCCAGCGAAAAGCCTCATAATCTTCGGTGCTATCCATGCGTCCCTGCCACTGATCCATCGCGCTCACATAATTTTTCAGCATGACCCGATCTCGCTTTCTGATTCGTTTATCTCAATTGTTTGAATGAGTTCCAGTTCCCCACGTCGATGAAACGATTCTTCTTTAGACTATCTTAGCGCAACTCCGCATCCAAACCAACTTCTGTCCTTATGATGCACGGTCAAGAACGGTTGAGGCGTGGTCATGAACGGTACGGCGCCGGAACTCCTCGCCGTGTGGGATCTCCATCATCCTCTTCCCCATCAACGCCGTAGGGGTTATACCCGGTTCATGCGCCAGGTGCTCTGGCCGTAATAATACGCCGTGAGGGCAACATCCGCCAGCGTGCCGATCACCATGGACCACCAGAAGGCGGAGAGCGGAAGATGGAAGGCGAAGACAATGAGTGCCGTGGAAGGAATCTGAACGAGCCAGAAGCTGACAAACGTGATGATCAGCTGCGGACGATTGTAGCCGGATCCGCTGAACACCACTTTGCGTCCGTAATTATAGGCGGAGAGCACCAGACTGATCACGGAGACGCGGATCATAATGATCCCCTCGGAAATCACCTCCGGATCACGGGAAAAGATGGAAATGACCGGGCGGGCAAACAGCGCAATGACCAGACCAAGGGATCCGACAACCACCGTGTTAATGCGAACCGCTGCCGCGGAGACTTGCTCTGCTTCACGGATATTGTCGCGCCCGAGGGCGCTGCCCACGAGAGCCGATCCCGCCATGTTGAGACCAAAGATGGGCATGAGAAGAAAACCGTTGAGCTTCCCGGAGATGCCTGCCAGGGCGACCGCAGAGACCCCATACGTTGTGACGAACTTCATCATGGTTGCGTTGAAAAATTGGTTGACGAAAAGCTGCAGCCCCGCCGGCGCTCCAATACGCATGAGCTCGCGGTCAATCGGCAAATCCAGACGCAGCAGTCCTCGAAGAGAAATTGTCACATCCCGCCGACCGGTGATCAGAATGGTAAATCCGTAAATAAAAGAGATGGTGGTGGCAATGGCGGTCGCTAGGGCAGCGCCGAAAACCCCCAGCCCCAATCCGGGAATCGGCGTTCCCGGCACATGGGAAAACATCATGAGAGGATCGAGGATCAAGTTGAGAAAACCGGCGAGCAGCATGATTTTCATCGGTGTTTTGGAGTCCTGTGTGCAGCGAAAAATGGTGTTGACGGAATAGGAAGAAAACGCCATCGGCAGAAAATAGATGCGAATCAAGCCATAATCCTTCGCCGCCTGAATGGTTGCCGCGTCTTGCGTATAAAGATGGAGCACGGGATCCAGTAAGAACAGCATGAGTCCGCCGGCGATCAATGCCAGAACGATTTTGAACGAAATGGTCTGCTCAGCGATCAGCTGGGTGCGCTGATGCGTTCCCCGGCCATAACTTTGCGCAATCATGGCCACACTTCCGCCTCCAGCAATCTCATTCAGAACCGTAAATAAGGTGTAAATGGTCGTGAATAGGGTCACCCCGGAAAGCGCCTCGCTTGAAATCTGCCCCACCCATGCCATATCCACGATGTCATAAAAACTCTGAAGAGCGAAAGAAATCATGGTCGGATACGCCAGCTTCCAGAGACGAGGCATTATTGGATTGTCGGTGAGGTGCAATCGTTGCATGATTCGGTTTCCTTGTATTCATCAAATGATTGATCTTCCGGATCGGTTTCAAACACGCCATCTTTAGGAAAGGTGAGCGTGAACGTGGATCCCTTTCCGAGTTCACTGTCGAGACGAAGTGTCCCGCCATGAACTTCCATAATATGTTTGACCAAAGAAAGACCGAGCCCCGTCCCGGATCCTTCCGAACGCGATCGGGCAGGATCCACCACGAAAAAGCGTTCAAACACACGCTCCTGAAATTCCGGCGCAATCCCAATCCCATCATCGGCGACGACCAGAATCACTTTCAGTCCCTCTCGGCGAGCCGACAGACGCACCGTCCCGCCATCCGCTTTGGAATACTTAATCGCATTGCTCAGCAAATTGCGAACCACATCAGTAATTAAGCGTCGGTTTCCAAAGAGAATCACGGGGTTTTGCGGTGTCCCCGCATCGACCTCAATCCAGACGCTCCGGTCCGCTGCCATCGCTTTGAGCGCTTCCACCTGCTCGCGAATGACTTCCCCCAGATCAAAACTTTCTCGGCGATCAAAATCAGAATAGCCGGTATCAAACTTCGAGAGCTGAATCACCTCATTGATCATGTTGAGCAGGCGAACCCCTTCGCGATGGATGATGCCCGCAAACCGTTTCGTGTCCTCCGGTCCGACCATGCCGCTTTCGATCATTTCCGCGTAGCCGTTGATCGAGGTGAGCGGGCTTTTCAATTCATGGCTCACATTGGCAGAAAACTGGCGGCGAAGCACTTCATTTTGGCGCACATCCGCCATTTTTTTTAGAAACAGACTGCGCTCTTCCTCATTCTCCAGCAGGCTGCTCAGCATCGCCTCATCTTCCGTGGAAGGCAGATCGTCGGTGAACGTCCCAGACATCAAGCGGTTCAGATAATTGACCATATAGCGAACCGGCCGAATATTTTCCACATAAATTTTATTCGACAAATAGAGCGATGCCACCACCGCAAAGAAGACCAGAACGAGCGCCGGCTCAGCCATCAACCGGAGAATTTGACCTGCCGACCGCTCCGGCATGGCATAGCGCATCGTAAAAAAGAATAACACAAACGTCACCGCAAGAAACGCAAAACTAATGCGGAAAAAATGTGCCCGAATGCGGTTATTCATGATAGACCTCCTGGTTTATTCTTCACCCAGAGAATAGCCTACATTTCGAATGGTATGGATATACCCAGCCCGGTTGCCCAGCTTCTGGCGCAGCGTCCGAATATGGACATCGACGGTTCGCGTCTCTCCGGCATATTCATAGCCCCAGATTTCATCCATAATCCGGTCGCGCGACAGCACCACCTCCGGATTGGACATGAGGAAATACAGCAATTCAAATTCTTTGTAGGTCAGATGCACCTCTTCATCGTCCACCAGAACCCTCCGTTTTGCAGAATCCATCGTGATTTCCTTGAAATGGAGCGCCGCTGGATGCGCCTTTACCCCGGTGCGGCGCAAGACTGCTTTGACACGGCTGAGCAATTCCATCACGCCAAACGGCTTGGTGATATAATCGTCCGCCCCCATATCCAGACCCCGAACCTTATCGAATTCGCTGGTTTTCGCAGTGAGCATGATCACCGAGAGATCATGGGTGCGCCCGTCCGCCTTCAAATGCGAGAGGATTTGGTAGCCATCCTCCCCTTCCAGCATGATATCAAGAAGAATCAGCCCGGGAAGTTCCTTTTCAATGGCCGCGTACAACCCCTGTGCGCCGGAAAATCCTGATGCCTTATATCCATTATTATCCAGTGCATAGCAAATCAACTCGCGAATATTCACATCATCTTCGACCACATAAATCGGCTGCATCCAGCCCTCCTTCTACGACATCCTGAAGACCCGAAGCCCGCGCCGTAAACTGCGTTCCGGCGCGCCCCCTTCCGATCTCCTTGTTCTATTGTACAAAAAAAACGGCGTACGGCGGAGAAAACCCGCCGCCGCCGCATTCCCTGCAGAGCTTCAATCAAATTTTTCACGCGCTCCGGTCAATGAAAACAGCACCGATTCAGCGATGTTCTGTGCATGGTCTCCGCAGCGCTCAAGGTATTTCGCAATCATGAGCAGGTCAATAATCAGATCGGGCTCCACCTGTTCCTGGCGGATATCCTGCACGATCTCATCGCGCACCTTCACAAACAGCTCATCAACCATATCGTCCATCATCGCCGCCTGACGCGCCAGCTCACTATCGCCCGCCACGAATGCCTGCACCGCATCGGTCAGCATGTGCTGCGTAATGGTGCTCATCCGCTCAATGCTTCCCAGATTCGGCTTATCGTATCCGGTATCAATCATCTGCTTGACTAAAACGGCAATATCCTCCGCCTGATCGCCCACTCGCTCCAGATCCGTGTTCATGTTGATTGCTGCAGACACAAAACGAAAATCCCGCGCCGCCGGCTGTTCCCGCAGCAAAAGCATCAGAGCGTCTCGCTCGTTCTCCGTATAATCCGCATTCACCGTGCGCTCGTGCGCAATCACGAAATCCGCTTTCTCTTTATCCTTCGCCAGCAAGGCCGCCACCGCCATCTTGAGCTGATCGCACACCGTATCCGCCATCGCCGTCATATTGCGGTTCAGGGACTCGAGTTTACTCTCGAAGTTATCTCGCATGATTCCTCCTCATTTCCTGCGCCCATAATGGCCATCATCCGAAATGTCCGGTAACGTAGCGCTCGGTCTTCTCATTTTTCGGATTGCTGAAAATTTCCTCCGTTCGATCGAACTCCACCAGCTCTCCCAAATAGAAAAATCCGGTTTTGTCCGCGATACGTGTCGCCTGCTGCATATTGTGGGTCACGATGACGATCGTAAAGTCCTTCTTCAGCTGAAACATCAGATCCTCAATCTTGGTGGTGGAAATCGGATCCAGCGCAGATGTTGGTTCATCCATCAAAATCACCTCAGGCTCCACCGCCACCGTGCGCGCGATGCACAAGCGCTGCTGCTGCCCTCCGGAAAGCCCCAGCGCTGATTTATGCAGCCGATCCTTCAACTCATCCCAAATGGCGGCCTGGCGCAGGCTGCGCTCAACAATTTCGTCCAATTTTTTCTTATCATGGATCCCATTGATCCGCGGACCATAGGCGACATTATCATAGACCGACTTGGGGAACGGATTCGGCTGCTGAAAGACCATCCCGACGCGGCGCCGGACTTCCAAAGCGTCCATGTCCTGGTAAACATCCTTCCCGTCCAGCTTAAGGCTTCCTTCCACACGCGCCCCATCCACCAAGTCATTCATGCGGTTCATCGTCTTCAAAAACGTTGATTTTCCGCAGCCTGACGGACCAATAAACGCCGTGATCTCATGTTCGGGAACATTCATCTCAATTTTTTTCAGCGCCTGAAACGAACCATAATAGACGTCCAAATCCTTCACTTCAAATTTCAGAGGCTGGACCGCTTCCTGAATTGTGCTCATGCTTCCTCCTATGGATCACTAATCGATCTTTCCCTGTTTTTTATCAATGTGGCGAAGCAGTACGCGTGCGCCCAGAGAAAAAGACAGAACCACGAGCACCAACACCAGCGCCGAGACATTCGCGATGCGCGCGCTGTTCGGATCCACCGCCTCAGAGCGCATGACCCAGATGTGCAGTGCCAGGGTTTCTCCGGTGCGCATCGGATTGAGCGCGTTCAGCGGTGAGCTGAGATTCCAGTTCGTCCAATCGATGCGCGTCGCCATTCCCGCCGTATACATCAGAGCCGTCGCTTCGCCAAAAACACGCCCTGCTGCCAAAATCATCCCTGAAACGATGCGGGCTGCCGCCGCGGGGAGCAGCGTGTGAACGATGGCATACCAGTGCGTGGAGCCCAACGCCATGCTGCCCTCCACCAAATCGCGCGGAAGGCTCCGGATGGCATCCTCCGTCGACGTGACAATCAATGGCACGCAGAGAATGGAGACCGTCAGCGATCCTGAAAGAAGATTCCAGGTGACGCCAGGGGTCAGGACAAAGGCCAAAAAGCCGAAGAGACCGATCACGATGGATGGCAGCGAGGAAAGGGATTCGATGCACATCCGCAAAAAGGTGGTCCAACGATTTTTTCCAGCATATTCTGCCATATAGATTCCAGCAGGAATGCCGATCAAAGCGCTGATGGCCAAAGAAAGAACCAGCATATAAATGGTGTTAAACAGCTGATTTCCGATGCCTGACGAATTAAACGAGAAAACGCCCGGAAAATAGCTGCTCACGCCATTGATCACAATGTAGCCCACAAAGGCAAACAGCAAGAGAATAAAGAATCCTCCGACGCCGATAAAAACGCCGGTCATCACCCGATCCATCCGTTTGGCACGAGCAATGCGATGTTGCATCTGTTCGTTCATGCAGCCACCTCCGGATGATCCTGCTTTTCCACTTTTTTCTCCTCCGTTTCATCAACGGGTTTGCCCCCGGCCACCTTATGAACCAGAATGATAAAGCCGATCGAAATCAGCATCAAAAGAAATGCCAAGCTCCAAAGCGCCATATTGGCTTCGCTTCCATCGATCGTATTTCCCATATCGGATGCCAGAATTCCGGTCAGGTTCGCCGTCGGATGCAAAAGGCTTTTCGCAAACAGCCGCGTGCGGCCAATGACCATGGATACGGCGAGCGCCTCGCCGAATGCACGCGCCAAACCAAGAATGATCCCCGTGTAGATGCCGGACGACGAGGCCGGAATCACGATGTCGCGAATCACCTGAAAACGCGTCGCTCCCAGCCCATAAGCGGCTTGGCGATAGCTGTCCGGAACGCCGAGAATCGTATCCGCAATGTAGGTGGTAATGGTTGGAAAAATCATCACCGTCAACACGATCACGGCCGCTAAAATGGAGTATCCTCCGACGGGCGCGTGAAAGGTATCGCGAATCCAAGGAACCAGAACGGTCAGTCCGACCCAGCCGTAAACAATGGAGGGGATGCCGACAAAAATTTCCACGGCCGGGCGGAAGAGCCGTTTCCCCCATACAGGGGCAATCTCGGTCATAAAGATCGCGCCGCCCATCGCGAACGGCGTAGCGATGAGCACGGCGAGACCACAGGTAATCAGAGAACCAACAATAAAAACGGCGGCGCCGATGGAGCCCTGCCCCGGCACGTCAAAGCTGTCGGTGGGCTGCCATTTCGCATCAAATAAAAATTGCGTCAACGAGTGACCATAGGTCGTAAAGGACTGTACGCCGCGATACGCAAGAAAGCCAAGAAGGGCCAGCGTGACCACGATAATCAAACTACCCATCATCGTCACGAAGCCCCTGCCCAGCGTCTCACGGCGGAAGCGCTCCCCCGCCGGGGTTCTCAGACGCTTTTCATGCGTCTGTACCCCTTCGGCAGGGTGCATGACTGCTGCGCTTTGCTG
>JAEXBN010000043.1 GCA_023394045.1 Bacillota bacterium | reverse complement strand
CGATTATGAAGGCATGATGGAGCTGACCGAATCGCTTGTTTCTACGGTTTGTGAAGAAGTGAATGGATCCACGAAGGTAAATTACCAGGGGCAGGAGATTGAATTTCGCCCGCCATGGAAGCGCATGACGATGACGGAAGCCGTTCGCCAGTATGCGGGCGTGGATTTTTCGCAGATTCGCTCGGATGAGGAGGCAAAAGCGCTCGCAAAAGAGCATCATATTGAAACGGCGCCAACGGATGGCTGGGGAAAGATTCTTCAGGCTTTTTTTGATGAATATGCAGAGAAAAATTTGATTCAGCCCACCTTTCTCTACGAATATCCGGTCGAGATCAGCCCTCTGGCGAAACGCATGCCGAATCAGCCGGAGATGACGGAGCGCTTTGAGGCGTTTGTCAATGGAAATGAAATTGGCAATGCATTCAGCGAATTGAACGACGCGGAAGATCAGCGGCGCCGATTTGAACGGCAGGTTGCCCTGCGAGCGGCAGGCGATGATGAAGCCGGAATGATGGATGAAGATTTTCTCCACGCATTGGAGATTGGTCTGCCTCCAACAGGAGGTCTGGGATTAGGCATTGACCGGATTGTCATGCTGCTCACCAATCAGCCTTCGATTCGTGATGTTCTGCTGTTCCCGACGATGAAGCCCATTCTTGGGGAATCTGGAGCAGACGAAGAAGAGGATGCACATCAAGAATGAGACCGATGGGAAGGAGAGGGGATGAAACAGGAGATTGAGTTTCTGCGCGTTGATCCAGCGGGCAACATTACTGCTTTTGTGCTCACTCCCGTGCCTCATTCGGAATGGGTTTCTGTCGGCCGTGCAATAATGGAACAAGCGGATTCAACGATTGAGCAAGTGGGTTTTATCTCTTTTGATGAGGGCGGGAATCCGGCGCGCATGGATATGATGGGCGGTGAATTTTGCGGAAACGCGACCCGATCCTTTGGATTATATTCCGCCATGAAACGAGGTGCAAAGCGCCCGACTTCCCAGACCGTCTCCGTCAGTGGAGCCAGCGAGCCGATGACCGTCTATGTGGATCCGCAAAGAGGAGAGGCTTCCGTATTTTTACCTCCGGTGCATGATGTTTTGACGTACACAGTGGATGGGATTTCTGGAAAGCTGGTTCAGATGGAGGGGATCCATCATTTCATTGTCACGGTTCCGGAAAGCAGAGGATTTGTGGATCAGGCGCTTGAAGCCATGATGCGGAATGATTCTTCCGATGCTTATGGGGTATTGTTTTTGAATGAGAAAACGCATGTGATGATTCCCTATGTGTATGTGACGAAAGCAGATACTCTTTATCGGGAGGGATCCTGTGGCTCCGGCAGTTTTGCTGTTGCCAGCGCCTATGCAGAAGATCTGAATCTGCTGTCCCATCCAGTTGCGCTGAAACAACCGCACGGAACCATTCAGCTCTCTGCAAAAAAAGAAGGAGAGTCGATCCGTTGTTCGATCGGGGGAGCGGTGACCATCAGTGATCCCATTCATGCGACACTTTCAGTAAGCGGAACTCACTAAATGATTCATGGAAAGAAAGAGGGCAAAAGATGCGAATCATCACAGACCAGGCCGCAGATATTTTTGCAGAAGAAGCTCGTCTTATGGATATAGACATCCTTCCGATTCGTGTCAGCTTCTCTGACGGGCCGTTTGATTACCAAAATCCGGAGGATATTGCACGTTTTTATACCAAACAATCCAAGGATTCTCTTGGAGCTAGTACAAGCGCACCTTCATTGGGCGATTTGCTGACGATTTGTCGTAAGGCCATGGAGCATGGGGAAGAGGTTCTGTACCTCTCGATGTTTGCCTCTTTCACCAGCGTCGGCAACTTTCAACAATTGATTTCAGAGATGGGGGAATCGGAACAGTTTTTGCTGGTCGATACCCATCAAGTAGCCATCGGACAGCGCATGCTGGTTCAACAGGCTGTGCATTGGCGCGATGAGGGGAAAAGCCTTCGGGAGATTGCGGATGGCATTCTCGCGCTGCGGGATCATGTCAAGCTATATGGAGCGTTGGAGCAGATTGATCAGCTCAGACAGGGCGGCCGCTTTGCACGGGGAATGGTTCTTCTCGGTCATATGCTGAACATCAAGCCCGTTTTACTGATTGCCGGCGGTTCATTTTCGCTCCTTGGAAAGGCCAGAGGAACTCAGGCCGCAGAAGAACGGGTTCTTTCGGAATTGCGCCGGGATTTGGAGGCTGAAAAAATTGACGTCAATCTTCCCATTTCGTTGATGTATGCATCCGATTCCGATCGAGCGCAGCAATTCTATAGAAAAGTGCAGGCTCTTTTGCCCGATCATGCTTTATCCATCCATGAGATTGGTCCGGTCGTTGGGACGCATACTGGCTCAGGAGTGATGGGAATCAGCTATTTTATGAAAGACTCTTTCGCCTCGGAGTAAAAAATAGGCGAATGGAGTTGCAATCGGATTAAAATGTGCTATACTATCTAAGTCGCAGCCATTGGAGATGAGGTGGATGCAGAAAAATACGATCGTTTTTGATCGTCATGCCTTGTTAGCTCAGCTGGTAGAGCGCGCGGCTGTTAACCGCGTTGTCGTAGGTTCGAGTCCTACACAAGGCGTCTTTGCCGGGGTGGCGGAATTGGCAGACGCAAGAGACTTAAAATCTCTCGATCATCCGATCGTACCGGTTCGATCCCGGTCCTCGGCATTCCGGGTCGACACTTCGGCATCTTGGCGGAGTAGCTCAGCTGGCTAGAGCACTCGGTTCATACCCGAGGTGTCATGGGTTCAAGTCCCTTCTCCGCTATGTCGCGGCCCTATGGTCAAGCGGTTAAGACATCGCCCTCTCACGGCGGTATCCCCGGTTCGAATCCGGGTAGGGTCATTTCATGTTTGGTGCGCGGCCCGGTAGTTCAGATGGTTAGAATGCCAGCCTGTCACGCTGGAGGTCGTGGGTTCGAAGCCCATCCGGGTCGTAATTTCATAAGGGCGAGTACCCAAGTGGCTAAAGGGGACGGACTGTAAATCCGTTAGCTTTGCTTTCAGTGGTTCAAATCCGCTCTCGCCCATCATCACCAAACATGCCCGCTTCGGTGGGAAATGCTTGCAAAAGTTCTCGAAATGGCTTAGAATACACAAGACATTTCGAGGACTGAATTGTAAGCATACGGTTACAGTAAAAAACAATATCCTGTATGCGGCAGTGGCTCAGGGGTAGAGCATCGCCTTGCCAAGGCGAGGGTCGCGAGTTCGAATCTCGTCTGCCGCTTTTTTTGCGGGTGTAGCTCAGTGGTAGAGCTCCAGCCTTCCAAGCTGGCTACGAGGGTTCGATTCCCTTCACCCGCTCTTATCGGTGTGTGCCATTAGCTCAGCTGGATAGAGCGTCTGGCTACGGACCAGAAGGTCTGGGGTTCAAATCCTCAATGGCACGCTTCTTTGGCCGCTTGAAATCAACTGATTTCAAGCGGCTTTCTCATTCTTCCGATGGTCATGCGGCGGCGATTGTTTCATGTTCATCGGAAACGGACTTCTGCAAGATAGATCCTGACGAATTGAAAAAATTGGTGTATACTGAAACAACGCTGATGAAAGGAGGAATAAAGATGGAAGACCAACTGCTTCTGGTCGAAGAAGAACTAGAGAATCGCTTTTTGTACCAAAATGATCTGGATTCCATCCATATTCTTCTGTCGATGATTGATCATCAGCATAAGCGCTCGAATCTTCAGCCGCGATATCAGCTGATGAAACAGATGACGGCGACTCTGAAACGGATGCTTTCTTATCGGAAAGATAAGGGATACATCATTCAAGAATTGAGGCGCCGCATCAGCGATGACGTCAATCGATTTGAATTTGCTGTCGTTCTGAAGGGATATGCGGCGGGAACACAATCCGCCTATTATATTGATCGTTTGGAACGTCTGGCGCTGGATGAATTTACTCCGGAACAGCTTCAGGATTTGCCGGAACTGTATCATGGAGTGAAGAGCGGCCGCGTGATGGGCTTGCAATCGGATGCTTTTCATCATTTGCGTGCGCAAACCCATGGATTTAAGGAGATACGGCGCTTGACCAATTTGTATAGCAAAAAGGTGCTGCGCCGAAAAGTCTTACAGTTGAATACGTCCCTGGCAGCGCAGATTGTTGTGGATTTCAACGATCCTTCCCATCTGAGAGTGGAAGAGGGCGATTTGAATCTAAAAGAGTTGAATCTGATCTATGCCAAGATGAATCGCTCATTGTGCAATAATGTGGCGAAAGTTTATAAGTATGCATTTTGGAATGGATTGAACGATGCAGTACTGGAGAGATATCAATAATGCGAATTCTTGGAATTGATCCCGGGATCGCACGCATGGGGTACGGCATCATCGATTTCGATGGCAATACGCTTCGTGTCGTTTCATATGGGTGCGTTGAAACCACACCGGATGAAAGAATTCCCGGACGATTGATGCATATTCAAACGGAATTGAAACGGCTTCTTGAAGTCTACACTCCCGATGAGGTGGCCTTTGAGGAGCTGTTTTTCTATCAGAATAAAACCAATGGGATCTTGGTCGCGCAGGCGCGTGGAGTGGAAGTTTTAACCGTGGAGGCAGAGGGGATTCCTTTGTTTGAATATACGCCCTCCCAAATCAAGCAAGCGATCACATCTTATGGAAAAGCGACTAAAGTCCAGATGCAGCATGCTGTGCAACTGCTTCTGAGGCTGGATCGTCTCCCCAAGCCCGATGATGCGGCGGACGCGCTGGCATGCGCGATGACTCATGCTTTCGGGCAGAGATTCAAACAGGAACAACGAATGAGGTGAGAATGTACGCCTATTTAATTGGCACCGTCGTCGATTTGCAATCGGATCATGTTGTCCTTGAGGTCGGAGGAATTGGATACCTTCTTCGCACCTCGACGGCGACTCTATCGCAATTATCGCTGAATGAAGAGATCCGGCTATACACTCGTCTGATCGTGCGCGAGGACGCGCTGTTGCTCTATGGTTTTTACACACAGGAAGAACGGACATTTTTTGATCTACTCACCAAAATTTCAGCCGTCGGTCCCAAGTCGGCTTTGGCCATTCTTTCAGCGCTGGGCGTGCCTGGGATCATTCAAGCCGTTCGATCCAACGATATTCAGGCGCTGACGAAGGCTCCGGGCATCGGAAAAAAAACGGCCAGCCGGATTTTGCTGGAGCTGGTTGATGCCATACAAAAGCTGCCTGCAACGCAGTCCTCCGTCTTGCCGGCCATGACGCCTTCGGCTTCCGAATCCAATGCTCGCGAGCTGGCAATGGAAGCCTTGATGCACCTGGGGTATTCTCACAATGATGTGCACCGGGCGATGGCGGAAATGGATGGAGATTTCTCCGTGGAACAATTGGTGCGGATGGGACTCCAGAAGCTGAGCTAATCATGTGAAGAGCGGGAGGAAACATGGAATCAGAACGTATTGTGACCACGAGCGCTCTGAGTGAGACGGAGCGCAACGATAAAAGCCTGAGACCTCGTTGGCTGGCGGATTATATCGGTCAGGAAGCGACAAAAAAGAAATTGAAAATATTTATGGATGCCGCGCGAGCGCGCGGAGAGGCATTGGATCATGTGCTCTTATCGGGTCCGCCGGGTCTGGGAAAGACGACCTTGGCGACCATTATTTCCAATGAAATGGGATCTCATCTGAAGATCACTTCCGGACCAGCGATCGAACGGCAGGGCGACTTAGCCAGCATTCTGACGAATTTAAAACGGGGAGACATTCTCTTCATTGATGAAATTCACCGGTTGAACCGAAGCATCGAGGAGATTCTATACTCTTCCATGGAAGATTTCTCCTTGGACATCATGGTCGGAAAGGGAACGACCGCACAAAGCCTTCGCCTCGACCTGGAGCCTTTTACCCTCATTGGCGCGACAACGAGGAGTGGTATGCTTTCCTCACCATTAAGGGATCGTTTTGGAGTATTGATCACCTTCGAGTTATATCAGCCTGAAGAATTGGCGCAGGTCGTCAGCCGTTCTGCGGCGATTTTAGGAATCGCCATTGATGCGGAGTCCGCGTTGGAAATTGGACGCCGTTCTCGAGGAACGCCTCGTGTGGCCAACCGGCTTCTCAAGCGTGTTCGTGATGTTGCACAGGTTTCAGGGTCGGGATCAATTACGCCGGAGATGACGGAAAGAGCGCTGACCATGCTGGAAGTCGACGCGCTGGGGCTTGACCGGGATGATCGGCGATTCCTACAGATCATCGCCGATCATTTTCATGGGGGGCCCGTCGGATTGGATACCGTAGCGGCGTCGCTTGGAGAAGAAAGCGGCACCATTGAGGACGTCATCGAGCCCTTCTTGCTGCAGATCGGCTTTTTGGCGCGCACGCCTAGAGGGCGGATCCTCACTTCAAAAGCATATGAATATATGGGGCGCAGGCCGCCGCATGCGTATAGGGAATAGAGGAAAAGACATGAAAACGTCCGATTTTTATTATGAGCTTGACCATGCTCTGATTGCACAGCATCCAACTGCGCGGCGGGAAGATTGCCGTTTGCTGGTATTGGATCGAGACACGGGAGCGATCACCCATGACCATTTTGATGGGGTGCTGGACTATTTGGACTCTGGAGATTGTTTAATCATGAACGATTCCAAGGTCATTCCGGCACGCCTTCATGGTCATCGTCCGGGCAAAGAAGAAGAAATTGAAGTGCTGTTGCTCCGGAGAGTGGAAGGCGACCAGTGGGAATGTCTCGTCAAGCCAGGCCGAAAAATGAAAGTGGGAACGACGATTCAATTTGATGAGACGTTTTGCGGCCATGTAGATGAAATTTTGGAGGAAGGACAGCGCCTCATCACCTTTCAGTATGACGGAGTGTTTGAAGAAGTGCTTGATCGCAATGGAAGCATGCCGACTCCGCCCTATATTACAGAAAAATTAAAAGATAAAAATGATTACCAAACGGTCTATGCCCGTGTGGATGGTTCGGCTGCCGCGCCGACTGCTGGTCTGCATTTCACCAAAGAGCTGATGGAAAAGGCGAGGCAGAAAGGCATTCAAATTGGCTTTGTGACCTTGCATGTGGGATTAGGCACCTTTCGTCCCGTTATGGAAGAGTCCATTGAAGAACACGATATGCATGCGGAGTATTACGTCATGCCGGAAGAAACCGCGGAGTTGATTCGCGCAACGAAATCCTCCGGGCATCGCGTGATTTCTGTGGGAACCACCTCGACGCGCACCTTGGAAAGCGTTGCGGCCAAATGTGGCCAAATCCAAGCTGACAGCGGATGGACGAACATTTTTATTTATCCCGGATATCAGTATCAGGTCATCGATGGCATCATCACCAACTTCCATCTTCCGGAGTCGACGTTGATTATGATGATCTCTGCTCTGGTCGGACGGGAACGCATTCTGCATGTGTATGAGCTGGCCAATGAGCTGCGCTATCGCTTTTTCAGTTTTGGAGATGCGATGTTGATTTTATCGAGAAATGATACGAAACCATCCAATCCAGAGCGCGGCGTGGCGGTACGCTTGGATCGCTTTGAAGAAGAAACCGAGCATGATGGCCCATCGGAGGATGATCCGATCTTTTCTGGAGCGCACGTTCAGCGGCGACGCCTCCATCCAACGGTTCAGGCGACGGAGCCGGAAGAGAAATACTGAGTGATGAAAGTGGAGGGGGAATGCCAGCTGTTACTTATGAATTGATTCACCGTGATCGGCATACCGGGGCACGGGCGGGGATTTTGCATACGCCTCATGGCGATATTCTGACGCCGGTCTTTATGCCCGTCGGAACACAGGCGACGGTCAAAGCAATGTCTTCTCCGGAATTGAAAGAGATCGGCGCACAGATTATTCTGGGAAACACCTATCATCTCTTTCTGCGTCCCGGAGCTGAAACCATCCGAAAAGCCGGCGGACTTCACCGCTTTATGTCCTGGGATCGCCCGATTCTTACAGATTCAGGGGGATTTCAGGTGTTCAGCTTCGCTGACCGGAAAAATATTGATGAACGAGGCGTGACCTTCAAGAGTCATGTTGACGGGTCGGACAAATTCTTGGGACCGGAGGAGTCAATCGGCGTGCAGACCGCTCTGGGCTCGGATATCATGATGGCTTTTGATGAATGCGTTCCCTATGGAGCAGACTATGAGTATACGGCGCAATCCATGGAGCGAACCATTCGCTGGCTGGATCGCAGCATGTCGGCGCAAACACGTGAGGATCAGTCGCTTTTTGGCATCGTGCAAGGCGGGTTCTATGAGGATTTGAGGAAGCGCTCTCTGGAAGAGACAACCGCGCGGGATCTGGATGGATATGCCATTGGAGGGATCAGCGTGGGGGAGCCCCATGAAGAGTTTCTCCGCATTTTGCGCCTGACGACACCTCTGCTGCCTGAAAATAAGCCGCGTTATAACATGGGGATCGGAACCCCGGATTATCTGTTTGAATCGGTGGAAGCGGGAATTGATATGTGCGATTGCGTTTTACCGACACGCGTGGCGCGGAACGGTCAGGCGCTGACGCACCATGGGAAAATGAACCTTCGCAATGCCCGATTTCGTGAAGATTTCACAGCGCTGGATCCGGAGTGTGACTGTCCTACGTGCACCCATTACACGCGCGCCTACTTGCGCCATCTCATTTCCGTGAGTGAAATTCTTGGGGCTCGTCTTCTGACCTTGCACAACCTGTATTTTCTCATTCACATGATGCAAGAAATGCGCGAAGCCATTTTGCGCGATGAATTTTTAGAGTACAAAGAAACATTTCTGGAGCGCTATTTTGGGATCGCCTCAGAGAAGAACTAAGCGTGCAGGACGGGACTTGTGATAGAATAGATGCGTTAATGACGAACCAGCGCCCGGAAAACGGATCCGGATCCTGCGCAACGATGAGGACAGGAGGTCCTGATGCCACAATTTTCCCCGTTTATTTTACTGATTGTCATGTTTGGATTCCTTTATTTTTTCACGATTCGGCCGCAAAAGAAGCGCGCGGAGCAGATGCAGAAGCAGCGGGATGAGCTGAAGATCGGCGATATGGTGGTCACGATTGGAGGGATCCGAGGACGGATCACGGCGCTTCGGGATGATGCCTTTGAGATTGAGACAGGAAGCGATCATATGCGAGTCGAGTTTCTGAAAAACGCTCTTTCCTATGTCGTAAAGCCTGTCCAAGGATATGAGGAACAAGAAGCAGCTGCAAGCAGCGACTCCGCTGCTTCTGACGAAACCGTCATCGACGCTGAATCGGAGGCAGAGGCGGATGCGGATCAGAATTTGTTCCGTTCGGAAGAATCAGAGGAATAACCGGTACGGAGGCGGACCCATGTCCGCCTTTTTTCGTCTTTGGAGTTGACGCGGGCTTCCGCTGCGGTGTCCTATGGTTGTCGAGTGCTCAATACGAAAGGAAAAGAGATGAAATGGTTTCTAAAAAATAACCGGGTGAAATATGATCAGCTGCGTCAGTCGACCTCGCTGTCCCCGCTGACCTGTCTTCTTCTGGCGAACCGGGGCATTTCTCCAGAGCAAGCCGCGTCCTTTCTTGAGCCGTCTGAAGAACAACTTTATTCTCCTTTTTTATTTCAGGAAATGGAGAATGCGGTGGAAACTCTTTTGCTTTGTCTGGAGTCGGAAACGCCGATCCGTATTGTCGGCGATTATGACCAAGACGGCGTGGCATCCACAGCGATTTTGATGAAGGGGATCCGGGCTGCGGCGCGCATCATTGGGACGGATCCTCAGACTGCCGTCAGCTATGCGATTCCGAGCCGCGTTGATGATGGATATGGGATTCAGCCGTCGCATGTTCAGGAGGCTCTTCAGGATGAAGTGGGTCTTCTGATTACGGTGGATAATGGCATCGCCGCTTTTGAAGCGTTGGAAGAAGCGGAAATGCTCCAGATTCCCGTGATCGTTACCGACCATCATGAGCCGGTCTATGAAGAAGGTGTTTTTCATCGACCGCCCTGCGATGCGCTCATCAATCCACACGTGCAAGGAGAAACCTATCCGTTTGAAAAATTATGCGGCGCTGCCGTCGCTTTTAAGTTGATTCAGGCACTTTCCCTCCGGCTGAATCAGCCGATTCCGGAGATGGATGAATTGCTGGGCTTTGCCGCACTGGCGACCATCTGCGACATGATGGATCTGGAAGGGGAAAATCGTGCGATTGTCTCTTTGGGTCTAAAGGCACTCAATGAGTCAAAAAATCCAGGGCTGCAGGCGCTTCTCCAAGAGCTGCATTGGAATCAAACGATCGACAGCTACACCTGCGGCTTTTTGATTGGACCCTGCATCAACTCATCGGGACGGCTGATGACGGCACGTCTTGGAGTCGAGTTGTTCATCGATTCCTCCTCAGAGAATGTCACTCTTTACGCGCAGGAGTTGGTTCGCCTCAATAATGAGCGAAAAAAAATGACGATGGATGGCGTTGAACAGGCGCTGGAACAGATTCGCCAAAAGCCGCTCGGATCCCTGATCGTTGAATATCTTCCGGATGTCCATGAAAGCCTATGCGGCCTCATTGCCGGTCGGGTCAAGGAGGAATTTCACCGTCCGACGCTGATCTTTACGGACGCGCACTCGGAAGGAGAAGCGCTGCTCAAGGGGTCGGGAAGGAGCATTGAAGCCTATCCGATGTTTGAGTCGCTCAACCGCCATCGCGATCAATATGTGGCGTTTGGGGGTCATGCCATGGCGTGCGGGATGACGATCCGCAAGAAGGATTTTGATTCACTCCGCACGTTGTGGAATCAGGAGTCTTCCTTGAGCGCCTCGGATTTTGAGCCCCTCCTGGAAGCCGACGGGCAAGTCGCTTTTGAACGCATCACGAAGGAATCCATGGATCAGCTGGCACTTTTCGAACCATTCGGAAAGGGAAATCCGCAGCCTCTCTTTGCCGCAAAGCATTGCCAACTTTTAATGCTGCGTTTAGTGGGCGCAAACCGCAACGTCTTGCAGGCGATCTTGATGCACGGCGGAGTTCGAAGAAAGGCGGTCGCTTTCCGCGGAGATCGGCTGGTGGAATCATTGATGGAACAGGACCCGGATGAGAAAGCGGTCCGTCCGCTTCTCATGGGGGAGCAGCCCACCGTCTACGTGGATATATTGTACGTTCCAGAGTGGAATGTGTATCAGGGACGCATGACCTTGCAATTGAAAATCACAGATATCCGGCTGAGTCGGGTATAATAATAAGATCAACCAGAAAGGAGGGGAGAATGACAAAAGAAAAGAGCATACCCACCATCGACACGGTGATTGATGCCATCAAAGCTTACCATCCGAATATGGATGAAGCGCTGGTTCGCCGCGCTTATGAGTGCGCCTCGGTCGCGCATAAAGATCAGAAGCGCAATTCCGGAGAACCGTATATCATTCATCCGCTCCATGTCGCCATGATTCTGGCAGAATTGCAAATGGACGATGCGACCATCTGCGCTGGTCTTCTTCACGATGTTCTGGAGGATACCGGAATGACGGAAGAAGACATGATCCAGGAGTTTGGGCAGGAAATTACGACGCTGGTGGATGGAGTGACAAAACTGAAACAGCTTCAATCCAAGTCCAAAGTGGATAATCAAGTAGATAATTACCGCAAGATGGTGATGGCGATGGCCAATGATATCCGCGTCATTATCGTAAAGTTGGCCGACCGTCTTCACAACTTGCGCACATTAAACTATAAAGATCGCGATAAACAGGTGGAAAAGGCCACAGAAACGATTGAAATTTATGTGCCGATCGCTCATCGCCTTGGGATTTCAAAAATCAAGAGCGAATTGGAAGATCTCTGTCTGAAGTATCTGGATCCGGAAGCCTACTATGAAATTTCACAGCTGGTGCACAAGCGCATCGATGAACGCCGATCCTATATCCAAAACATTATGGATCAGCTGACCCATGAGCTGGAGTCGCTGAAGATTCATTTTGATATTTCCGGAAGGCCGAAGTCGCTGTATTCCATCTATAAAAAAATGTATCAGCAAAACAAATCGTTTGATCAGATCTTTGATGTTTCGGCGATTCGAGTGATTGTTGATACGGTGAAAGATTGCTATTCGGTGCTGGGTGTCGTTCATACGCTCTGGAAGCCCATTCCAAAGCGATTCAAAGATTATATCGCGATGCCGAAGCAAAACATGTATCAGTCGCTTCATACGACCCTGATTGGTCCGGGCGGAGAAACCTTCGAGGTACAGATCCGTACCTTTGAGATGCATCAAACGGCGGAATACGGAATTGCCGCTCATTGGCAATATAAAGAAGGACGTAAAAAACGAACCGATTTTGATGAGAAGCTGACTTGGGTTCGTCAGCTGATGGAGTGGCAGAAAACCACGACCGATTCCAAGGAATTCATGGAAACCCTGAAGGGCGACTACTTCTCCGATGAAGTGTACGTGTTTTCTCCCCGAGGCGATGTCGTGGAGCTTTCCCGCGGATCGACGCCGGTGGACTTTGCGTATAAAATTCATTCGGATATCGGCAATCACTGCGTTGGCGCCAAGGTGGACGGGCGCCTTGTCCCTTTGAGTCATGTGCTTGAAAATGGGAACATCGTCGAGATCATTACCTCCAAGAACTCAACAGGACCGTCGAGAGACTGGCTTTCTTTTGTCGCCAACCCGTCGACGAAACAGAAGATCCGCCAATATTTTAAGCATGCCAATCGCGAAGAAAATATTGAGATCGGCCGTGATATGGTCGTCCAGGATCTGAAGAAGGATGGGTTTCATCCCAACGAATTACTCACGGATGAGGCTCTTGCCGCGGTGATTGCTCGAATGAGCTTTTCCTCACCCGATGATCTCTTTGCTGCTGTGGGATTTGGATCGCAGACGATTAACAGTGTGACCTCCAAACTCAAAGATCTTTATCAGGAGAAAAAAGCAAAAGAGGCGGAAACGCACTTATCGCCGGATGCCGTTGCCACAGAAGCAAAAACGTCCAAATCGCAGAATGGGCCGCAAGCAAAAGACGATACGATCCGCATTCGCGGTGAAGGAATGACGAATTTACAGGTAAAGTTTGCGCAATGCTGTTCTCCGGTTCCCGGGGATGCCATTGTCGGATATATCACGATGGGACGTGGTATTTCCGTTCATCGGGCGGATTGTGTCAATATCCTACACACGAAGGCTCCGGAGCGCTTGATTCAAGTGGAATGGGACAATACCCAAGACTCCAAATTTTTTGGAACCATACACATTCGAGCCACCAACAGGAATGGCTATGTGGCTTCGCTGGTGGAGCTTCTGACCAAGCAGAATATTGTGATGTCAGGAATTGAGGCTCATCCGGATCAAGATCAAACGATCACCGTTCAATTATCGGTTGAGATTGATGACGCGGAGCGTCTTCAGGAATTGATGAACCGCATCCGGAACTTGGAGAGCACCTTGAATGTGTACCGCGTGAAAGGATAAATGGCTTCGCACCCTTCCGGAACAGAAAGGGAAAATGATGATTGTTCGCAGAGTGATTTCTGCCCTCTTCGATGAAAATTCTTATTTGGCTTATGAGGAAGAGACCAACAAGGGAGTTTTTATTGATCCGGGGCTTCATACCGAGATATTGGCTGAAATGGCTGAAAAGGAAGGGGTTGAGCCCATCTCCATTTTGTTAACCCATGGTCATATCGACCATATTTCGGGGATTCCTTTTTTAAGAAAAAAATATGGCATTCCCGTGTGGCTCTCCTCCAAGGAGCATCCCGTTCTCGAACGGGCTTTATCGGACTATGGCGAGCAACTTCACTTGCATCCAGCCGACTTTGAGCCGGACTGCACGTTCAGCGAAGGCGACAGAATCACCGATTTGCAGTTTCGGGTAATGGAGACCCCGGGACATTCCATCGGAAGCGCCGTGTTTGAAAAAGAGAATGTCCTGTTTACCGGCGATACGTTGTTTCCGGGTTCGATTGGACGAACGGACCTTTTTACAGGAAACTGGAATCAGATGGAGCAATCATTAAAACGTCTGATCGCCTTAGATCATGATGTATTGATCTATTCTGGACATGGCGAGGAAACATGGCTGGCACTTGAAAAACGCCGCAATCCATTCTTGCTGGAATTGCAGCGATCATAAATGATAGAGGGAAGCGCGATAGGGCACATTAGAAATTAAAGGAGAAATCATGGAATCGATCCAGGGACTCAAACGATCGGATTATTGCGGCACGTTGCGTGCATCGGATGTGGGCAAAGAAGTGACTTTAATGGGCTGGGCTCAGAAGGTTCGGGATTTGGGAGCACTGGCCTTCATTGATCTTCGAGACCGTACAGGAACGACACAGCTGGCCTTTAATAAGGAAATCAACGCGGCTCTTTATCAAAAAGCGGCTTCCGTGCGCCAGGAATATGTGCTGGCGGCTGTGGGAACCGTTGTGGAGCGGAGCTCTAAAAACTTGGATCTGGAGACCGGGGAGATTGAAGTCGTTTGCCGGGAGCTTCGCATTCTGGATGTGGCAAAAACGCCGCCGATTTATATCAAAGATGATGATGATGTGAAAGAAGAGATGCGGTTGAAGTATCGCTATCTGGATCTGCGTAAACCCAAAATGCAGGAGATGCTGACCATGCGTGCGGAGATTACGCGTGCGTTTCGGGATTTTCTGCATGACGAAGGGTTTATCGATGTGGAAACTCCCTATCTGGGAAAGCCAACGCCGGAAGGCGCTCGGGATTACCTTGTTCCTTCCCGCGTTCAGGAAGGGAGATTTTATGCTCTTCCGCAGAGCCCTCAGCTATACAAGCAGCTTCTTATGATTGGCGGCACCGATCGCTATTACCAAATTGCCCGCTGTTTCAGAGACGAAGATTTACGTGCCAATCGCCAGCCGGATTTCACCCAGGTGGATATTGAGATGTCGTTCGTCACTATGGAAGATGTCCTTGAGGTGAATGAGCGCCTCATGTCTTCGGTTTTTGAACGTATTTTGGGCATTTCGCTTCCTCGGCCATTTCCGCGTCTCTCCTATCAGGATGCCATGAATCGTTTCGGATCGGATAAACCGGATTTGCGGTATGGATTTGAAATTCATGACCTGACCGAGTTAACCGACAAAACGGATTTTCCGGTCTTTTCTTCAGCTGCCGCTGAAAATGGATTCATCGGAGCGATCAATTTTGATGGTCTGGCGGATGCGTATACGCGGAAGAAATTGGATGGACTCAATACGTTTGCGAAAGGGATTGGCGCGAGTGGTCTGCTCTGGGCGAAAAAGACCGATGAGGGATACCAGTCGAGCTTCAAAAAATTCTGGAATGAAGCCGTGGAAGCGCAGATTGAGCAGGAGCTTCATCCAAAATCGGGCGATCTGATCCTGATTCTGTGTGGCGCTCGCCAGAAAACGCTGGAGCGTCTTGGGTCTCTGCGCGTTTCTATCGCCAATGAACATCTGCACTTTGATCCCAAGGATTATGCGGTTTGCTGGATTGTCGATTTTCCGATGTTCGAATACGATGAAGAGGAAGGCCGATTTGTTGCCATGCATCACCCCTTTACCAAACCGCGTGAAGAGGATCTTCCGCTTTTGGATACTGCCCCGGAGCGCGTCCGTGCACAGGCATATGATATCGTTATTAACGGCGATGAGCGAGGCGGCGGGTCGATTCGTATCAATAATTCGGATCTTCAGCGCAAAATCTTTGATCTGCTGAAGCTGACCGATGAGGAAATTCAGAACCGTTTCGGATTTTTTATTGAAGCGCTGCAGTACGGAACGCCGCCGCATGGCGGAATCGCCTATGGTCTAGATCGGTTTGTCATGATGATGACGCAGAGAACCAATATTCGTGATGTCATTGCCTTCCCTAAAACGCAGACCGCACAGGATCTGATGATGGATGCGCCGACGACCATCACGGAACAACAGTATGAGGAATTGCACATTCAGGCGCGTCAGGAACATTAGAGCGACCTTCACGCGCTGTTTCATTGCCAGATGAAGATGGGAGGCAAGATGCAAAGTAAGGCAATGGTGAAATCCGTTCAGGGAGATCAATGCACGATTATGGTGATGAGAGCCGAAGCATGCGGCTCTTGTCACGCATGCAGCGGATGCAAAGCCAAACCACAGGAATACCGTGTGTTAAATACACTGCATGTGCAGGCAGGTGAGGCGGTGGTTGTCGAGATGGAGGACAAACTGTTTTTTCGCAATGTCGGTCTGCTGTACCTGATGCCGCTTCTTTTCTTTATTGTGGGTCTTCTCGCCGGTCTCTTCGGGACGAGATGGGCGGGAAACGAAAATGATGTCTTCGGTTTGATCGGAGGAATGCTGGGCATCGGCTTGTACTGGCTGGTCATCCGTCTGATCGACCGCAAAAAGTCGGGAGAACGGGTGATGCATCTCGTGCGTCGCGCTTCCATCAATGAATTGTTCCTTCCCTGCGGAGATTCGAGATCACAAGGAGTACAGGCCGGATGAGACCTATCGTATCGATTGTTGGTCGTCCCAACGTTGGAAAATCAACTCTTTTTAATAAACTGGTCGGAGAACGCGTTTCGATCACCGAAGATACGCCTGGCGTGACACGCGACCGACTCTATCGTGAAGTCGAATGGCAAAACCGCTATTTCTTGCTCATGGATACCGGGGGGCTGGAAGTGGATTCTGATGACATCATGGCCAATCAGATTGCTTATCAGGTGGATCTGGCGCTGGAAGACTGCCAGCTCGTTTTGTTTTTGGTGGACGGGCGCGAAGGGATTACGGCGATGGATCGGATGGTCGCGCAAAAAATCCGTCGATCCGGGAAGCCCTGCATTGTGGTGGTGAACAAGATCGATTCGCATACGACTCCGCCAGATATTTATGAGTTTTATGAGTTTGGTTTCGAAACACTTCAGGTCATCTCTGCTGAGCAGCAATATGGTTTGGGAGATCTTTTGGATCTGATTTTTGAGCATCTTCCTGAGGACGCAGAAACCGAAGAAGAGGAAGAGGCGCTCAAAATCTGTCTGATCGGAAAACCGAATGTGGGGAAGAGTTCGCTTGTCAATCGGATCCTGGGAGAAGACCGCATGATCGTCACAGACATTCCCGGCACGACGCGCGATGCGATTGACAGTTACTATGAGAAGGATGGAAAGCGCTATATTTTGATTGATACTGCCGGGCTGAGAAGGCAGCGATCCGTCGATACGCGGATTGAAAAATATTCGGTGCTCCGTACATTGTCTTCCGTTGATCGAGCGGATCTATGTTTGTTCCTCATCGATGCGGCAGAAGGCCCGACGGAGCAAGATGCCAAAATTGCCGGATATGCACATGACAACAAAAAAGCATCCATCATTGTCGTCAACAAATGGGATCAGATCGAAAAAGAAACGAATACCCTTAAACGGATGGAGGATGAAATACGAACCATTTTATCCTTTAATCACTATGCGCCGCTTCTCACCATTTCGGTAAAGACAGGACAGCGACTCGATAAATTATTCCATCTGATCGAAATGGTGGATAACAATTATAGTTTTCGCGTTTCAACCGGGCTGCTGAATGAAATCGTCCGAGACGCGGTCGTGATGAATCCTCCGCCGACGGATAAAGGAAAACGCCTGAAAATCTATTATGCGGCACAGGTGGCCACACGTCCGCCCAAATTCTTGTTTTATGTCAATGATGCGGAACTGATGCACTTTTCTTATATGCGCTATTTGGAAAATCAGTTGCGCAAAAATTTTGACTTTACGGGAGTTCCTCTGGATCTTGGGGTGCGTGAACGTAAAGAAAAGGATCCATCGTGAAAGAGTTGTTGATTATCGCCATGAGCCTGATCATCGGAGGCATCCCCACGGGATTTCTTCTGGGCAAACTCATGGCTCACACGGATATACGATCATCCGGAAGCGGAAACATTGGTACGACGAATGCCTTTCGCACTCTTGGGCGAAAGATTGGCGCACTGACGTTTCTGGGCGATCTTCTAAAGGGATTTCTTACGGTTAAAATTGGCTTGCTCTTGCAGGGAAATGATCCGCTCATTGTTGCCTATGCCGTCTTTTTTGTTGTCTTGGGGCATTGTTATTCTCCCTTTCTCGGATTTTCTGGAGGAAAAGGAGTCGCGACGATCTGCGGCATCGGTTTTGCGCTCTATCCGCTCAGTGCTGTCGTGGGACTCGTTCTATTCGCTCTCGTGGTATGGAAGACCAAATATGTCTCTGCGGGCAGCATGATTTCACTTTCGATTATGGGAGCTGCCTATGCCATCTTTTTCCCATTGGACCTGGTGATCAAATGCGCCTTTGTTTCTGCTGTGCTGGTGGCACTCTTTAGACATCGTTCCAACCTCAAGCGGCTGATGAACGGCACAGAGAATCAAATCGGGGTGAGAGCCCATGAATAGTCCTCGTCGCTCCTCGGCTTCTTCTCATTTGGCTTCCCACGCAAAAGCCCATCGCCCGCGAAGATGGTTCTGGATGATCGGAATCGGCATCGTAGCAGCTTTTTGCCTCATCTTTTTTCTGCTCTATCAACGTCTCCGCCCCCGCACGATCCGTCTGGAGCAATCGAAGGAGATCATCTTATCCCAAGAGGGGAATGGCGTGTTCATCTTTCAGGAATTTTCCCCGCGCGCCTTATCCGATATGGATTTTTCTTCCCTGGATTTGGATTTATCCATACGATACCGTATTGATACGCCGATCGCCTCTTTCGATCGTCAGACCCAGGAGGAGCTTGCTTCGCTGGCAGACCAGGAGAACGATCCCGCAATCGCGGCCTATGAAAAAAAGCTGGGATCCTCTGGAAAGCTGCTCATGCCTTTTTCAGGAATGCTTCAGATTGGGACGGATCCTTATGCTGAAATTTTCACTCCTGAAAGCCTGAATGTCATGGCGCCTGGTGATGTCGCCCCCAAAGTTTCGACGGAACGATCCTCCAAGGGGCTGACCTTTTTTGATAACCGGGAATTTTATCTCGCTGTGGATGTCCCACATACGACCCATCCGGCGGTTTTCCAGACCGGGAAGAGATACGCTTTAACTATTGATGGCCAGATTCCTCTTCATGGAACGCTGGATCTCACGCGAAAAAATGCTCATGGGGATCAGCTGCTGATTTTTTCGTTACAAGAGGGCTTTCAACAAATCGCCTCGATCCGTTTTGCTGCGGTAAACATTGAATCAGACCGGCGTGCCTGCTATGCGGTTCCTCTGAGTGCGGTAAAGGAAGAGGGACAAGAGACCTTTTGTTACGTGATTGATGCAGAACAAGTGATGCATAAAGTTCCGGTACAGATTCTGTCGGATTCTGAGACAACGGATCATATTTATATTACCGCCGCCGAGTCATCGACGGGAGAGGCGCCTTCCCTTCATGCCTTTGATGACCTTTTGTTTGATGCTTCGGAGGGGAAGGATGGGCAAATGCTTCGATAATTGATCCGTTTCTTTGAACTTTGTTCGAAAAGCAAAAGGCAGTCGGTTATAATAAGGCATATGAAATCAATGGGCAGATTTCTTTAGGGGAGCAGGTGGGATCGGAAAGGCACCGTTCACAAAGAATGCTCGCACGCTCCAGTAGATGAAACGATGAAAATAAGGAGGCTTTTATGGGCTTACTGGACAAAATGAAAAATATGATCGGCATTGAAGATCAATATGATGACGATGATTATGCGGAAGAGTATGATTATTCGGATACACCGTCCTATGAACCTGTTCGCGAAACGGAAACCACCACGAATACGGCATCTTCATACGCGAATACAGAGTACAGCTCTTCGTATGAGGAACCGAAACGCAATACAACATCGCGAAGCAATGTGATGGATATGGGAAGTGTAGGAGGATCAAGCCGCATGCGTATCAGCATCCAGGAGCCGATCGAATATAATGATGGACAGAAAGTGCTGGACAGCATCTCTCAGGCGCGCACGGTGGTATTAAATCTGGAAATGCCGGAAGTGGCGCAGAAACGTCAGATTCTTGATTTCGTCTGTGGAGGAGTCTACGCGCTCAAAGGACAAATTCAAAAAGTCACCAAGGATATTTATGTGATCGTACCGAAAGGCGTGGATGTCGACGCAGCGATTCGTCAGTCGGTGGAAGACAACGCTTCTTTATACCAGCTGTAAGGATTCAACATCGGCTGTAGCACTCAAAGCTTCCCGCGATTCGTCGCGGGAGTTTTTGTCATGAACATGGAAATGAGGAAAGATGATTCTTGGCTTGATGCTTGCCTGTTTATGGGTGATTGCAGATCAGTGGACCAAACACTGGGCTGTCGCGACATTGCAGGGCAACGACCCGCAATGGCTCCTCGGTGGAACTCTTCGTTTTCATTATCTTGAAAATCATGGCGCCGCATTTGGCCTTTTACAAGGTCAGACCTTTTTATTTGCCTTGTTCACTGTTGTTGTGGTCGCTGGATTGCTCTTTTTCCTCTGGCGTTACCATAAAAAAACACTTTGGCTTGCCGTTGCCATTGGATTGATTTTAGGAGGCGCCGTCGGGAACCTGATTGACCGGATGAGTACAGGATATGTTGTCGATTTTATTGAAGTGGATCTCGTTGCCTTCTTCCATTTCCCGATCTTTAATGTGGCCGATATCGGCGTGACGATCGGAGTGTTTCTTTTGGCCATCTTACTTTTAATCATCCCCGAGCGGGAATGGGGGAAACGATGAGCGTTCAAATTGGAAATGACTGGGACGATCTTCTGGCGGAGGAATGGAAAAAACCGTACTACCAGACGCTGCGACGCCTTTTGATTCGCGAATATCAGCAATTTACGGTCTATCCTCCAGCAGAGCATATCTTTGATGCGCTGAAATATGTTTCTTATCAAAATTGCCGCGTTGTGATCCTCGGACAAGATCCTTATCACGAAGCGGGGCAGGCCAATGGACTTGCCTTTTCGGTGAAAAAGGGGGTCGTCATCCCGCCATCGCTCCGCAACATTTACCAAGAACTCTACGATGATATCGGCATTCGCCCGCCATCGCATGGCGATTTGAGCGCGTGGGCACGCCATGGCGTTCTTCTTTTGAATGCAACATTGACGGTCAGGGAACATCAAGCCAACTCTCATGAAGCCATCGGATGGCGCGTCTTAACCGATCAGATTGTCCGGCTTCTGGGGAAACGGGAAGAGCCGCTTGCTTTTGTCTTGTGGGGGCGATTTGCGCAATCGAAGCGTCCGCTGATCCTCAATCCCTCGGATCTCGTGTTGATGGCTCCTCATCCTTCGCCGCTCTCCGCGCATCGTGGTTTTTTCGGCTCCAAGCCATTTTCTGCCATCAATCGATTTTATACCGATCAAAACCAGCCTCCCATCGATTGGCGGCTAGAGGAAGAGACGGAACATGTCTGATCCTCATTTTCTTTATCATGTGTTTCCCGGTGATGAATTTGAAGGGAAACGTCTTGACTGGTCTGTTGCTCAGCTGTTAGCGCCGATTTCCCGTTCTAAAATTTCGCGTGCCATCAAAGAAGGCGCCGTGCAGGTCGACGGAAGCCTCACGCAGGGAAAATCCATTTTGCGAAGCGCTCAGGTGGTTGAGGTTGACCTGAGCTTTTTTGAAATTCCTCCCTTAGAGGCAGAGCCCTTTACGTTTCCGGTTCTTTTTGAAGATGATTTTCTTATGATTATCAATAAGCCGGCGGGGTGGATTACGCATCCGGCGCCGGGCGTGCGCACTGGAACGGTCGTCAACGCGCTTCTTGGTTCCGGGCGTTCTCTGTCTTCAGGAAGCGCTCCGGAGCGCCCGGGCATCGTCCATCGGTTGGATGCACAGACGACGGGGGCGCTCATCGTTGCAAAAACGGATGAGGTTCAGTCCCGACTGCAGATGAATTTTCAAGAACATCGTATTCATAAACGCTATCTGGCGATCGTCGACGGGCAATGGGAAACGAGACCGGAAGGTTTTCCGATCGATTTGCCCTTAGGACGAGATCCTCATCATCCAGAGCGGCAAAGTGTGCTGCCGGGCGGAAGGGAAGCACACAGCCTGTTTCTGACCAGGGCGATTGGAAAAGACACGACGTTGATGGAAGTTCGAATTTTCACGGGAAGAACGCACCAGATTCGCGTCCATGCCTCCGCTTTTCATCATCCTGTTCTAGGCGATCTGATTTATGGTCCGAAAAAGCAGCGCTATCACCCTGCGCATCATCTACTTCATGCGGTTGAACTGGAATTCTTGCATCCGGTGACCGGCGCGCCTCTTCTCATTCGCGCTCCTTGGGATGCCGAATTTCAAAAAGCGCTGGATCTTCAAGGCATCTCTTTTGATCTGAATCACCTTTGATTTGCCTTCTTTAAGACTCGTATGCCGTAAAAGTTGGAACACTCTGAAACATGCCCTCCGTTACAATCAGAATAGAAGGAGGTGCGCTCATGAGTATCCGTACACATTCATGCCGTTTTGATGGCCTCGCGACCGATCCGGTCATTGTAGAAGCGAAATTGATGAATGGATTTTCCCATTTTACGATTGTCGGCTACGCCGGAACATCAGTCAAAGAGTCGCGTGAACGCGTTCGCGCATCATTGGAAGCCTGTGGCATTCGCCTTCCTCCTGGCCGTATTTTGATCAATCTGTATCCCGGAGATCTTCAAAAAGGAGGAACGCAATGGGATCTTCCGATTGCCGTCACGCTATGCGCCGCCATGAAACGCATCCCGGCTTCAGGATTGGAGCATCTTGCTTTTTTGGGAGAACTGTCCCTGGAAGGGGTTTGCCGTTCCGTTCCCGGCTTGTTTTCCATGCTGATGGCTTTGAAAGCAAAGGGAATTCGTGATATTTATATTCCTGCCGAAGCGCTGTCCGTCTGTCGGAATATTTCCGGGCTCCGGCTGCATCCTTGCCATTCGTTGGCTGAAGTGCTCCATGACTTAGATGGTTCTCTTCCCATTCAACCCATTGAGGGACGAGCACCGATCGAATCCCATGTTTGGAATCAAGCGGAAGATTATTCGGATCTTATAGGCCATGCAACACTGAAACGCGTCATGACCATTGCCGCAGCGGGAAAACATTCTGTTTTGCTGATTGGACCTCCAGGTGCAGGCAAATCGATGGCTCTCCAAAGATTTCCGGGAATTCTTCCGGAGTTGTCCGAGGAAGAAGCCGAGATTGTGGCTCGCCTCCATTCTTTGGTGGGCGATACAACCCAGATCTCACGGCGTCCTCCATTCAGAAAACCCCATGAATCCTGTACGCCGCGGGCATTTTTTGGAGGCGGTGTTCCTCCGCTGCCCGGAGAACTTTCTTTGGCTCATCTGGGGGTGCTGTTTCTGGATGAGCTTTCTCAGTTTTCTCCGATTTGTTTGAATGGATTGCGTCGTCCCATGGAGACAGGGACGATTCTGCTTGCGCGCGGGCGCTATCAGCTGGAAGCCCCTGCTGATTTTCAACTGATTGCGGCAACCAACCCCTGTGCCTGCGGGTATGCCGGGGATCCAGACCATCTTTGTCAATGTACGCCTTCACAGATTCGAAGATTCCGACAAAAAATCAGCGGCCCGCTGCTGGATCGATTCGATCTCATTTTAGAAGTCGGACGGGAAAGCCGAAGAGACGATTCAGTCCATCAGCCAAAACCATCCTCATCCCATGGCTTCTCAACTCAAAAGCCCCTCTCTGAAAGCCAGATCATGAAGCAACAAGTAGGTCAGGCGCGAAAGATTCAACTGTTCCGCAATCCCCACGGCATTCTTAACGGAAGGATCCCCGAAACAGAGCCGGATCTTACGTTCTCACCAACCGATGCCGCGCTGACCCATCTGTCTCAGTTGGAGCGGCAATTTCATCTTTCACGCCGGACGATTCGCCACATCTTACGCGTAGCGAGAACCATTGCGGATTTGAATGAAGTCGAACAGATTGATTCCGATTCGATTGATGAAGCGTATCAATATCAATCCGGAATCAACCGCTGGTTTCAAAAGGAGATATTGTAGACGGAGTAGGAATGCATGTTCATACGCGATTTTTGGAATAGTTTTCATATGAACTGAGCTTTCATTGTATCAATATCGCGCTATTGGTATAATAAAGCGTCAATATTTACTTTTTTGAGGAGGAACTATGCTATCTGCAAATGATCTGCGCAAAGGAACAACATTTGTTTATGATGGAGATGTCTATGAAATCATTGACTTCCAGCATGTAAAACCGGGAAAGGGAGCAGCGTTTGTTCGTGCTAAAATTCGTTCTGTCATGAGTGGCGGATCGAAGGACGTGACGTTCAACCCGAATGATAAGTTTGATGAGGCTCGCATTGATACAAAGGAGATGCAGTATCTTTATACGGATGGTTCTCTCTTCTATTTCATGGATCCGGAATCTTATGAGCAGATCGCTTTGGAACATGATGTCGTTGCAGACGCCATGCGCTTTATTCGCGAAAGCGATTCAGCGATCATGAAGTTTTACAATGGAAATGCTTTCAGTGTTTCTCCGCAGAACTTTGTTGAGTTGGAAGTGACGGAGACCGAACCGGGAGTGCGCGGCGATACCGCATCCAATACCACCAAGCCGGCGACGGTCGAAACCGGTGCCACCATTAACGTTCCGCTCTTTGTGAACATTGGTGACCGTATCAAAATTGATACACGCACCGGCGAATATCTCTCTCGCGTCTGACGATGAAACGCCAGGAACAGCGGGAATGGCTGGTGCGTCTGACTTATGAACAGGAAATGAACGCGGCGGAGCCATTTTCCGCCGCGGAACTTCTATTAGCCCATAATCTGCCTGCCGGCAATTCCTATTTACTCACATCGCTCAATTCGCTGCGCGAGCATCAGGAGGAGATTGACTCCATCATTGCGCGCTATCTGCGGACGTGGAGTTCTGCGCGTCTGCGCCCGATCGACCGTTCGATTCTGCGCGTCGCGATCAATGAAATGCAATTCACAAAGCTGGCGCCTCTTCCGGTCACCATCAATGAATGTGTTGAACTGGCAAAAAGATACTCTGATGAGACGTCGTTCCGCTTTATCAACGGCATTCTCTCATCGATCGCCACAGATGAACGATGATGAAACCTCTTTCCGTCTCTGAGATCGCCATGTATGTGGATCGAATCGTTCGACATGATCCGATCACACGCCGAGTCATGGTGGAAGGAGAAATCACAAACCTTTCCCGAAGACACCAGAATTATTTTGATCTGAAGGACGCGACGGCGCGCATTGCCTGTGTCGATTTCCATCAGGTCATCACCGCCGATATGAAAGAGGGCGACCAGATTGTCCTGACGGCAACGATGGCTTATTATGCGCCGCAGGGAAAATTGCAGCTTCGCGCGATTGCGGCGGATCGTGTCGGCAGGGGAGACGATCTTCTGGCTCTGGAACAACTAAAAAAGAAGCTCGCCGCAGAGGGGCTGTTTGATCGATCCAGGAAAAGGGCGCTCCCTTCATTCCCCGAGCGAATTGGATTGATTACCTCACGAGAGGGTGCTGTGCTCCACGATTTTGCCAATAGTGTCGCGCGCCGCTATCCCTTGGTCTCGATTCTCGTTTCGCCTTCCGGCGTACAGGGAAAAACGGCCGCAGACGAATTGATCCGTGCTTTTTTTGCCTTGCTGCAGGAACATCAGAAGGAGCCGCTGGATTGCATCGTCATCTGCCGCGGCGGGGGATCATCCGAAGATCTTAGCGTGTTTAACGACGAACAATTGGTTCGCACCCTGGCGGATTCGCCAGTCCCTATTCTTTCCGCGGTTGGCCATCAAGTGGATTATACGTTGACGGATTTAGTGGCAGATCAGCGCGCTTCCACGCCGACGGAAGCCGCCGAGCTGGCCACTCCAGATCGTGATGTGCTGCATCAAGACATCACCATGCTGGAAGAGCGATTGTCGGAGCAGATTCATTTGGCGGTTCTGAAAAAGAGGCAAAGGCTGCATCAATGGGAGCGGGTTCTTTCCGCTCAGCGGCCTCTCGTTCGTATCACAACGCTGCGCCGGAGTCTGGATCTCTTGGGACAAACGTTGCTGCGTGCAGAGCTTCGCCAAATTTCCACAAGGAGACGGTGGATCGATGAAATGATTCGTTCGATGGGGCGTTTGCGTGATCGCAATCTTGCCGCAACCTCTTGGTCCGTCAGCGATTTGAACAATCAGCCGCTTCTCGGCGGGGCGCTGGAACCCGGAAAGGAATATCGGCTGTTGTCCGGCCGCTATCGTTATCAGATTCTCGTTCACGCAAAGGAGGAACGTGATGACGTTTGAGGGAACATTTGAAGAAGGAATGAAGCGTCTGCAGGAGCTTTCAAAAGAATTGAACCGAGATGACATTTCGCTGGAGCAGTCAACCGCGCTCTATAAAGAAGCGCAGGAGCTAGGGGAAGCGCTTCATCAAAAGCTGGATGAAGCGGAACTCCAGATCCGGGATCTGGAAGGAGAGCCGGTTTCCGTTCAATTGAATCAGGGAGAATGATATGGAATCTCTGTTTGCACAATTTGATGCGCATCTGAATCAATGCCTTCAGCACATCGGGGCAGATGCGGCGATGCATTATGCCATGCAGGGCGGAAAGCGTCTTAGACCCCAGCTTCTTCTGGACTGTGCGGAGGTCAGCGCAGATCATGAGTTAACCGAAGAAGAGAAGGTCTGTCTGCTCTCTGCGGCTGTCGCCATTGAAATGATTCATTCCTATTCTCTGGTGCACGACGATCTTCCAGCCATGGATAATGATGTGCTTCGCCGTGGCCGCCCGACGGTTCATGCAAAATTTGGCGAAGCGGAAGGCATTCTGTGCGGAGACGCTCTTCTGACTGGTGCGTTTCAAATTTTGTTTGAAGCCATGCCGGATTCGGGGAATGCCGTCCTAGCGCTCCGCCTGATGCGGGCGGGAAGCGCCCTCTCCAAAGCCGCAGGAATCATGGGCATGGTGGGCGGCCAGATGTTGGATATCGGTTCAGAACCGATGGATCTTGAAGAGGCGCGGAAGATGGTGATGGGCAAAACGGCCGCATTGTTTCGTGCTGCCTGCGTCATGGGGGCGGCTCTTTCCGGCGCGAATGCCGCCCAAATCAAATGGGCCGATGCCTATGGCCAACATTATGGAATCATGTTTCAGCTGCTGGATGACTTTGCGGATTTCGTCCATGATTCCGAGGAAGGACGGGCATCGTATGCGCGTCTGCTGGGATCTGAAGCAGAGCATATTCTTCAGCAAGAAGCCGCTGAGGCGCGGGTCAATGCACAACATTTGGATTCCTCAGGGCTATTGGTTCATCGTATTGATGACATGATGAATCTCGACGAAAGGTAACTTTATGAAAAAATACAATCGTCAGCGATTGATCCTTGATCTGATTGAGCAGCAGGAGATACAAACACAGGAAGAGCTGGCTGATCTTCTCCGAAGTCATGGGATTCATGCGACGCAAGCCACCATATCACGAGATATTAAAGAGCTTCGGATCTCCAAGGTGCAAACGCTGAAGGGGGAATACAAATATACCGTTCTGGATACGGTTCATGATTCACTCAATGAGCGCCTTCATAAAATTTTGCGCTCAGCGATTCTCAGCGTCTATCACAATGGCAATATGGTCATTATTGAAACAGTCATTTATTGTGCGCCGGTGGTTTCCATGACCATCACGAATGCGAAACTGCCCAATGTTGCAGGCATCGTGGCCGGATACGACACTCTGTTCATCGCACCGACGGATATTGCCATGCTTGATACGCTGGTGAAAGACATTGAGGAGTTTATTCAGTAATGCTAAGAGAATTACGGATTCATCATTTTGCACTGATTGAGGATGTCCAAGTGCAATTTTCTTCCGGCGAATCCGTTATTACCGGAGAAACGGGTTCAGGAAAAAGCGTCTTCGTCAGTGCACTGGATTTTATTCGCGGAGCCAAATCGGATCAGAATGTTCGCCGCGATGAGGGAGACAGCACCGTCGAAGCGCTGTTTTCGCTCTCTCCGGATCTGCTCTCCTACCAGGATCTGAAACAGCAATGCCAGGATCTGGATATTCCCATGGAAGAGGACACGCTCCTCATTCGCCGAACCTTGACCAGCCATGGATCGAAGCAGCGCATCAATGACGTCAGTGTGACTCTGCAGACGCTTCGTTCCATCATGGAGCCGTTGCTGGACATTCATGCCCAAAATGCTCAAAGCCTTCTTCGCAATCCCAAAACGTATCTTCCTCTTCTGGATGCGTTCATTGGCGATGAAGCCATGGAAGATCGGAAGCGGCTCAGCGCGCTTTTGAAACAGCGAAAAAAGTGGCTGGAAGAGCGGCGCTCTCTTTCCCTCTCAGAAGAAGAAGCGCAGCGTGAACTCGATTTGCTCCATTACCAGAAAAAAGAAATTGAAGAAGCCGGGCTGGAATGGATGGATGAAGATGCCTTGGTTGCAGAATATAAAGCGCTCAATTCTGCGACAGAACGTCTTCAGATGAGCAATCAGCTTTTAGCCTCCATTGATGGCGATGATCCATCTCTTCGAAGCGGCGTGCAGCAAATTGCGCAGTCTTTTGAGGCGTTTGCACAAAAAGATCGGGATGTTCGGCCAATGGTCGATCTCATCTGGCAGATTGATGCCGAGCTGGATACGCTGCGCACCCAGCTCAGACGATACCGGGATCGCATCGATATCAATCCGGAGCGCATTCACGAAATTGACCAGGTATTTCAAGGGCTTCAGACTTTGAAACGAAAATATGGACATAATAAAGATCAAATCCTTGCCTTCCTTGAGGAGATCAAAGCCCGTCTAGAAACATTGGAACATCTGGAAGAGCGTCGCCAGGCCATTGATGAAGAGTTGAAAAAAAGGGGGAACGAGATTCGAATCACGGCCGATCATCTTCACGGTTTGCGCGTAGATGCGGCAAAGCGTTTGGAAGCTCGTGTCCGCGATGAAATGATGCAGATGGCGATCCGTCAGATGTCCTTCGCCATTCCATTTGAAAAGCTGGATGTTGTGACCTCAGAAGGGTATGATCGGATCGACTTTTATATCTCGACCAATCCGGGGGAGCCGATGCGCCCTCTTTCCGAAGTGGCGAGCGGTGGAGAGATGTCCCGTTTCATGTTGGCCTTAAAGATGATTGCTTCAGAAATCACAGGGATGCCCACGCTGGTTTTTGATGAAATTGATACCGGTATCAGCGGTCGAACTGCTCAGATTGTCGCAGAAAAGCTTCAGAGATTGACCGCTCACCATCAGGTGCTGGTCATCACCCATCTTCCTCAAATTGCAGCGATGGCGGATGTTCATTTTCGGATCTGGAAAGAGTCTCCGAATGGACGAACGTATTCCCGAATGGAAATTCTGGATCAGGAAGGCCGGGTGAATGAGCAGGCGCGCCTAATCGGAGGGGTAACCATTACCGATCTGACCCGAAAGAGCGCGGTTGAAATGATTGACCAGGCGAAAGCAACACGTCGAAACAGAGAGGATGCTTTATGACAGACAAACAAGCGGCCCCAGAGCGTACGATTAAATCGGAAGAAATTTATGATGGACGCATTGTGCATCTGCGCGTGGAAACCGTAGAGCTTCCGAACATGATGTACGCCAAGCGCGAAATTGTCGATCATCAGCGTGGCGTTGGGATCATCGCTCTAAAAGACGAACATACCATGTATATGGTTCGGCAATACCGGGCGGCCGTGAAAGAAATGCTGCTGGAAATTCCCGCTGGACTGGTGGAACCTGGAGAAAATCCGGGAGAAGCGGCGCAGCGTGAATTACAAGAAGAGGTGGGCTATCGAGCCAATCAGATGGACTATCTGCTGGATGCCTATGCCTCTCCAGGTTTTACAAATGAGAAATTGAGCCTGTTTCTTGCCCGCGACCTTGTCGCATCGCCGAAAGAGTTGGATTTGACCGAATTCCTCAATGTGGAAGAGCACCGCATCGAATCCTTGTACAACATGGTCATGAATTTCGAAATGGTCGACGCGAAAAGCATCATCGCCATTCTCTATGCCTATCAGCAGCTCAAGAAGCACCAGAGCGGAGAACATGATGTTTAATCTTTCCGATCCTCTCCAGACCATCGTATCCGTCATTGCCATTCTCTATACGATTCTGACTCATGAAGTCGCGCATGGGCTTGTTGCGCTCTGGAATGGTGATCCAACGGCGAAAGAGCAGGGGAGACTGACCTTCAATCCGCTTCCGCATATTGACCCGATCGGGCTGATCAGTCTCCTCCTCTTTCATTTTGGCTGGGCAAAACCTGTACCCATTAATCCCTCGCGATTCACCAATCGGCGGCTCGGGCTTCTCACCACCTCGCTGGCGGGGGTCACCACAAATTTTCTCAGCGCTCTGATTGCGGCATTCCTGCTCTATCTCATTCCCATCGAATGGACCTTTCTTGCCGCCCTTCTGACGGAAATTATGCTTTATGGCGTATTTTTCTTCGTATTCAATCTGATTCCGATTCCGCCGCTGGACGGATCCAAAGTGCTGTTCAGCATTCTTCCTGAAGAAGTGGAATGGCAAGTATCGAGGTATGAACATATCACCAGATGGCTGATTCCTGTTTTGGTTTTCAGCGGCGCCCTCGGACGGATTTCCGTGCCCATCTCCAACGCCATTCTTGAAGGGATGCTGACCTTTGTAGGAGGCTTCTTTCGATGATTCAAATCGATCTGGATGCTTTTCATGGTCCGATGGACTTGCTTCTTGAGCTGCTGCACCAATCAAAGCTGGATATCTATGCCATTGAAATTTCTCAAATCACCGAGCAGTTTCTTGATGTGATGCAACAGATGCATCTCACTCCGGAAGAACTTAGCGATTTCATCCGCATGGCCTCCATTTTGGTTCAAATGAAGGCGAGAATGCTCCTGCAGGATCAAAATGAAGACGAAGAGATTCCCGTCAGCCGTGAAGAATTCATCCGTCGGCTGGTTGCCTACCGGACATTCAAAGAATTGTCTGCGCGTCTTCGTCCCGGCGAAGAGCAGGCGCTCCGCCGTCTAGTGAAGATGCAGGAAGATCCGGAGCGGTTTCGAAGCCAGCCGCTCCCCATGATTGAAGGGCAGCCTGATGATCTTCTGAAGGCCTTGCGCCGCTTGGATGAAAGAAAAAGGTCGCATCATCTCACTTTTCACGTGGACTCAATCATGGCGATGGATCCTTATCCCGACGATGTGGTTGCCAAACGCATCCGATCCCGTTTGGAACAAGGAACCTATTTCACCTTTGCTGATTTGTTTGATACGGATCATGCCAAGGGAAATCTGATCACGACGTTTCTTTTGCTTTTGGAGTTATCGCGTCGGGAAGTTCTTGAGATTCGTCAGAAGGGCGAAAATCACATGATTTCGATTTCGGTCGGGCATCCGGAGCAAGCGGTTGCTCTTCTGAATCAGCGCATGGCACATCAGGGAAATCATTCCGAAGAATACGCAGAGATGGAGACCGGTCGCGCAAACGATGCGCGCAGAGGAGGGACATGTGAGTGAAGCCGAACAGATGGCTCTGATTGAGGGTATTTTATATGTCTGGGGAGATCCGCTTCCGATCGAAGATCTGGCACGTCTTCTGGAACGGACTCCTTTAGAGACCAACCAGCTCATTGAACGTATGATGCAGGCATGGGATCGTCCAGATCGAGGACTCCGGTTGCGCCGTGTCGGTGATGCCGTACAGTTGAGCACGCGGGAGGAGCATGCAGAGGTATTCGAAAAATTATTCGGCTCTTCCCAAAACAAACGGCTATCCAACTCGGCGCTCGAAACGCTGGCCATCATCGCCTACGATCAGCCGGTGACCCGTATCGCCATTGATGAAATCCGCGGTGTAAAAAGTTCAGGCTCCATTGATACGCTATTGGATCGCGGACTGATTGAAGAAGCCGGCCGTCTGGATCAGATCGGACGACCCATTCTCTATCGCACCACCCGCGAATTTCTGCGCGCTTTTGCGCTGGAATCTCTCGAAGCTTTGCCTTCCCGCTCAGAGGTGGAAGCGATGTGGGAGAATGAGAATCATGAGAATGCGGATTAATCGCTATTTGGCGAGAGCCGGCGTCGCATCACGCCGCAAATCGGAAGAGCTCATCCGAGAGGGGCGGGTGTTTTGCAACGGAAAACCGGTTGAGACGCTGTCCACCATGATTGAACCCGGCGATCGCGTCGTGGTGGATGGGAAAGACATTCAGCCTCCGAAGCAGACCTCCACTTATCTTTATCATAAACCGAGGGGAAGCCTCTGCAGCCATTTTGATCCGCATGGGGGGCGGCTGATTTATGAAGATCTGCCGGATGAGCCGGGGCTTTTTAGTATCGGACGGCTGGATCGCGATTCAGAAGGACTGCTGCTTGTCACTAATGACGGCGCCTTTTCACAGCAAATCGCTCATCCTTCTGCCAATACCGAAAAAGAATATCTGGTCGTTTTGGATCGCGCCTTGGATGAAAAAGATCGTCTGCGCGCTTTAAGGGGAATTCACGATGGAAAAGAAGTTTACCATCCTGACCGGATATGGATCTTTCATCAACGTGAAGCATCGGATCATCAAATTCCGGATTGGCCTCCGGATCGAGAAGGCGCGAGCATTCTTCATATCGTGCTTCATGAGGGCAGAAAGCGGGAAATTCGGCGGCTCTTTCATCGACTGGGATATGAGGTCATCCGATTGATCCGCGTTCGCATTGGATCTCTCCGCCTCGGGACATTGGCTCCGGGAGAATGGATCCCACTCAATTCCGATGAAAAGAAAGAGGTCTTGAATGATCAAAATCTATGATGTTGCCATTATCGGAATGGGTGCCGCCGGTTGCATGGCGGGAATTGCCGCTTCACAATCGGGCGTCGATGTGGTCATCGCGGATGGAAATGAAAAACCCGGAAAAAAGATTTATATCACGGGAAAAGGGCGGTGCAACGTCACCAACAAAGCGCCATTGCCGGAGTTTTTGAAACATGTTTGCAGGAATCCGCGCTTTCTTTATTCGGCTTTCGCTTCCTTTTCGAATGAGGAAACCATACGGTTTTTCGAAACACATGGTCAGCCGCTCAAAGTGGAACGCGGCGGACGTGTCTTTCCAACGAGCGATCATTCCAGCGACATTATCCGCGTGTTGCGTCAATCTCTGGAGCAACATCGCGTGGAACTGCGGTATCATTTCCGCGTCGACTCCATTCAGGTTGAGAAGGAACATTTCATTCTCTTTTCCGAGGATAAACAACAGCGTCTGGAAGCCCGAAACCTGATCGTTGCCACAGGCGGATTATCCTATCCGGGAACGGGGTCCACCGGAGATGGATATCGCTTTGCAAAGCAATTTGGACACAGCTTGAGTCCGACGTCTCCTTCTCTGGTGCCCATTCAACTGCAGGAAAATTTTATTGCAGACTGGGAGGGGATTTCGCTGCGAAACATCGCGTTAAGCACGGGAACAAGCAAAAAAAAGAAAACCTATTTCGGAGAAATGGTGTTTACGAGAGATGGCATCTCCGGGCCCATCGTTCTCACTTTATCGTCAGATTTGTCCGGAACGGAAGTGAAAGGGCAAAAACTCACGCTGGACTGGAAACCTGCATTGACCGAAGAACAGCTGCGTCGCAGACTCACAAGAGAGCGCGACTCCGGAGCCAATCGTCACCTGGGAACCTTGTTTTCCACATTTCTTCCGCAACGCGTGATTTCCGTGTTTCTCGAAAAGGGAGGATGGAAAAGCGACTTTCCTTTTCATGACTGGACTCGATCCGATGCCAACCGATTTATTGATCTTCTGAAACGCTTTCCGCTCACAGTGGAATCTCTTGGCTCATTCAAACAAGCGGTCATCACGCGCGGAGGGGTGAATGTGCGTGAAGTGGATCCTCATACCATGCAGTCCCGGATTCAACAACATCTGTTTTTTGCTGGAGAAATTCTTGATGTGGATGCGCAGACCGGAGGATATAATTTACAGCTTGCCTTTTCCACCGGACATTTGGCAGGGCTCTCCGCCGCAGCTCTGTGTGCAGACGCGCATGCCAAACCATTGAACCGATAGAAATACCGATAGAAACGAGGAATTATGTCACGAACCATGGCCATTGACGGACCGGCAGGATCCGGAAAAAGCACCGTAGCGGAGCGCCTTTCACAGGAACTCCAGATTGCGCACCTAGATACCGGAGCGATGTACCGCGCCCTCACGCTTGCTGTGCTGGAAGCCGGCATCGACCCGCTTCAGGAAGAACAGGTGGTGGAACTGCTAAAAACGGTTGATCTTGAAATGAAACCGCATCAAATCTTTTTGAATGGGAGGGATGTCTCGAAGGAAATCCGTTCGGATGAAGTCACCGCAACGGTTTCTGTTGTCTCCGGGTATGCAGAAGTTCGCAAAAGAATGGTTCGTTTACAACAGGAGATCGCTCAACAACAAGATGTCATTCTTGACGGGCGGGATATTGGGACGGTGGTGCTGCCACATGCCGATCTGAAAATTTACCTGACCGCAACACCAGAAGTCCGCGCCAAGAGGCGCTTGAACGATCCTAAAGCGCACTCCGCCATGTCTTACGAAGAAGTGCTCTCTTCTATTATCGAGAGAGACCGCTATGATTCCACCAGACCCATTTCTCCTCTTCGTCCAGCGGAGGATGCCATCCTGCTGGATACTTCAGAGATGACACTGGAAGATGTCGTTCATTATATTCGGAAAGAGTGGGAACGATGAGCGGATGGACAAAGCATTTGGCTCATTGGGTTTTGCGCGTCTTCTTCCGGCTCAAAATGGAAGAGCCGCCTTCCATCCAGAAGCCATCCATCATCTGCGCCAATCATGGATCCAATTGGGATGCTTTGGCCATGTACATGATTCTCCCGGATTCAGGAAAAATTGTGGCGAAAAAAGAGCTGTCCCATCTTCCGCTCATTGGCCGCTTGCTGCGCCGGTGGGGGGCGATTTATGTGGATCGGGAGAACAACGATATCCGCGCGCTTCGGGAAATGCTGCAAGTTCTTAAAAATGGGCAGGTTCTCGGGATCTTTCCGGAAGGACACCGGATGAAGGTTCAGGACCCCCATGCAATGAAAGAAGGGATCGGATACTTAGTTCAAAAATCGCGCGTTCCGGTCTACTGTATATACATTGAATCCACCTATCATTTTCGATCCGATTTCGTGATTCGTTTTCGTCCCGTTCTCCAGACGGAAGAATTTTCATCCCTTCCACGTCATGAAGCGAGGACGATGATCACCGCAAAAGTGTTTAATACGATCTATGGAACGCATCTTCCCATAACGGCTTTTGTCGAAAGACCATCCGATCCACCGCAGAAAGAAGAAAACGAGGATCCCCGGTGAAGATTTATCTTGCAGAGCATGCTGGGTTTTGTTTTGGCGTACGCCATATTGATAAACAGGTTCAAAATGCTTTAAAAGAACACAAAACCGTTTATGCTTATGGCGCACTGGTGCATAATCCCCAATATTTATCCCGCCGTGAAGATGAGGGGCTCATCACTCTAAACAGCATTGAAGAGGCGGAGCAATGCCTCAATCCTCATTCGGTCATCATCCTCCGGGCGCATGGCATCACCAAAACGGATCGCGATCGTCTGAATGCGACAGGTGCCACGATCATTGATGGAACTTGCCCCATTTTGCTTGCCATTTACCGGAAGTTGCAAAAAGCTGAACAGGAGGGAAAACGCTGTGTCATCGTCGGCGATCCCCTGCATCCGGAAGTGATCGCGATGCGAAGCTATTTGAATGAAGAAGCCGTCATCGTTCATTCGCAAGAGGAAGCACGGGAGGTTCCTGTGGATCGCCCACTATTTGTGGTCTCACAAACCACCAACCGCCGCTCGATTTACGAATCGATTTGCGAGGCGCTTCCGGACAATGTACCAAAGGAGATCGCGCCAACGATCTGTCAGGCAACAAGAGAGCGCCAAGAGGCAGCGGCCGCGCTCGCCAGACAGGTGGATGCCATGATTGTGATTGGGGGAAGGGACTCCTCCAATACGGAAAAGTTGTTTCAAGTGGCTTCAAATGTGACTCCAAATGCTCAAAAAATTGAAGTTTTCAAGGATTTAACTTTACAAAACATCATCGGATTGAATAAAATAGGAGTAACCGCCGGTGCGAGCACACCGGACTGGATTATTGAGGAGGTCGTCGTAGGGATGGAGAATTTTACAAAAGAAGATTTCATGGAGCAAATCGAAGACAGTATGGTGAAGATTTTTCCTCGCGATATTGTCAAAGGAACCGTCATCGCTGTAAAGGATGATGAAGTCTATGTGGATATTCGTTATCGCGCAGATGGAATCATTAAAAGCGACGAGATGACGGAAGAAGAGCGGAAAAATCCGCATGAAAGCTTCCATGAAGGGGACGAGATCGATGTCTTCGTGATCAAACTGGACGATGGAGAAGGAAATGTTGTTCTGTCCACGGGTCGCGTTGAAGGTCTGAAAAACTGGACGAAGCTTGTCGAAAAATATGAAGCAGGCGAAACCGTTGAGGCCGTGATCACGGGAGAAAATCGCGGTGGCTTGGTCGCCAATGTTCTGGGCATTAATGGATTTATTCCGGCGTCTCAGATTGCAACATATTTCGTCAAGAACTTCAAACAGTACGTAGGGCAGACTTTGGAGTGCAAATTCCTGTCGATCGATGAAAGAAAACGTCGCGTCGTCCTTTCCGCCCGTGCCGTCCTTGAAGATCAGCTGGATGAAGTTTGGGATAAGATCGTCGTCGGTGAGACCGTAAAAGGTAAAGTGGTCCGCATGACGGATTTCGGTGCCTTTGTGGATCTGGGCGGCGTCGATGGCCTGATCCATGTTTCGGATATCTCATGGCAGCGCATTGATAAGCCCTCCGATGTCCTTGAAATTGGTCAGGAAGTGGAGCCGGTCGTTCTGAAAGCCAATCGTGAGCGCAACCGCATCTCTCTTGGTCTGAAGCAGCAAACTCCGAAACCGTTTGAAGTCTTCAAACAAGAAAATAAACCGGGCGATGTTGTCACCGGAACCATCGTGAATCTGCTTGATTTTGGCGCCTTTGTCCGTCTGAAAGAAGGCGTTGAGGGACTCATCCATGTGTCGCAGATTTCACATCATCATGTGGAAAAACCTTCCGATGAATACAATGTCGGCCAAGAAGTGCAAGTCAAGATCTTGGACATTGATGAAGAGCGTCAGCGCATCGCTTTGTCCACACGCGCTCTTGAGGAGCCGGCCGAAGGGGAAAATAAGGAAGAGACGGAAGAACCTTCCTCCGATGCTCCCGCTGCACCGAAATATGATGCGGCTCGCTTTGAACGCCGTGACGCTGCGCCGAAGGCAAAATCCAATCAGGAAAACCGTCCCGCTCGCGAGAAGCACAAAGCTCAGCCAAAGATTAACTTCGATGGCGGAGATGATATCGGAACCAATCTGGGTGATCTGATCGCTGCTCAGCTCAACTTGGTGAGCGATGAGGCGGCTTCCGAAGAAGAAAATACGGAAGCATAACAGCAGACCAATCCCAAAGCGGTTCTGTCTGACGTTGTTCAGAATGATGAACAAACAAATGGCGAAATCAGGCATGGTGTCTGGTTTCGCCATTTTTCAGCTTCTATAAAATTTGAGGGGTCACGCGATTCCATCTTTGAATCGAAGAATGAGACGCAGGGTAAGGAGGCGTATGAATTATAAATTAATCACACACGGCTGCCAGATGAATGAACATGATTCGGAACGGATCGCCGCACTGCTTGAGCAATCGGGCTATTCACGATGCGAGGAGACCGACCAAGCCGATTTTATTTTGATGAATACCTGCCTTGTCCGCGAAAACGCTGAACTCAAAGTATTTGGCCAGATTGGCGCATTAAAGCACTGGAAATCACAGGATCCGAACCGGATTCTTGCGGTCAGCGGATGTATGATGCAAACCGGACCTGCGAGAGAAACGATTCGCCGCTCCTATCCGCAAGTCGATCTTGTTTTCGGCACCCAAAATATCAATAAATTGCCAGAGCTGATTGCCCGCCATCGGGCGACCGGGGAGCGCATTTTTGATATTTCCGCATACGAGACCTCTCAGGAAGCCACATTTCACCGCTCAAACGAAACGTCGGCCTACGTCACGATCATGACGGGCTGCAATAATTTCTGTTCCTATTGCATCGTTCCCTATGCCCGTGGAAGAGAGCAAAGCCGCCCATCCGGCGAGATTCTGCACGAAATTCAACAATTAGCAGAACAGGGCTATCAAGAAGTGATCTTGCTGGGGCAAAACGTGAACTCTTATAGTGATCCCGCATGTGATTTTCCTGCTCTTTTGGAAAAAGTTCACGCGATCGATGGAATTCGGCGCATTCGCTTTATGTCATCTCACCCGAAAGATCTTTCTCCACGCTTGATTCAAGTGATGGCCACGCATCCTAAAATTGAGCGCCATTTTCATCTTCCTCTCCAGTCAGGATCCAATGAAATTCTGCGCGCGATGAATCGACACTACACACGCGAGCATTATTTGAGTCTGGTTCAACAATTACGATCTGCCATGCCGGACCTTTCTCTTTCAACCGATATCATTGTCGGATTCCCGGGAGAAACGGAAGAGAATCATCAAGAAACGCTGGATTTGGTTCGCGAAGTCGGATTTGATACGGCCTTCACCTTCATCTATTCCCCACGCCCCGGCACAAAAGCGGCCAGCCGTCCGGATCATATTTCATCGGATGTGTGTGCCCGCAGATTTCAGGAGCTTCTGGATGTGCTCTATCCGATTTTTTTGCAGCGTAACCGCGCCGCCATCGGAACCACAGTGGAAGTCTTGTTTGATCAGGTCAGCAAAACGGATGCCCATCGGATTTCCGGACGTGATTCACAAAATCGTCTGATCCATGTTGCGGGAAGCCCATCGCTCATCGGACAGATGCATTCGGTGAAAATTACCGATGCCAATTCATTCTCCCTGATTGGCGAATGTGTCAATGAGAAAGCGTGAGTCATCATGGTTTGGGACTGGATCAACCGTGAAAAGCTCTCTCCGATGATGCAACATTATGTGAGCATCAAAGAGCAATATCCGGAATGCCTGATTTTATATCGCCTTGGCGATTTTTATGAAATGTTCTTTGATGATGCGATCACGGGCTCCAAAATTCTGGAACTGACTCTGACCTCACGGGATTGCGGCTTGGATGAACGCTGCCCGATGGCCGGTGTTCCTCATCACGTGATTGAAACCTATGCAGGAAAACTTGTCGCAGCAGGGCATAAGGTCTGCATTGTCGATCAAATGGAAGATCCAAAACAGGCGATCGGGCTCGTGAAACGGGAAGTGACGCGAATTTTGACTCCGGGGACCCTGACCGAATCGGATGTTCTCGACCAGCAGGAAAATAATTTTCTCCTCGTTGTCTTTTTCTATCGAAACAGCATGGGACTTTGCTATGCGGATCTATCGACCGGGACGCTGCGGGCGACAGAATTAAATGAGATCGGTGATGCCAATGCGGCCATCAGCGACTGGGTGGAATCGATTCATCCTTCGGAGATCATTTTGGTCGATGATGAGGAAAATCGGGAACAAAATGATGCATGGGCGGACATGCTCCTCAAGCGCCACTTTTTCATGACACGCGTTCAGAGAAGCGAATCGGATCCGAAGGTTCTGTATGAATCGTTAACGGCGCGCCTGACCGGCTCTTTTCCGGGAGAACTGCGCCATCGCATGGTGGCGCAGACGGCGATCTACACGCTCTTTCAAGTCGTGTATGCCTTCCGGAAGGAAAATCTTGCGCATCTGAGCACATTAGAATGGGTGGTTCCGCGCCGTTATATGCATCTGAATGCCGCCACACGGGATAATCTGGAGCTGGTGCGCAATCTGGAGGATGGGAGCCGGAGAAATACGCTCTTTTCTGTTCTGGACCACACCAAAACGGCAATGGGATCGCGTAAATTGGCCGAATGGATCAATTTCCCACTGACGCAACCCACTGAAATTGAAGAACGGCTGGATCGCGTCGCCTTTTTCAAAGAACATCGCCCGATTCGATTGCAGCTTCGCGAGCTGCTGGATCCGGTTTACGACCTTGAACGACTTTTAAGCCGACTCAGCTTCGGACGGGGAAACGGTCGTGATCTTCTTTCCTTTGGGCAGTCCATTGCGCCCATTCCTGAAATCATGCGCATCCTACAAGCATCGGAACATCCCGTGGCGATGGCGCTGAATGCGATGTTGGATCCTTTAGATGATCTCCACGATCTGATTGTGTCTGCTCTTGTCGATGAGCCGCCCATTGCGATCAACGAGGGGGGACTGATCCGGGAAGGATACGATGCCTCTCTTGATGCTCTTCGTTCCGGATCCATGGATGCGCGGGAAGAGTTGTTGGCCTACGAGCAGCAGGAAAAGGAACGAACCGGAATTAAAAATCTGCGCGTGGTCTTTCGCCGAAATCAAGGATATTTTATCGAAATCACCCGATCGAATCTGGATCAGGTTCCGTCGGATTATATTCGTAAACAGACGTTGAAAAATGCGGAACGCTTTACCACGCCCGAGCTGGAGCACATGGCGCAGCGCATTACCGGAAGGGCTTCCCAGATTGAAGCGATGGAATACGAGATTTTTGTGTCTCTGCGTGAACGAGTGGCTCGGGAAGCGTTAAGGATCCGCCGTGTCACCGATACTTTATCCCTGTTGGATGCGACGCTTGCTCTTTCGGTGTGCGCCGAGGAGCATGATTACGTTCGTCCCCGATTCAATGAATCAGGAGAAATTCATATTCAGGAAGGCCGCCATCCCGTCGTAGAAACGGTTTTGGAGCAGGAATTTATCGCAAATGATCTGCATATTGGATCTGTACATCATCGGATTCAAGTCATCACTGGTCCTAATATGGCGGGAAAATCAACGTATATGAGACAAAATGCGCTGATTCTGATCATGGGGCAAATGGGGTCCTTCGTTCCTGCTGCTTCCTGTGAACTTCCGCTCACGGACAGCGTGTTTACGCGCATCGGCGCGCGGGATCATCTGGCTCGGGGGGAATCCACGTTTATGGTGGAGATGCGAGAGATGGCTGATATCCTGGAACAGGCCACTCCAGATAGTTTTCTCGTATTAGATGAAATCGGACGGGGGACGAGCACCAATGATGGGATGGCCATCGCGCAGGCTATTTTGGAATATCTGTCGGTGAAATGTCCCGCGAAAACCTTGTTTGCCACACATTATCATGAACTCAGTGCGTTATCAGAGCGTTATGAAAATATTGAAAATCGATCCGTACAGATTGAGGAGCGCGATGGTCGCCTTTTGTTTCTCCGAAAGGTGATTCCAGGTTCTGCGGATCGAAGCTATGGGATTGAGGTGGCACGTTTATCGGGGCTTCCCGATGAAATTCTGGACCGCGCTTCAACGCTGCTCTCCAGATTTGAAGCGCGGTTGCCAAAAGGTCCTTCGCCGCTTCAACTCAGCTGGAGCGTTCCGAAGCACGATCAGAAAGACACGCTGTCTCCTGCCGCCAAGAGCGTCTTAAATACACTGCGATCCATGGATGTCAACGCCATGACCCCCATTCTCGCGCTGCAGGAGTTGGATCAGCTCGTTCGAAAACTGAAAGAGGAGACCAATGATCCATCAGTTAAGTGAGGAAACCATCAAAAAAATTGCAGCCGGGGAAGTCATTGAACGTCCGGTCTCTGTGATCAAAGAATTGATTGAAAACGCCATTGATGCTGGAGCGACGCGCATTTCCATACGAATGGAGGACGGCGGAAAAACGCGGATGAGCGTATCCGACAACGGCTCGGGCATTCCCCAAGAAGAAATGGAAACGGCCTTTCTGCCGCATGCCACTTCAAAAATTCAGGACTTTCACGATCTCTACCAGCTGCATTCCCTTGGCTTCCGAGGCGAGGCTCTGGCCTCCATCATTGCAGTTGCGGATGTCTCTGCCGCATCGAAAACGGAATCGGATGCCTATGGATTAGAATTAAAGTACGAGGATGGGAAATGTATCCAAAAAGAACCCATCGCCATGCACCGGGGGACACGTATGGAAGTGCGGAACCTCTTTGGCTCAATCCCGGTTCGCCAAAAATTCATGAAGAGTGATGTGGCCGAAGGAAACCGTATTTCGCGCTTTGTCGAAACGATGGCGATTGCCTACCCGAACATTGGCTTTCGTCTGGATCATGGAAGCCGCCGTATTCTATCCACTGCAGAGGGAGACACGCTGAAAGACCGCCTTCTGGTTCTTTACGGCCGCTCATACTACGAAGCGCTACAAGAAGTGGATGGCGCAAATGAGCAGTACCATTTATCCGGCGTGATCGGAAATAATACTTTTTATCGCGCCAACAGGCAAATGCAGTTTCTTTTTGTCAATGGGCGTGCCGTCGAGGATGAACGGATCCGGCGGGCAGTGGAGGATTGCTTCCGGTCCATTATCCCCAATGGAAGATTTCCGGCATTTCAGCTTTTTTTAGCAACCGATCCAGAAAATTTGGATGTCAACATTCATCCCAATAAAATGAGTCTTCATTTTGCTGGAGCCGATGCGCTTGAAACGCTGGTTCATGAAACCATTCGTCAAGCCTTATTCCAGCGGCCTCAGCTTCCCGGCGAAACACAGAAGGCGCATCCCTCGCTTTTTTCGGAATTATCGGCGGAAGAAAGCTATCAAAAAATCTTATCCCAGTATTCTTGGTCGGAAACGATGAACTCGCCCCGTCCTGACGCTGCGGCTTCCCATGAGGAATCCTCTCACCGTTCGGCCACAGAAGAGATGGAATCCGGCTTGGATTTGATTCTTGAAGAAGAGGAGCTGCCTGCACCAAGGGACATGATCCCTGAACAAATCGAGATCCCCACAACAGAAAATACGACAGAAAATCTCTCTCTTTTCAATGAAACCGAAGCCTCGCCATTGCCTCCGCTTGAAAGGATGCGCTGGGTGGGGACGCTGTTTCATGTCTATATTCTGTTTGAAGATGCGGCGCATGGAACGATTTATCTGATGGATCAGCATGCCGCTCATGAACGCGTCAACTATGAACGCTTCTGCAAGCAATTCAAAACACATGCCATTGTCACGCAACAATTGCTTACGCCCATCGTGTTGTCTTTAACTCCAGAAGAGATGAGCGCATACCAGGCGCGTTCGGAACTTCTTTCACAACTCGGCTTTTCACATGAATGGTTTGGAGATCAACAGGTCATCCTTCGAGCCGTTCCGACATTGATAAAATCCAAAAAAGATGAAGTCGTGTTCCGGGATCTGATCACACTGCCCCTTCATGATTGGAGCGAGTATGATCATCTGGTCGACCAGCTTGCCATGCAGGCTTGCAAGGCTTCGGTCAAACAGGGCGATGCCCTCACTCCGGAAGAAATCCGCCAGCTTTATGCCGATTTGCGGTTGTGCGAGTACCCGCTCACTTGTCCTCATGGCCGCCCCACAGTCATCACCCGGACGAAGGGAGATTTGGAAAAATGGTTTCTCCGCATCAAATAAGTCCTCTTCCTATAAAAGAAAAAATGAGCACAGCTCTTGCTCAGAGAGTTTTTATTGTCGGACCAACGGGCGTTGGAAAAACGGAATGTTCCATTGCGTTGGCCAAACAATGGAGAGGCGAAATCATCTCCATGGATTCCATGCAAGTCTACCGCGGAATGGATATCGGAACCGCCAAAGTGACGGCAAAAGAAAAGCAAGGCATTCCTCATCATCTTATTGATGTCGCGGAACCGGGAGACCGCTTTACCGTACAACAATACACCCATGATGCTTTAATCATTGAGCAGCAGATTCGTGATCGAGGCATGCTGCCCATCTACGTCGGCGGAACAGGGCTTTATCTTACGGCGCTGGTTGGGGGCTTCAAGTTCAGCGAAGTCGATCAGGATCCTGCATTGCGTAAAAAACTGGAAGATCTTTACGAGAAAGAAGGCGGCGAAGCCTTTCTAGCGCGATTAAACAAAGTAGATCCGATCACGGCAGCGCGTCTCCATCCAGCTGATCAACATCGCCTCGTACGTGCCATGGAAATCTATCAATTATCTGGAAAGCCAGCCTCTGCACAACGGGACGAGGCGCCTCGCTCATCCACAGAGGATCTGATTTTCATTCTGTCCCGAGAGCGTCGAAGCCTGTATGAACGCATCGATCAACGAGTGGATCAGATGCTGAAATCGGGGCTGATTCGGGAAGTTCTGGAACTGCTCAAACGCCATGTGCCACGGAATGCACAATCCATGCGCGCCATTGGCTACCGTGAAGTGCTGTGGTTTCTCAGAGGACAAGTCAACGAAAGCGAAATGCGGACGCTGATTCAAAGGCACTCCAGACAGTACGCTAAACGTCAATATACTTGGTACCGCAAGGTTTCGCATGCCCATTGGATCCAGATGGACGAACCCGCAGAAGCGATGCGGATCATGCAGAGGATGCTCGCTGAATTTCGCACGGAATCAAGCCGATAGCCAATAAAACAGAAAAAGCCAATATAATCAATATAAATACAGGAAGAATGCCATGAACAACCATTTTTATCAGCAATTTTATTCTTTTTCAGAACAAAGCATTCAGCAAATCAACAAAGCGGAAGAAAGATTATCCGACCGTTTCCATGCGCTGGAAACCATTCGTTCCACCAACCAGCTCAAAGTCCTCTCCGCCATGCAAAAAAATGGTCTGAGTCAATCGGATTTTTATGCCGCCACCGGATATGGATACGGCGATACTGGGCGCGATAAAACGGAAGCCATTTTTCGTGACGTATTCCGCGCAGAGGATGCGGTCGTTCGCCCTGGGATCACTTCCGGAACACATGCCTTATCGACCGTACTCTTTGCATTGCTGCGCCATGGAGATACGATGATCGCAGCCACGGGGCACCCCTACGATACGCTGCAGGAAGTGATCGGCATTCGGGGCAATGAACGAGGGACGCTGCTGGATCATGGCATTGTCTATGATATGGTTCCCATTAAAAACGGCACCATAGATCGGGAGGGGCTTGTGCAAAAAATGAAATCCCACCCGCGCCTTGTGGAGCTGCAGCGCTCCACCGGATATACGGAACGACGCGCTTTGACGATTGACGAGCTGGGGGAGGCGATCCATCTCATCCATCAAACTTCTCCGAACACCATTGTCATGGTGGACAATTGCTATGGAGAATTTACGGAAACACGGGAACCGCTGGAAGTGGGAGCCGATATCATCGCCGGCTCGCTGATCAAAAATCCAGGCGGCGGAATTGCGATCAGCGGCGGATATATCGCCGGAAAACATGATCTGGTCGAACTCTGCATGAATCATCTGACGGCTCCAGGATTGGGGAAGGACACGGGACTGACGTTTGGAACCACACGTCACACGCTTCAAGGTCTGTTTTTTGCTCCACATATTACGATTGAAGCCCTTAAGGGCGCGATGCTGTTTGCTGAAGTCTATACAGCATTGGGATATCGCTGCATCCCATCCGTGGACGATCCGCGCAGCGACATCATTGAAGCCATCACCCTGGGCGATAGCGAAAAGATTTTGAAATTTACGCGCGCCATTCAAAAAGCCGCCAGCGTTGGATCTGATGTCGTTCCGCTTCCGTGGAATATGCCTGGCTATCAGGATCAGGTGGTGATGGCTTCCGGAGGTTTCGTCGACGGTTCCTCCATTGAAGTCAGTGCCGATGGTCCCATGCGGGCACCGTACATCGTTTACTATCAAGGAGGCATCGTGTACGAACAAGCCAAACTCGCCTGTTTGTACAGCGTGGAATCTCTTCTGGAAAAAGAATAAATCTCTTGACGAAGAACAAATGTTCGTATATACTCAAGTCATCAAGAACATTTGTTCGTTTGGAGGAGATTATGAAACAAACAGTGATTACCAATAAAAGACGCTTCTATGCTTTTGTCATTTCGATGATTGTTGTGTTTTCTCTGGCGCTGACGCTGCTCATCAGCGTGTTCTCCGGAAGTCCTTCGTCCGCCGCTTCCGAGCAGCCGACGCATACCGTGATCGTCCAAGCCGGGGATACCGTATGGGACTTGTCCGTCGATATTGCGCAACAAAGCACCCGCGATGCGCGAGATATTGTTCGCGATATTTATCGCCTCAATGCGCTGGATCGAACGACAATCCAGCCCGGACAGTCGCTGCTTGTTCCTAGTTATTGATGAGCGAAAAACGAACCGCCACCTTCCCATTCTGTTTGTACGGCGGTGGTTCGTTTCTCTTCAAGGAGGAACCCCGTGGGGCAACGTCTCATTGATGGGGAAAATCGATCAAAGGGCTTGCAATGAAGATCAAAATCATGTAATATGTTCGTGTTGTTCAGCTTGCAGGTGTGGCGGAACGGCAGACGCGCTAGTTTCAGGGACTAGTGGGAGCAATCTCGTGGGGGTTCAAATCCCTTCACCTGCATCTTTTCCTTCTGGAGGATTTTCCAGAAGGATTTTTTTATTTATCTTTCTTTTGCACCTGCTGGATCATCAATGAATTTCGTGGCTGTCGCTGTTCTGTTCAGAGGATGGAATCGCTGAATACTATGCTATAATTGAAATGCTGATCATGCAGACACGGAGGCGCTTCATGGAGAGAACACAAGCCACAATGGAATCTTCTCTTTCAAAACGAGACAAATGTGTTCTCGATACGGCGCTGTGCGCCGGTGCCTTGTTGATGGAAAGCGGGGCAGAGACCTATCGTGTGGAAGACACCGTGGAACGCATCCTAAGCCAGATCGATCATCAAAAGGTGGATGTGGTGGCATTGCTGACCGGACTCTATGTGACCTTAACGCTGAAAGATGGAAGCTATGTGAGTTCGATCCGACGAATCAAAGTCAGAGACCTGCGTCTGGATCGGATTCACGAGATCAATGAGATTTCCCGCTCCTTATCAGCGCACACGATGGATATTGAAGAAGCCTTTCACGCATTAAAAGCGATTGAAAGCGACCATTCCGATCTCCATTTTCGTTTCTACTACTTTGCTCTTGCCGCAGGGGGATTTGCGCTGATGATGGGGGCAACCGTATTGGAAAGTATCATCGGAGGGCTAGCCGCCTGCACCGTTATTCTTTCCAGGAAAATGGTGCGCGGACGCATTTCCGGAAGTTTCATTCCTTCCTTTCTTCATGCCTTTATCATTACATTCACGCTGGGTCTCGTCGTGCGCTTTTTTCCGATTCTGCATCTCGACCGAATGGTCATCGGCAGCCTGATTAGCCTCTTTCCCGGAACAACGCTGACGACAGGAATTCGCGATACCATGAAGGCCGACTACCTCACTGGTGCTGGAAATCTGATCTCCGCTCTCGTTTCAGCGATGGCGCTGGTGGTAGGAACCTATTTTGCTATGGTGCTGACGGGAGGGCGTTTTCTATGAGCGAATGGATGAGCTTCTTTTTCACTTCACCATTGGATCTCGGTCTTCTCAAATATCTCGCCGAAGGCGTTGGAGCCTTTCTCGCCGTCTATGGATCGACATTTATGATGGGAGCACGCAAACGCATCGCTTTTTATAATGCGCTCATTGGTTTTTTGAGCTGGGATACCTACACATTGTTTTTCGACCTTGGATGGTCAAATTTTTCCGCGACGCTGATGGGCGCCATGGTCGTGGGGCTTGCAGCCCAAATCGGAGCCAGATATTATCGCACTCCGGTCACGATGATCATCATTCCAACGCTCTATCCGCTCGTTCCCGGGGCATTGCTCTTTCGCGCCGTCAACGCATTCTTGCTGGAACAGAAAAACATCGCCGCCAACACGGCCATTCAAACGATTATTGTCGCAAGCGCCATTGCTCTGGGATTGCTTTTAGTGGAAACGGGAGATACACTTTTAAGACAAATATATAAAGATTGGAAACACAGAAGAAAGAGATGAGAACGGAAAATATCTCATCGAAGAACGACCCCTGAAAAATACAAAGAGGGAGGAGAAAAAATGGAAACACAGAACACGGAATTCCGCTACGATACGCAGCTGCTCATCGAAGGAGAAGGCTTGGACGAGGATGTCATCTTTGATTATTTTGTCGAACATTTCAAGGGCGACTGCCTTCTGGCTGTCGGCGATGAGAACCTCATCAAGATTCATTTTCATACCAATGAGCCTTGGAAGGTGCTGGAATATTGCCGCTCGCTGGGGGAGATTTTTGATATCGTTGTAGAGGATATGGACCGCCAGTCCCGAGGTCTCAAGGGATAGAGGAGCTCCGCCGTCTACTGCTCTTCTTTTTCGAAAGAGGAATCAGAAAGATGGGCTAGGGGATTGCGTTCTACGGCTTCACGTTCCATCGCGTCATCAACATGTGTGTAAATCTGTGTGGTTTGAAGCGATTCATGCCCTAGGATGCGCTGAAGCGTCCGGATGTCGACGCCCTCTTTATACATCAATGTCGCTGCGGTATGGCGCAGCTTGTGCGTCGAATAAATCGAAGGCTCCAACCCCGTTCGAGTCAGCAGCGTCTCAATACGATGCTGTACCGCGCGGGGTGAGATGCGCGTGTGCCGTGAGGAAAGGAATAAGGCTTTTGGATCCCCGTCTCCCGGGCGAATGCGAAGATATTGCTGGAGCGCCGCCACAGCCGATTCGGTCAGATAAACGACGCGTTCCTTGTTTCCCTTTCCGATGACATGAAAGCGATCTTCACGAATGGAGTTAAGATTGAGCCCGCATAACTCCGACAGCCGCATTCCTGTGGTCAGAAAAGTGACGAGAATGGCTACGTCGCGCGCACGAAAAAATCGATTGGGTTCGGCTGCTGCCGTCTGAATCAGAGACAGCGCCTCTTCCAGCGTCAAATAAACCGGATGCCTCTTTTTTCGTTTCGGTGTGGTCAGCTTTTCCGCCGGGTTTTTATCAAAATATTCCTGCACGTTGACCAGGTAAGTATAAAAGGAACGGATGGCGGAAGACATCCTCGCACGGCGATTTCCAGAAAGGCCTTCTCCAGAAGGCGAGTAGGCGAGAAAGGCGAGAAGATCGTTGATGTCCACCGCAGCCAGATCCTCCGGGCTGATTGTATCAATCGTGATCTCTTCTAAAGGGCGCTGGCGCATCGCCGCGTCGCCATGGCGACGGGTCAAAAACCGCAGGAATCGCACCAAGTCGTAAGTATATTCACGAATGGTTCGTGGCGAGAGCCCACGAACCGTTTTCATGTAGTTAATATAATCTTCAAGGACGACCGGCAGATTCATCATATCCTCCTCACGTTGCAATCGCTATTCTCTGATAATATAATACAAAAAGGTTACAAATGGGAGAGTAGGGTGAAACTTGTTATCTTTACCTGTGTTGATTCGGATCATCAAACATTATTCGTGATCCATGATGAACAGGCTTTAAGCACAATGCTGGATCTTCTGCGCCATGGAGCGCATTTTGATGCAGAATTACAGGAAGAATGGAACAGATATGGGGAAGCGCATTTTGATCTCGGCGTGGCGGAAACATGGGATGATGCAATGCCCGCCAACGATCAAAAAGAAGCGCTGGACGAATGGAAAGAAACTTTGAACGATGTCATCATCTGGGAAACACGGGATGGCAAAACAGGAGAACGTCGATGAGCATACATCCACAGGCGATTGCCACTGCACATGAGTTAGGCGAAAATGTCATGAACAGCATCCGAAAGGTTGTGGTAGGGAAGGACATTCCGCTGAAAAAAATGTTGATCTGCCTCTTAGCCGGAGGACATGTTTTGCTCGAAGATGTTCCAGGAATCGGCAAAACGACACTCGTCCATGCGTTAGCAAAGTCGGTGCGGCTCGATTTTCACCGGATTCAATTCACTCCGGATCTCATGCCTTCCGATGTCACCGGATTTAATATCTATAACCCCAAAACGTCGGAATTTGAGTTCCGTGAGGGAGCCGCCAATACACAGATTCTTCTTGCCGATGAGATCAACCGTTCTTCACCGCGCACACAGTCTGCGCTGCTGGAGGCCATGCAGGAGCATCAGGTCACCGTCGAAGGAAAGACGTACCGGCTTCCAGATCCATTTATGGTCATGGCCACGCAGAATCCGGTGGAAAATGTGGGGACGTATCCGCTTCCGGAAGCGCAGATGGATCGCTTTATGATGCGCATTTCCATTGGATATCCCTCTTATGAAGAGGAACTCGAAATTGTCGCAACGAATGCGATGCGCCGGATTGAGCACGATGTGGCGGTCGTTGCTGAAGCTGATACCATCCGATGGCTGCGCGAGCAGGTTCTTGAAGTCACGGTCAACGATGGCGTGAAACGATATATTCTGGATCTCTGCCGGGCAACAAGAACCCTTGATGAGGTGGAACTGGGGGTCAGCCCGCGCGCCGCGCAGATGCTCTTCGGCGCCGCCCAGACGCTGGCTTTACTGAGCGGACGTGATTATGTCACTCCAGAAGATGTCCAGACTCTCGTGCATGACGTTCTGGATCATCGCATTATCTTGACGCCGCAAAGCCGTGGGCGAGGTTTGACTTCGCATGATGTGGTGGAGACGATCCTCCATGAAACGAAGGCACCACGATGAAAGGCATCCGCCTGCGCTTCATTTTCTGGGCTGTCGGCTGGATTGCTCTTTTCCTGTTGGCGAACATCCGTTTGCGTGTCTTTCCGCACATTCTGCTGATTTTTTGGATGCTGCTTCCCATTCTCTCGCTGGGTTTCAGCTTGACCATGCGGCGTCGGTTCCATCGAAAGGAATCCCTTGAGCCTCTGCGATTGATTCACGGCGAGCGCGGCACATGGATTATGGCTCTTGATAACCAATCTCATCTGATGCCGTTTTTCCTGCACTATCCGATTCCTTCCAAAAAATCCCACCAACAGCAGACAGAGGTCATGGTGGCACCTCGTTCTGAACGCATCATCCGCATTCCGTTTGATACGCCGTATATCGGAGTCTATACGTTTGCTGCAGGAGAACCTTATGTCGAAGATCTCTTGGGCTTTTTTCGGCTGACCCTTCCTGCGCATACCAATCAGACCCTAAAGTGTCTGGCTCTCCCTGCGCGTGTGGAGGGCTTCAAGCCCTTTTCCGGATCGCTGGGAAAGGCGGATGATCAAGTCGTTGATCATGTCTCCCTGACGCAGCAGAGTGATGAAATTTTTTCGATTGACCCCATGCGCGATGGGGAAGGCTTTTCTCACGTGCATTGGAAACTGAGTGCGCGTATGCAAAAATGGATGGTTCGCCACTATTCCGATGTGGATCAAGAACCCTTCCGGATGATTGCCGTTCCTCGTTCGGTGAAATTTTCCGGACGAGCACGCTTTTCTGGTCTGCGTTCCCAGGAAAATCCGATGGTGGATGAGAGAATGCGAGAGCGCACGCATTTTCTGGATCTCTTTTTCTCCGCAGTTCTCGATCTGCTTGATTTAGGATATCCTGTGGATATTGGAGATCGGGAAGGGGAGCTTCACCATTTATCGCCGATTGCATCGGATGATGACCGCCTTGGGGTGCTTCTGGCACAATTGCCCTATCAGAGTGCCAATGAGAGCCTGCGGTTATCTCAAACGGAAGGAAACCCCCAGTTGATCTGGGTGGAGCAGTTGAATGAATCCATTTTCGGAAGTCTGCTGAACTATCAAAGGCTCGGATTTGAATTTCGGCTTATCACCGTACGCAGCCAAATCCAAACCGATCTGATTCAAAAACTGGAACAGTCCGCCATTGAAAGCATATGGCTGGATGAGGAGACATCATGGACAGAGAACAACAGCGCGATATAATCCAGATGCTGCAGTCGTGGCTGACCACGACGTTTTTTGCTCTATCTGTGATTTATTTTACATTTCGACTGACTCAGATTCCTGCTCTGAATCTTTTTTCACGATTGGTGATGGTCGCTGCCGTGGCGCTGGGTTTTATGGTGATCCTGCGATACTGGAAGATCTCAGGAGTCGTGGTCTTTTCCATTGCTCTGGCAGTCGGCGTGCAAAGGCTCTCTGGGCATCGCTTGGCCATCCCGCTGATTGGCGCGGAATGGTGGGCTTCTTGGATGAAGGATGTCCGCGATAGCGTCAATTTTCTGATCACGCCGATCGTGGAACGCGGAGCCATGCCTTCCGCGCTTCCTATACTCCTATCCGGTTTGATCACTGTTCTAAGCGTCTTGACTCATTGGGCGCTGCCCATTCCCATTCTCAACATGTGCTTTCTGATCGCGCCGCTCTTCTTCATTGAAGACCTCAGTTCAGGCCGACAATGGCTGTTCTGGCTTTTATCCGGTCTATTTGGCGTGTATGGATCCTATGCCTATCGCCAGGATCCCACGCACCACGATCAGCGGCCGCCCATTTTTTTTGGAGCGCTGGTTCTCGTGCTCACCTTTCTCTTGCAGCTGATTTTGCCTCCATCGCTGTTCTTCAACGAACGTCTTTCCGATCGGATCAATGCCTATCTTCCCACGGATACCAATACAGAGGTCTCCAGTTTTTCGCTCGCTGAACTGGGATTTTATCCCCAAGGCAATCTTCGTGTTGGCGGGCCGGTAACACTGAACGATGCGCCTTACCTGAAAATCAAAGCCGATCCGGATTCCTTTTACTTTCGGGGCTCCGCCTATGATACCTTTGATGGGCACACCTGGTCCCTAAAGCAGAATGAAGCGCTCACGCAAATCACTTGGAATTCTGCATTTTATGATGAATTCACCTCTGCCTATGCGCATGCCTTCTGGTTTTCTGACGCATCATCCCGCGATCAGGCGCTCCAATCCGGAATCCTGCGGCCGACACTCTATTGGTTTAAGACCCAAGATCCGACGCGCATCGTTTTCCATGGGGGAAAGCCCATGGCGATGACGCATCTTTCCGCAGATCCTCCTGTCGGGATGACGACCGATCAGATCATCTCGCAATACGATGCCAAGACCGCGTTCTTCTTCAGCCCCTCCGGTATGCTGGTCTCAGGACGCCCTTATGCGGATCATGGGCTGGTCAGCGTCGATTTTGTTTCTCCCGTCTCCAATTTCTGGAATGCCCAGGTGCAACAATCGATGCACCCTGTGCGGATCGATCAGGGAGAGCGTCAATATGAGGCGATGGTGCGGCAGCGCGATCCCGAGCTTGCCGCCATTCTCTACGATCAAAATCTTGATTTTCCAACGCTCATACAAGCAATGCGCGCTCATTTTGAGAAAAACTATACCTATGAGCTCAACGTCCCTGAAATTCCGGATGACCAGTTCTTTATTGATCATTTTTTAACAAATAGGAAGGGATACTGCGTCTACTTCGCGACAGCCTATAGCGTCCTGTTAAAAGATATCGGATATCCGACGCGTTATGCCGAGGGGTTCATCATTCCGCAGGGAAACCGCACACAGGACGGGATCAGCGAACGGACGATCTCCGCCAAACAGGCGCATGCCTGGACAGAGATTCAGCTGGAAGGGATCGGATGGGTTCCCATGGAAACCACACCCGCCTCACATGTGAGCGCCCTCAGCGGATTAGACGCGGATCAAGCTGCTCAGGCATCCACGATGCCGACGCTTCCGGAAGTCCTGAACCCCCAAGAGGAATCTTCCTCTGAATCAAGCGGCTCATCCTCAAGTGAACCATCAAGCTCCATGGAATCCATTGAAGATTCTCCTTCCACAGCAAGCGATTCAGAATCGCTGCCGGATGCCGCGGACATGCCGCTGGAGGACGTTCCATCCACAGAAACAGACAAGAAGGAGTCCATGGTGGTGATTGCCATGCTTCTCATCCTGCTCTTGGGCTTTGTCGGACTCAACGTACTTAAAGTCCGGGCATGGTACCGGCGCCAAAATCCAGTCTGGATTCAACAGGCTGCAAAAACCGATCGGGAGCGCTTCCTCGTCATGTGGGCTCAAATGGAACGGTTGCTGAAGCTTCACGGCATGGAGTTAAAGCCATCGGATAGTGCAGGCATGATGATCCGAAAGATCATGAAGCTTCTCGGTATGGACGCAAACGATCGCGCATCGATCAGAGCCGCCATACGCGTGGTTGAGCCCATCATTTATGGAGAGGCCGAACCAACAGAGAAGGATCTTCTTCAGATTCATCAATGGATGAGTTTGCTGCATCAAAAATATAAAAAGGAACATTCGGTGGCGGCATGGATGATTCATGACGTTTGGAATCTATAGAAAGCCAACAGCCAATAAACCAATAAAAAGAAACGGCCGTCGTGTGAGACGGTCGTTTCTTTTGCACGCCCTAGTTTGTCACAAAATATTGATTTTGTGACAAAAATTATATTGAACTCAGCGAACCCATCGACTGCTACCGTCCGAGCTGCTGTATTCCCTCTTGGGCAGCCTCTAAAAAAAATCTCTGAATATCCGGATCCGATCCCAGCCCCTGAAAGGATGGGCACACCTTGAACCCTTCTTTCTCCAGACGGCTCTTCCACGACTGCTCATGATCTCCAAACAAGTCGAGATGCGCGTGATGCCCGAGCGTTAATAAAAAAGGATGCAGGATGAGCGCCGTTCCGGTCTCTATCGGCTGCTGTTTGAACGCGTCAATCGCTGAATCCAGCCCTGGTTCGCCTTCCATCAACGCCGCCTGTGTATGCTGCGTCTGAATGGAGCGGAGAAACTGTTGAATCGTTCTCATTTCTCCGCAGGAATTCTGAGACGTCCAGCCGTGCAACATCCAAAGATGACGGCAATCAGGCTCTTTCCTCTCTGCTTTCCATATATAATGTTGTGCCGCCATACGCCCCTCTTCGCTGGACAAGAGCGGCAATCCGATACGAATGGACGCAAACCGGTGCGCTTGCCGAAGACAGAGGGATCGGATCCGTTCCATCTCCCTTCCCGGCTGCAGCACCAGCGGCTGAACATAAATATCCCGGCACGGGATGGCAGCGCAACAGTCAAACGCTTCATCCAGAGAACGCAAATGAAGACCCTCGCGGGTCTCCACTTTCTGTCTAATTTTATCTGAGCGTATCGCATCCACATGGACCACATCGCGGATGCCGCTTCGGATCTTCTGAATCGCCGGAAGAAGATCCCGTTCGCGGGCTTCCCTGCTGGTTGAGCCAAACGCTACCGTAATCAGACCATGATGAATCTTGGTTTCATCCATTTGATTTCAGCATTATTTCAGTGTCGCGTACATGATGGCTTTAATCGTATGCATACGGTTTTCAGCCTCATCAAAAACGCGGCTTTGCTTGCTACGGAACACCTCATCGGTGACTTCCATGCCATTCAGATCATATTGATCGCCGAATTTTTCCGCAATTTCGCGTCCAATCTTCGTGTTGTGATCGTGGAAGGACGGCAGACAGTGCATAAAGATCGCATCCGGATCCGCCATGGCCATCAACTTGGCATTCACCTGATAGGGATGGAGCATTTGAATGCGTTCTGCCCAAAGTTCTTCCGGCTCCCCCATGGAGACCCAAATATCCGTATCGACCACATGGGCGCCTTGGATGCCTTCTTCCACATTTTCCGTAAAACGTACGCTTCCGCCGGATTCTTCCGCATATTCTCTCGCCTGTGCAATCAGATCCTCCGACGGCCACAGCGCTTTTGGACTGCATCCCGTAAAATTCAGACCCAGTTTTGCGCAAACAATCATCAGAGAATTGCCCATGTTGCTTCGAGCATCGCCGAGATAGACAAAATTGATCCCCTTGAGACGGCCGAATTCTTCCTGCACCGTGAGCATATCCGCAATCATCTGCGTGGGATGGAACGCATCGGTCAGTCCATTCCATACCGGGACACCGGCGTTTTCTGCCAAAATTTCCACCAGTTTCTGATCAAATCCGCGATACTCGATCCCATCATAGAAGCGCCCGAGCACCTTTGCGGTATCCTCAATGGACTCTTTTTTGCCCATCTGACTCGAACCCGGATCCAGATAGGTGACCCCCATTCCCAGATCATATCCCGCCACCTCAAAGGAACAGCGGGTCCGTGTGGATGTCTTTTCAAACAAAAGGACAATATTTTTTCCTTCAAGATAACGATGTGGTGTGTGTGTGCGTTTCAGCCGCTTAAAATCAGCGCTGAGTTCAATCAGATAGCGGATTTCGTCGGGCGTATAATCCTTCAATGTTAATAAACTACGACCTTGCAGATTGATGGGCATGAGACTCCTCCTGATTCGTTTTGATGCGCCAGCCCGGGCAATGGCTCCGGACTTCTATTTTCACCGGATGACCGGATGAAAAACAGTGGATATGAAATCGATCTAGGTATTTTAATCGCTCTAAAAATCGTTCTAAATCTAAAGGTGATATTCTCTTTCCAGCGGCATGGACATGCAGCGCGGACCTCCGCGGCCCACGGACAAGTTGTCCGCATCGATCGTCAGCACACGGAACCCGGCTCGATCCAGCATTTCATTGGTACGGAAGTTGCGCTGATACACGACGATGGTACGCGGCTTCAAGGTCAGCGTATTCGCGCCATCCGTCCACTGTTCACGCTCCGCTGCGATCGAATCGCCTCCGCCACAAGGATAGAGCTTGATCTCATCAACCCCCACCATCTTTTCCAAAACCTCTTCCAGTTCCCCATCGACGGCATCAATGTTGATCCGCCCCTGTTTTCCAGGAGTCAGCCGGAAGAAGCCAAGCGTCCCTCGAATGTTGGGATAATAGGTGAACGCGTTGACATCAATTTGTGTCAGCACGGTATCCAGATGCATATAATTGCGCACCATTGGGATTGTCGCGGCGTAAATTTGGCGAATGGGGATCTCTTGTTCGGAAAAGAACAGCTCTTTTGCGAGCAGTTCAACAGCATCCGCTTCCGTTCTCTGGGAAACGCCAATCAGCAAGGTGTCTTCGGAAATATTCAGGACATCGCCGCCTTCCATATGGAAGTGCCGATGACGCCCATACAGATCGCGTACCTTTCCCGCATAGGCCGGATGATGATGAAAAATATAATCAGCATAGATGGTTTCGCGGTTGCGCGTCTTAGAATACATGTGATTGATTAAAACATTGGTTCCCACAGAGGCAAACGGATCACGGGCAAAATACAAATTGGGCATCGGATTGACGGCAAAATGCGAAGGACGCTCCACAAAATCGACAAGCTTTTTTCGCTCCCCCGTTCCCATTTCATGATTGGGAATGCCGGCAATGGTTTTATTGACCAGCACTTTGGTATCCTGAATCGTTGAAAGATAGTCGAGAATCCGGGCGCGATGCGATGGGCTAAATACCTCCGCATCATCCAGCCATTCGTTCAAAAAGCGGTCTCGCAGACCAGGATTCGCATCAAGCGTTTCGGTCATCAAATCTTCTAGGTAGACCACCTCCACGCCCTCAGAGCGCAACAGATCGGTGAACGCATCATGCTCGCTCTGTGCATTTTGCATATAAGGAATATCATCAAACAAAAGTTCTTCCAGCGTATCCGGCGTCAAATGGAGCAGCTCATCGCCAGGGCGATGCACCAGAACGCGCTTCAGGGGCTGTATTTCGCTTTTGACAAATATCGGATCGTGTTTCATGGCTTCCTTTCCGCTCCGAACTTCGCCTCAGGCGACAGCGGAGCCCATTCGATGTGATGCGCCTTTACATTTCGTCCGGGGCGCTTATTCCGAGAAGGTCCAAGGCATTTTCTAATACCACTGCTGTCGCCATGACTAAGCCAAGGCGTTCATTTGTCAATTCTGGATCAGCCGCATCCACCACTTTGACTTTCCCATAGTAGCGATGGAAAAAGGTCGCCAGCTTTTGCAGATAATTCGCAATGCGGTTCGGCGCGCGCAACTTTGCCGCCTGCGCCACCTCATCCGGAAATTCGCTGAGCATCTTCAGAAGATCGACCTCGGTCTCCTCACTCAGGCGCGTATATTCTTCCTGCGGATGAAACTCCGGCGCATTGCGGCGCACCCCGGCAGTCCGAGCATGCGCATATTGAATGTAGTAAATCGGATTATCATTGGACTGAGAGCGTGCCAGCCCAAGATCAAAATCAAAATGGGTGTCCACCGCGCGATTCACAAAAAAGTATCGGGCAGCATCGACACCGATATCCTCGCACAGTTCACGAATGGTGACGGCATTGCCCGTGCGCTTGGACATCTTGACCTCTTCCCCATTTTCAACGAGACGCACCATCTGGATAATATCCACTTCCAGTGCATCCGGGGAATAACCAAACGCCTGCATCGCGGCTTTCATCCGGGGAATATAGCCGTGATGATCGGCTCCCCACAGATCCACCAGCTTCTCATAGCCGCGTTCAAATTTATACAGATGATTCGCGATATCCGGAGTCATGTAGGTCAGCCGTCCATTGGCTTTGCGAACCACACGATCCTTATCATCCCCCCACCGAGTCGTTTCAAACCAGAGGGCGCCATCCTTTTCATAGGTCAGCCCCATCGCCTGCATCTTTTCAATGGCCGCGTCCACTTTGCCATGGTCGTACAGCCACTGTTCCGAAATCCAGGAATCAAAAGACACGCGGAAATCCTCAAGATCACGGCGCAGCTTCGCAAGCTCCTTTTCACGCCCACGCTCCCTGAAATGCTCCAGCCGTCCTTCTTCCTGATAAAGCCAGCGATCGCCTTCTTCTTCTGCGATGGCATGGCCGATCATCCGGACATCCTCCCCCATGTATCCATCTTCTGGAATAGGAATGTCAACGCCAAAAACCTCGGCATACCGTGAATAGACCGATTCCGCCAGATGATCCATCTGTGCGCCGGCATCGTTGATATAATATTCGCGCAACACATCATATCCGCTTTTGCGCATCAAGCGGGTTATTGCATCTCCCCAAACAGCGCCGCGAGCATGCCCAAGATGAAGATCCCCTGTGGGATTGGCGCTGACATATTCCACCAGAACGCGCTGACCCTTTCCCGAGGTGTTTTCGCCATATGCCGCGCCCTCTTTCAGAATGCGGGAAATCACCTGAGCCATGGAAGATTTCTTCAGGCGAAAATTGATGAATCCTGGCCCATCCACCGTCACAGATTCAATCCAGTCAGCGGCTGCCTCAAGACGGGGCGCTAACTCTCCGGAAAGATCACGCGGAGAACGGTGTACGATTTTCGCTAAGCGCATGGCGACATTGGTCGCATAATCCCCATACTGGTTGTTCTTGGGAATTTCCACCATCACGAGGCCATCCTCATGCACCTGAAACGTCTCTTCGACCGTTCTGGCAATCAGGTCAACTAGTTGTTCTTCAATTCGGCTCATTGCTTCTCCCGCTCTACTTATCCTTATAGATGTTTACAGGCATCCATACATGAAAAAAGTTTTCACCTGCTGCTGAACAGATCAGACATAACGGGAAAACCTCCTGCTCCCCGGCTCTCCGAGGCTCTATTGAGTTAATTATTGCAAAGCAATCTTTTTTCGTCAAGGCAGCAAAGAAGAAGGATGCCCCCGAAGCGGAAATGCGACAGGCCATCGAGTCGTGATATAATATGACCTAAGTATTTCAAGGAGGCGATATGAGCGAAAATCAGACAACAAACTTCATCCATCAGATTGTTGAAGAAGAGATGGCGCCCGGCGGCCGCGTGGAAGGCAAACAGATCGTAACCCGCTTTCCTCCTGAGCCGAACGGATATCTTCATATTGGTCATGCCAAGGCGATCAATATGGACTTCGGTACGGCATTAAAATACGGCGGAATCTGCAATCTCCGCATGGACGATACCAACCCGCAGAAAGAAGAAACCTCCTTTGTTGATTCCATCCGGGAAGATGTGAAATGGCTCGGTTTTGATTGGGATGATCGCTTTTATTATGCATCGGATTACTTTGAACAGATGTATGAAGCGGCCTGTGTTCTGATTCGTAAAGGGCTGGCATTCGTTGATGACCTTTCAGCGGAAGAGATGCGCGCCTATCGCGGAACCCTGACCGAACCGGGAAAAGAGAGTCCCTTCCGTTCGCGTAGCGTTGAAGAAAATTTGGATCTTTTTGCGCGCATGCGTGCCGGCGAATTTAAGGATGGAGAAAAGACCCTTCGCGCCCGCATCGATATGTCCTCCGGGAACATCAACATGAGAGACCCCGTGCTCTATCGCATTGCTCACCTTCACCATCACCGCCAAGGAGATGCTTGGTGCATCTATCCGATGTACGATTTTGCCCATCCGCTGGAAGATGCGATCGAAGGAGTCACACACTCCTTATGTACGCTGGAATTTGAAGATCATCGCCCCCTGTACAATTGGGTGATTGAACATACCGATATTCCCGGGAATCCGCGGCAAATTGAATTCGCGCGCCTCAATCTGACCAACACGGTCATGTCCAAGCGCAAACTTCGTGCCATGGTCGAAGAAGGGCTGGTAGATGGCTGGGATGATCCTCGTCTGCCGACCATTCGCGGGCTCCGCCGCCGCGGATATACTCCAGCGAGTATCCGCAACTTCTGCGACCGAATCGGCGTGGCAAAAACAGATAGCATGGTGGATGCCCGCTTTTTGGAGTATTGCGTCCGTGAAGATCTGAATGAATCGGCTCCTCGCGCCATGGCCGTGCTCGATCCGATCCGGCTCATCATCGATAACTATCCGGAAGACCGGGTGGAATGGTGCTCGATCCCCAACCATCCGAAACATTCGGAAATGGGATCCCATGAGATTCCCTTCCGGCGCGAAGTGTGGATTGAACGAGAAGATTTCGAAATTGATCCGCCGAAAAAGTACTTCCGCCTTTTCCCCGGCAATGAAGTCCGCCTACAAAATGCCTATATCGTCCGCGCCACCGGATATGATACCGACGAAGACGGAAAGGTGATTGCGGTTCACGCTGACTATGATCCGGATTCCTTCGGCGGCAACCCCGCAGACGGCCGCAAAATTAAAGGCACCATTCACTGGGTGCCCGTCGAAGAGGGGGTTCGTGCAGAAATTCGCCTCTATAATCCGCTCTTTTCTGTAGAAAATCCGGATGCCGCAGAGGGAGACTACCGGGATCTCATCAATCCGGATTCTCTCGAAATCATCCCCTCCGCTGTGGTCGAACCGTGGCTTACAACGGATCATGATCCGGAAACGCGATACCAGTTCATGCGTAAGGGGTTCTTCTGTGAAGATCGTCTCCGCTCCACGTCGGAGCATCGGATCTTCAATCGCATTGTCACGTTGCGCGACAGCTATAAGCCTGAATGAACCATTTGATCAACACATTCCGGTATCTTCGGCATTCTGAGGAAAAATAAAAAGGATGGCATATGAATAGGAAAATCTCTGAATACAAAAACGCGCGGCATCTTCTTACGTTCCGCTCGCGAAAAACCAAGCAGAAATTTCCCTTCTTTCTCGTGGGGATGAGTTTTCTCATCCCCATTTTGCTGCTACTCCCCGGTCTCATCTATATGGGAATCTTTCCTTTTGGCGATCTGACCACCTTGACCGTCGATCTGCGCAATCAATACGTGGGCTTCTTTGAAGCCATGCGCAACGCCCTACAGGATCCCGGTTCCCTCCTCTATAATTTCACCAAGGGACTAGGCGGAGTGATGAGCGGAACTGTGGCTTACTATCTCACCAGCCCGCTGAATCTCTTGATTTTCCTTTTTCCGTCGAAAGATCTTCCGATGGCCATCGAACTCATTCAGCTTTTGAAGGTGGGTCTGGCGGGCGCCTTTTTTGCAATTTTCCTCATTAAGAAAGAACATGGAGATTCCATCCTTGTTCTTCTCTTTTCCGTCCCCTATGCCCTCATGGGATTCGTTGTCGCCAATCTGCTCAATCTCATGTGGCTGGATCCCATCCTTCTGCTTCCTCTGATTATCCTGATGCTGGAAAGAATGTTCGATGGGAAAAGTGCCATTCCCTATATTCTCCTGCTCGCATGGAGCATCTTGACCAACTTTTATGCCGCTTATATGCTCTGTCTTTTTCTTGGACTCTATGCCATTTGGGCGTTGATTCGGCGCTCAGGAATGCATACTCGTACACGGAAAGCAGCACTGAAGAATGCGTGGCATCAATTTGTCTATTTTGGATTCAGTTCTCTGGTCGCCGCCCTCTTATGCGCGGTCATTCTTCTCCCGACAGGATATTCCCTGATGATGAGCAAGGGTCCGTATCAAGATCTGATTCAATATCGCTGGTCCAATGCCTATCCGTGGCTGGATCCCTTGTCCCGTTTGTTTCCAGCGGCCTTCGATTTTGATCAGGTTTCGCACGGATTCGCAAACATCTTTACCGGAACATTTTCCATCTTTGCTTTGTTCCTGTACTTTGTGCAGCCGCATATCTTAAAACGTGAAAAATTTGCCAGTCTGTTTCTGCTGCTCTTCCTGCTCCTCAGCATGAATATGCGCATCTTGAATCTCCTCTGGCATGGCATGCAATATCCCATCTGGTACAACTTCCGATTTTCATGGGTATATGGCTTTTTTGTCCTGCTTCTCGGGTTCCGGGGCATCCGGCGCATGCGCCGGATGCAAGGATCCTCCATTCTGCTCTTTTCCGGATTCTATTTGGCCTTAATCGCCTATTTTGCATGGCGGATTCATTCTGATCCTCCCAAATCGCTCCAATTTCTGACCCCATATCATCTGCTGGCCATGGGCGTGCTGCTGGTTCTGCTTGTTCTGATTTTGCTTCAATTCAGAAAAAAAGGTCCCTCAAAAAAGCGCCAGCGGTGGCTTCTCGCTCTTTTTGTGCTCTCCTTTCTCGAATTGACCGTCAATGCCGCCTTTTACACAGGAACATTCAACTATGAATCCGCTTCGGCCTTCAGCCTCTATGACCAGGAAATGAATCAGGCCTTAAAGTCAATTCGACCCGATGAACAAAATTTTTACCGCATCGGCTCCATCTTTCAACACGACGGGAACGATGGCATGCGGTTTGGGTTCAGCAGCCTTTCACATTTCAATTCCACCTATGAATATGATACGGTTGAATTTCTCTCTTCCCTAGGTCTGGCGCGTGCACGCGCATCAACAAATGGCGGGAATGCCACAAAGTTCATCGATGCGTTCTTTGGAACGCGCTACTATCTGGCTCCACATGAATCCGAACGAGCGCTGGTTGGCGCAGACCAATTCAAAGCCAAGGTCAATCGTCCGGATCTTGAAGAAATGCCCATTAAGAATGAGACATCGGCGATTGAGATTCATGAAAATCCATGGAGCATGCCTCTAGGCATGCTGGCAGAAGCGGAATTGCCTTCTTTTGAGGTGGGGCGACGCAATCCGATCGATCTACAAGATGCGATCGCCAATATGATTGATGGAAAAGCAAATACCGATATCAACTATTTTGCACTGCAACCGTTGGACGATCCTGAACTTGAAAATCTCAAGCAAAGCGAATCCAAAGACCAAATCTCAACATTAACGCGCGTGAATGCCGATGAAACGATCCCCGCGCGCTTAAACTATACAATTCATACCAACGGACACCGCTCGGCTTATCTGACCATTTCGGAAACCTTCAATGCAGATAACTCCACGCTATATCTCAATGGGGAGAAAATCAAAAACAAGCGCACGGGATCCGTCAGCACCTCCCAAGTGCTCAACGTGGCTTCTGCCAATCAGCCTGAACAGACACAAACATTGGCCATTGAGATGAAAAACTCAAAGAAAACGTTCCGCCTGAATCACATGGCGCTGTTTGAGTTGGATGAAGAGGCCTTGAAAGAAGCGGTTCATTTCCAGCAGAAAAATGGACTCCAGATTTCTTCGTTCCGCTCCACACAATTCAAAGGGAGCTTCCACGCTTCAGAACAAACCCCCTATCTCCTCCTCAGCATGCCTTACGACCAGGGCTGGAGCGCAACCATCGACGGAAAAACGGTCGAGCCGATCAAGGCGCTCGGTGCTCTAACCGCGCTCCCGGTTTCACCTGGCTCCCATACGCTGATCATGACCTATCATCTCCCCTACCTGAAAACAGGGATCATTGTGAGCGGGATCGCCGCCATCACCCTGATCTTCTTGGCATGGACCGAGCATCGCTCGAACTCAAACAAAAAAGGAAAGCCCCAATCATGAACCTGCGCCACATCTCCGCCCTCAGCTTTCTTCTTCGATTGCTGGGAACCGCTTCGCTGTTCATCGTTCTCTTTGAGCCATTCCCCATTCATCCATGGATTCCCCTTGGATTTCTTCTGCTCTTCTTTGGCGGCTCAGCCTATCTAGATTATCATTGGTGGCGCTGCCCCTACTGCGGAAAACATCTGGGAAAACGCATGTTTCCCCTTCCCTCTGCCTGTCCGCACTGCCACCATCCTTTGGATGGCAAATCCAAGCGTCAGGGATGATGTGAAAATATAACTTAAATGCTATAGTCGAAATCACTAATTGACTTTTTATTGTCAATATTTTCTTCCGTTAAAAAGTCCATTCGTTTAATGGATTTCATTGACGCCACAATGGATGCTGGGAATGATACTGCCAGCTGATTTAACAAGCTCACGTTGCTATTGACAATGCGTTTTGCCGCAGCAAGTTGTTCGTTCTCCTGGGCGATTTCGTTCTGAAGATTCAAGAACTGCTGCGAGGACATCATTTGAGGATAATTCTCTCCGACCGCAAAGATCTGATTTAAGGCCTTTTCTTGCGATTTCATGGCCTCGTTGATCTCTAAAACCGATGCGCCTTGTCTTAACTGAACCAATTCAACGAAAATTTTTTCTTCATGTTGTGCATAAGACTTGGCAATCTTTAACATTTCAAGGATGGTATCATACCGCTTTGCTAAGGCGATATCCACATTTTTCTTCGATTCTTCAATAATAACTAAATACCTTGCGAATCGATTGCCTGTTTTAATAGACCAAGCCAAAATCGCAATCAACAATAAAGCTCCTGCAATCATCCCCACTTTTGTAAAATCAATCATTTTTAAGCACCTCTCTCCGAATCTTTTGACTGAATGGAATCATACAATCCGTTTTCCGTTCACCTTTGCATCTGTTCATTCATGGTATCCAGAAGGGAATAAAAATCCCTGAGCCCTCGCTGCACATTTTCATATTCTTTTGATAAAGATAAGTTCTCAATCTCTCTCTTGCTCCTTGGCGACCTTAAAACGATCTCATGGGAATAAAATGACACCGCAACAAGATGCGAATTGACGTAGACGGTTACCGGCATTTTTTCCGCCCATTCATCTAATACGGTAAGCATCAATGGATTGAGAAACGTCCTAGTAGACAGCTCATCGGTGCAATAAACATTATGTTTATCATTAAACCGAATGTCCTCCGTTTCTATCGCGGTTTCCTCTTTGCTGACCTTTTCATATCCATAGTGACGTTCTTTCCCAAAGATCATACTCTTCGTTGTCGGAAGTATTCTCACATGTCCCACTAAGTTTGTTTCATATCTCGCAATGAACACTTGTCCGTAGAAATCGGTGACTTCTTTGCTATGGTTATCGGAGTCCTCCTCCGTATGGTGGGAATAAAGATTGCAAAATTCGCAGTGATACTCATCGTTAAAGATGATGTGACAATCGGTGTCATACGTTGATGACTCAGGGGTCACCTCACATAAAACATCTTCTTCGATCCCTCCGTAATACTCAATTTGAGCATCAGGGATCACCTCGTTTAATACCGGTAATAAAAAGTGATCCACATAAGAAACATCATTCATGTTGTTCTTCGAACGGTTCATTTTGCGTACAACATACCAAATCACCCCGACGAAGAAGAAACCAATCGTTTTTAACGTTGAAAGACTCACGATCGTAGCGATGACCCCAATCGCGATCGTCCATCTCCTTCGGGAGACGTTATCGCTCATTTCCGATTTGATTTTACTTAATTTTTCCTGATTTTCTGGTTTTAATTCCACTTCTCTTAATCGAACCAAGACGTTCGGATCAGAAAATGCTTCTCGATTCTTTCCTCTCGCTGTCTGTCTGTTTGTCGGTCTACTGATGGACGCCTCTAGCATTTTCTTTTTCCACTCTTCCCTCTGTTTTGATTGACTGGAGCGTATGCCTTGATCTTTGCTTGATTATATCATCATTCTGATACCATTTGAGATGATATTCGCTCAGATGGTGCAAAAAGAGCGCGAAGAACGCCAACAGAAGCGACCCGAACAGGATGAAAAGAGAGATTTTATCGGCTTGAACTGGATGCGCTGACGCGGCCGAATGGCTCCTCCAATCGAAAAAGCGGCATCGTTCACATGGCGTGAAGGCGATGCCGCTTTTCTTTTTGAATGCAGTGTCCGGATGATTATTTCGCCACATCGCTGACACGGGTTTCCCTGACAATATTGATTCGAATCTGACCGGGATATTCCAGTTCTTCCTCGATCTTCTTTGCAATATCATGCACCAGAATGACCATCTGATCCTCGGATACCTGATCCGGCTTAACGGCGATACGAACTTCGCGCCCGGCCTGGATGGCATAAGAGGTCTCAATGCCGGGGAAGGACTTCGTGATCGCTTCCAGATCTTCGAGACGCTTAATATAGTTCTCTGTCGATTCACGGCGTGCACCCGGGCGGGCTGCCGAAATCGCATCCGCCGCCATCACAATAAACGCCTCCAGCGTGACAGGCTCCACATCATTATGGTGCGCTTCAATACAATGAATGACTTCCTTACTTTCCTTGTATTTCTTCGCCAAACGCACCCCGAGCTCCACATGTGGCAGTTCAATTTCATGATCGATAGCTTTTCCCAGATCATGGAATAATCCGCCGCGCTTCGCAATCTTGACGTTCGCGCCCAGCTCCGTGGCTAACATCCCTGCGATCTGAGTAACCTCAATGGTATGCCCCAGCGCATTTTGTCCATAGGACGTACGGTACTTTAATTTTCCAAGAATCTTGATCAACTCAGGATGCACATTGCGGATGCCCACCGTTTCAACAGCCAACTCTCCGGCCTCGCGGATGGAATGCTCTACCTCCTGCTCTGCTTTCTGATAGAGTTCTTCGATGCGAGTGGGATGAATCCGCCCATCCACGATGAGCTTCTCCAGCGCCACACGCGCCTTTTCGCGGCGAACCGGATCAAAACAGGACAAAACGACGGCATTTGGCGTATCGTCGATAATCAGATCAACGCCGGTTACCTGCTCAAACGCGCGGATATTGCGTCCCTCACGTCCGATGATACGACCTTTCATTTCATCATTCGGCAATGCGACGACGGAGACCGTCGACTCAGCGACATAATCCGAAGCATAGCGCTGCACCGTACGAGTGACGATTTCACGCGCCTTCGCTTCCGCTTCATCACGAGTTCTCGCTTCTTCTTCACGCAAGATCTGTGCACGTTCATGTACGGCATCTTCACGAGCCTTTTCCAGCACCATATCACGAGCTTCCGTCTCCCGAAGCCCGGCGATACGTTCCAGCTCACTCTGGCGATCATGAATCAACTGATCCGCTTGTGCCTCTTTGCGACGAATCCGCTCCGCATCTCTTGCCAGCTTCTGATCCTGCTTTTCCACCTGAGCTGTCTTTTCATCCAGCAAATCTTCACGCTTAATTAAACGGCGTTCCATTTCCTGCAGCTCATTTTGGCGGCGCAGAACCTGCGCTTCCTGCTCATCCCGAAGGCGATGAATTTCTTCCTTCGCTTCCAGCAAAGCCTCTTTTTTATAGGTTTCAGCTTCATGATTCGCATCATCAAGAATCTTTGCAGCAAGGTTTTCTGCTGAACCGATTTTTGAGGCGTGGCGGTTGGATTGCACTTTATTTCCGACAAAGAAAAACAGTAGACTGCCTGCAGCAAAGCTAAAAACCACAGGCAATATTTGACCGATTTCCATTGGTATTCCTCCTTTCCTTTAGATTTTTTTGAAACTTCAAATTAGTCGAGAGGGAAAGTGTCTTCGTCCATTTCTGGTTCGGATGCCTTGCTTTTCTTCGATTCGGATTTCTCCGGTTTCGATGATTCCTCACGAGGCTTCCCAAGAGTCGCACGTACTTCTTCTTCAAGTCTAGCGCGCAATTCCGGATTTTCATCCAGGAATTTTTTCGAATTCTCACGTCCCTGACCCAGGCGTTCCTCTCCATAGCTATACCATGCCCCAGCGCGGACAACCAGACCAAGATCCTGAGCGGTATCAAACAATGCGCCGAGTTTAGAAATGCCTGTACCAAACATTATATCAAACTCCACCCGTTTGAACGGAGGCGCAACCTTATTTTTTGCGATTTTGAGCTTCGCCCGGTTTCCGATGATTTCCTCTCCATTTTTAATGGGCTCGCCTTTACGAATTTCCATACGAATCGTGGAATAAAACTTCAGCGCCACGCCGCCCGTCGTCACCTCAGGATTTCCATAGGTCGATCCGATCTTCTGTCGGATCTGGTTTAAGAAAACCACGGTCGTATTCGATTTGGACACCACAGGCGTCAATTTGCGGAGCGCCTGACTCATCAGCCGCGCCAACAGACCGACGTGGGTATCCCCCATATCGCCTTCAATTTCGGCACGTGAAACCAATGCAGCAACCGAATCCAAAACGATGATATCCACCGCATTCGAGCGAGCCAGACTCTCAAGAATCTCCAGCGCCGACTCGCCATCATCGGGCTGAGAAAGCACTAAATTATCCGTATCCACGCCGAGCCGTTTCGCATACGCAACATCCAGAGCATGCTCCGCATCAATAAAGGCGGCAATGCCGCCGCGCCTCTGAGCTTCCGCAATGCACTCCAGGGCAAGCGTGGTCTTTCCGGAGCTTTCCGGACCATAGATCTCAATCACACGGCCGCGCGGCAAGCCTCCGACCCCCAAAGCAAGATCCAAATTGATCACTCCCGTCGGAATAATATCAATTTCCATCTTTGGCATGTCTCCAAGCTTCATGATGGCGCCCTTCCCAAACTGCTTTTCGATTTGTGTAAAAGCCGTTTTCAACGCTGCTTGTTTGTCTTTTGCATTCATGATTTTGTTGATTGCCATGATTCCTCCCTATGCATGATTCAATCAGATGTGCTCTAAATCGAGAACATCTTTATTCTTCATCAGATAATCGACTCCGGAAAGAACCGTAAAAATGGTCGCCAGCGCCACCATTCCTTCTGCCACGGGCAGCGGTTCCAGAAAAGACAGGAAGTTTCTCTCCATCATCAGCACTAAAATGGAGAGCATCTGAAACGTCGTTTTATATTTTCCCCAAATCGATGCCGCGATCGTCACTCCGGCAGATGCCGCAATCGTGCGAAAGCCGGTAATCATGAGTTCCCGAGAAACGATAATGACAACGATCCAGCCGGCGATGCGGTCGCGTTCCGCCAGCAAAATAAAGGCAGAGAGTGTTAATACCTTATCCACCAGCGGATCCATAAACTTTCCAAATGTCGTCACTAAATGTCGGCTTCGTGCAATGTGCCCATCCACAAAATCAGTGGCACTGGCTATGGCAAAAAGTAACACAGGCATCACACTGGTTTCCGGAAGCCACAGATAGCTGATGACAAAGACCGGAATCAGACAGAGCCTTAACATCGTCACCTTATTCGCTAGATTCATCCTGCCCCTCGCTTTGATGCTCTTCTCTCACATAGATTTTTCGGGGTTTTGCCCCATCTTGCGAAGAAATGGCTCCCATCATCTCCAATTCATCAATGATTCTTCCTGCCCGCGCGTATCCAATCCGAAAGCGCCGCTGCAAGCCGCTGATGGAGGTCGTCTCTTCATGTTTGATAAATTCCATCACTTCATCCATCAGCGGATCCCGGCTCTCATCATCTCCTCCGGTCAACTCCACTTCCGGTACCTCTGTTTCCAGCTTTTCAATCAATGCCGCATCATATTCCACCTGATGCTGATCGGAAAGATACTGAACGACATGCTGCACCTCCCCATCGGTCACGAAAGCCCCCTGCATTCGCTTCGGCTTTTGAAGCGTTGAAGGAAAATAAAGCATATCCCCTTTTCCAAGAAGCTTCTCCGCCCCGCTTTGATCCAGAATGGTTCTGGAATCGATGGAGGAGGAAACCTGAAACGAAATCCGCGAGGGAATGTTCGCTTTAATCGTTCCGGTGATGACATCCACCGATGGACGCTGCGTTGCAATAATCAGGTGAATCCCACAGGCGCGCGCCATCTGCGCCAAACGTGTAATATGGCTCTCCACATCTTTCGACGCCACCATCATCAGATCGGACAGCTCGTCCACAATCAGCACAATATAGGGAAGATTTTCCATGCTCTCATCGAGTGCTCTCTGCTCGCGGTATCCCGAAATATCGCGGACGGAATACTGTGAAAAGAGCTGGAAACGGCGTTCCATTTCCTTGACGAGCATAAAGAGCGCACGAGCTGCTTTCTTTGGATCCGTGACCACCGGAATCAGAAGATGCGGGATCGTTCCATAGACGGACAGCTCCACGACTTTCGGGTCGATCAGAAGGAGGCGGACATCCGATGGCGCATATCGATATAAAATACTCATGATAATAGTATTGATGCAGACCGACTTTCCCGATCCTGTCGCCCCCGCAATCAGAAGGTGCGGCATCCGGGTGATATCCGCTACAACCGGCTTTCCTTCGATACTCTGTCCCAATGCAATAGGAATCTGGTAATGAGACAGAAGGAATTCATCACTTTGCAGAATATCCCGCAGCCAAACCGTTTCGGATTCCGCGTTCGGCACTTCGACCCCAACATAAGGTTTCCCCGGAATCGGCGCCTCAATACGGATATCCTGAGCCGCAAGCGCCAAGGCAAGATCATCCGCCAGATTGGTGATCCGGCTGACTTTAATTCCCGCCTGAGGCTTCAGCTCAAATTGTGTGACGGTCGGCCCTCGCTGAATCGAGACCACATGCGCTTCAATCCCAAAAGACGAGAGCGTTTTTTCAATCAGCGCAGCCTGCGACTTCAAATGCTCCGTATCCACCGAAGCGCTCTTTGTCCCTGATTTCAACAGCTCAAAAGGCGGGGTCAAATAAGCAGGCTCGTTTTCTTCCTCAAAACTCAACCCCAGTTTCTCCACGGTCAGCTGATCCCCCTGAGGCTGCGGCTTTGGAGAGGGCTGCTTTTCGGGCTGTTCTGTATAATCATGCACTAAAATTGGATGTTCTTTGAGCGTCAATCCCTCCGAGCTCTGCGGATCGATTGGCTGTTCGTTCCTTTCTTCCTGCATCCTAGAAGCGCGATCTTCCCTTCCTGCGGTCTGCGCGTCTCCGAGCGGCGTACGTGCCCCTTCCCTCAAATGGCGCTCTTTCTGTCTCTTAGATTCACTCCGGCGCTCTTTAAGGTCTTGATGCCCCTTCTTCAATCCGCGGTACCCTTTCTCTGCTCCATTCGCCGCGAACCGCAGAAATTCATGAAGGGAGAGATCGAAAAGATGCAGAACAAAGAAAAACAGCACAAAGGCACCAAGAAAGTACACTCCTATGGGACCAATCAGGCGGCGAAAAAGGATGCCCAGGAAACTGAAAAATATACCTGAACCGCGAAGCATCAGTCCGCGTTCGCCAGCCATGGCCAACACCGTCGAAAGTTTCCCTACGGGAAGATCTTCAATCGCCACAATCATTCCCAGACAACACAATAAACCCGTCAGATAAATCAGAGTCCGAATCACTTTGCCCTGAAAATGGTTTGAGAGGATCGCAAGCGCATAAAAGAGAATGAGAATGGGAAGCGCGAAGGCCATCAATCCAAATAAACGAAAGAAAAATCCACCGATGATCTTCCCAAACCAACCCGTTGCGAAACGAAAATAGATCGAAGTCGAACAGATCAGAAAAAGAACAAAACCGATCCCCATCAAAATGTTTTGGCGATCACTCCGCTGTGTTGCTTTTCGACGTGTAGATTTTCTTACCATGCTTCCTCCTCATCCAGAATTAGTATAGCATACTCCTTCTGAAGCAAAGCGACGCAAGTGTGGGAACTATGCTTCTTCCCAGTCTTGCGTCGTCTCAAAAAAGAATCGTTTGATTTCAGATGAGGCTCCAGCTCAATCCTGTTCGGATCAGATGCGCGGCAAAAGCGCCTTGCGAGAAAGATTGATGCGCCCTTTATCATCAATTTCGATGACCTTGACCTTCACTTTATCTCCGATCTCCACGACATCCTCGACGCGGTCGACGCGTTCATGCGCCAGCTTGGAAATATGAATCATTCCTTCCTTATTTCCTCCGATGCTGACAAAAGCGCCGAACTTCATAATCCGAACGACAGTTCCCTCAAACACATCCCCCACCTGCACATCACGAATGATGTCCAGAATCATCTGTTTGGCTTGTTCTCCGCTTTCGCCATCCGGAGCGGTGATCGTGATATGTCCATCATCTTCGGTATCAATCTGAACGCCCGTTGCATCAACAATGGTATTGATGGTCTTGCCGCCTTTACCAATGACATCGCGAATCTTTTCCGGGTCAATATCCAATGCGAGAATGCGGGGCGCATATTTTGAGAGTTCCTTGCGCGGCTCAGCGATGCAGTCGGTAATCACGTCCAGAATCTGTGCACGTGCCTTTTTGGCCTGCGCCAAGGCGGTCTTCATAATCTCTTCGTCGATGCCCTGAATCTTAATATCCATCTGAAGAGCGGTGATTCCTTTAGACGTTCCCGCCACTTTGAAATCCATGTCTCCAAGATGATCCTCCAGACCTTGAATGTCGGTCAAAATCGAGAGGTTTTCCCCCTCTTTGATCAATCCCATGGCGATCCCTGCCACCGGCGCTTTAATGGGCACACCAGCGTCCATTAAAGCCAGCGTGGAGCCGCAGATGGATGCCTGTGAAGAGGAACCGTTGGAACTGAGCACTTCAGAAACGACACGAATCGTATAAGGGAACTCCGACTGATCCGGAAGAACCGGAAGCAGCGCACGCTCAGCAAGATTTCCATGACCAATCTCACGGCGGCCCGGCGAACGCAGCGGTTTGGTATCTCCCACGGAAAATGGCGGGAAATTATATTGATGGAAATAGCTCTTCACAATCTCTTCTTTGTGCAGCCCGTCAATATAAAGGACATCGCGCGGACCCCCGAGCGTCACCACCGACAAAACCTGCGTTTGGCCGCGTTTGAAGAGTCCGGTTCCATGAGGACGAGGAAGAACACCCACCTCTGCAGAAAGAGGACGGATTTCATCCATCGCGCGCCCATCGGCGCGAACTTTATCTTCTGTAATCAGCCGGCGCACCTCATGGCGGATGATCTCTTCCATGATTGCGTCGATATCGTTCTTGATCTCCTTAAACTCGTCCGGATTGGCCGCTTCAAAGAGCTCAAATGTCTCTTTCTTAATATCTGCCACATCCTCAACGCGCTTCATCTTATTGTCCGTTTGCAGAGAGGCGATGAGGCGCGCTTTGGCAAAACGTTCCACACGCTCACGCAGCTGCGCATCCGGCTCATGCTTTTCAAAGACAAATTTTTCTTTGCCATGCTCAGCGACGATGCGCTGAATGAAACGGCAGATCGACTTGATCTCTTCATGCGCGAACAAAATCGCCCCCAGCATGATGTCTTCGCTGAGTTCATTGGCTCCGGCTTCCACCATCATGATGGCATCTTCTGTTCCCGCCACCGTCAAGTTGAGCTGAGAACGCTCCATTTCCGCTTCCGAAGGATTGATCACATACTCTCCATCGATATAGCCGACGATCACTGCCCCCGTCGGACCCGCAAATGGGATGTCCGAAAGGCTCAAAGCAATGGAGGAACCATTCATGGCGCAAATCTCTGGGGGATCTTCCGGACCCACAGACAGCACGGTAGCAATCACCTGCACGTCATTCATGAACCCTTCCGGAAAGAGCGGACGAATCGGGCGATCCATCTGGCGGGCATTCAAGGTCGCTTCAATGGAACCGCGCCCTTCACGTTTCACATAACCGCCGGGAATACGCCCCACCGCATACAGTTTCTCCTGATATTCACAGGTCAGCGGAAAAAAGTCCTGACCATCGCGGATCGTTTTTGCCATGACCGCCGTGGTGAGCACCACCGTATCGCCAGTTTGAATGATACATTCGCCATTCGCCTGTTCAGCCACTTTACCGATGGTGACATGAAATGCATTATTCGTCACCTCTGAACGGTAATCAAATTCCTTCATTGTTTCCTCCTGGTCTTGCAGATGAGCCTTCACCCTTCGTCAACGACGAGTTCAAATATTGCTCTTTTTGACAATTATCTTGTTAATTATATCAAAAAAAGTGAAATTCATCCGGTCTTCTATACCGAAAATCTCTCATTTTCTCTCTTCTTTCGGAGCGACTTTCGTACGAATCCGTAATGCACGGGGCAGCACTTGAATTGTTGCCTTTGTCGTTTCATCCCCTTCTTCCCCATCAAGCGTCCAGGCGATCGGCAATGGAGAACGCACTTCCAAGTAGCTCGTCTGGAAATGCAGACAGGCTTCATGGGTCAGCTCTCCATTCATGAGTTCTCTGGCGAGAGCCGCGTAATCCAAGGCGCTGTATCCAGCCTTCACCAGAGTCACCTCGAACAAACCATCTTGGTAGTCTGTACTGGCATCAAGATGCACCATTCCCGCGACGGTGTTCGAATTTGAAATCATCCCTAAAAGATATTTTCCACGGAACGTCTGAGAGTCCGTCCTCATTTCGATCTCATATTCGGTCAGTCCGCTCAATTCTTTCATCCCTTCCACGAGATAGGCGAAGCGTCCCAACACATTTTTCTTCGCTTGCGGCGTTTGATAGCTGACCGTCGTGAAGGCGCCGAATGCTGCCACATACAGAAACGAAGTCCCGTTAAACAAGCCCATATCGCAAGCCATGGGCACGCCGAAAAGCGCCGTCTGCACCAATTCTTCTTCCGTCTGATCGGACAGTCCCAGTCCGCTGGCAAAATCATTGCTGGTGCCGGCCGGAATATATCCGACGATCGGCCTCTGTTCATGAAAAAGCAAACCCTCTGTCACTTCACTGAGAGTGCCATCTCCTCCCAATGTAATGACCTGATCCACCTGATTGCCATAACGCCTAGCCATCAAGGCCGCATCCCCTGATTTTCCCGTCGCATAGCAGAGGACGGGTTCCCCGCTCTCACTGAGCTTTTCGACAAGAGTCGAAAGAAATTGAGTGGCATTCTCCATCCCAGCGACAGGATTTAGGATGATCAGCGTCGAATGGTTCATGAGTATTCCTCCATAATGAATCGAAAACGGATCAACGAAAAAAAGAGTGCTTGCGCACTCTTTTCAAAACATCAGCCACGAAGATTCAAGCGCGAAACCACGTCGCGATACCGTTCAATATCCAGCTTGCGAAGATAGTTCAGCAAACCGCGGCGCTGACCGATCAGCATGTACATCCCACGGCGGGAATGATTATCTTTTGCATGCGTCTTCAAATGCTCCGTCAGCTCCGAAATACGATAGCTCAGAAGTGCAATCTGAACTTCCGGCGAACCCGTATCCGTCTCGTTTTTCCCATACTCTGCAATAATTTCTTTTTTCTTTTCTTTGGTTAACATCTTTTTCTCCTTATACCTAGTGATTCGCTGCTTTCAAAGCGGGGGTTGGAGTGCCGTCCCCTTTGGAAGAGTACTTGAAAAGTTTACCAGAGCTTCAGCAAAACATCAAGACTTCACGCCTCAGATGGCTCAATCTCCTTCTGAAAATCTCTGATCGTCTGAGCATCATCAATGAAGCGAGACGCGCTCTTCCTGTGCCCATTGCCGCAAAAGATGGAGATCTTGATTCATCTGTTCGGATAATTCCTGCGGCGATGCAAAAGCAACATTCGGACGTTCATACCGCAGAAAAGAAACGCTGAACCCCAGACCATAGATTGGCTCATGAAAATCGAATAGATGGGTTTCTACCGAAACGCCACGATGTTCATGAAACGTCGGATTGGTGCCTACCGAGCTCATGCCGTAGAAGGTTCCCTTTTTTCCTTCGATTTCCGATCGCGTGAGGTACACCCCCTCACGGGGCAGCACATAGGGAAAACTCATGGATAAATTCGCCGTAGCAAAACCCAGACCATGACCGCGCTGCGCCCCATGATCCACAAAGCCGCGCAGCGTATAGGCGCCTCCAAGCATCGCTCGTGCTGCCTCCGGCTTTCCGTCCATGATCGCCTGGCGGATACGAGTGGAACTGATGCGTTCTCCCTGGTATTTCACATCGGAAACAATGCTCAGCCCAATTTTCTGCGCCTCTTCTGCTCTTTTGAGATCCTCCACTGACCCCTTGGCCAAACGCCCGAAACGATAATCGCGCCCGACGACAACATGAATGGCACCCATCCGGCGAATCAGCATTTCATCAAGAAAAAATGAGGGATCCAGCGAAGCAAAGGCTTCATCAAACGTATGAAGATAAACCAGATCCAGCCCCATCGCTTCCAGCATCGCCAGTTTATCCTCCACCGATGTCAGGCAGCGCGCATTCTTGGGCGCAAAAAGTGCCGTGGTGTGATTTTTGAACAATAGGACGGCGCTTTGCGCTGATTGAGATGCCGCCACGTTTTGTGCCGTTTGAATCAGCTGGCGGTGTCCAAGATGCAATCCATCAAAATTCCCCAGCGCGATGACGGTCTGTTCTCCTGAGGCTTCCTCTTTTTGATCCAAATCAATAATGACCATTCGACTTCCCATCTAACGGATCGGCCATCCCCTTCTTTAATTTCAGATATGACCGTCCTTCTTCATTCCGCTGTACCGTCCCGATTCCGAGAAAAACCGAGCCTGTATATACGCGTATCCATTCCTGTTCCGCCTCATCCCGGAAAAGCTTCTGCCCCTGCTGCAGCCGGAGAGCGGAAGGATAATCGACCTGAAGGAATGGAAAATGCTTCACCGCCTGATCCATCGGCACCAAGCGAGAGGATAATTCATCGCTGCTCATCTGCTTGAGCACGGAAACCGGAAGCGCATCCTCCACGGTAAACGAACCGACGGAAGTCCGTTCAAGCGCCGTCATCACGGCCAGCGTTCCCAGTGATTCCGCAAGATCAGCAATCAGCTGGCGAATATACGTTCCTTTAGAACAATGACAGAAGATGACCGCCTGATCCTCTTGAAGCTGTACCAGTTCCATTCGGTCGATCGTGACCTGGCGAACGGGGCGCTCCACTTCTATCCCTGCCCGTGCGTATTCATAAAGCTTCTTTCCGTTCACTTTGACCGCACTATAAGCGGGAACTCTCTGTTCGATGGTGCCATGGAAATGAGATAACGCCTCTTCTACTTCTTCCCGAGAAAAACGCGTCTTTGAGCACGAGCGCACGATCGTTCCCGTCCGATCCAGCGTATCGGTCTCAACCCCGAAGGTCAAAGCCGCAAGATACGATTTACCCGCACCCGATACATATTCTCCAAGCCTCGTGGCACGACCGACGAGAACCGGAAGAACGCCGGTCGCCATCGGATCCAACGTGCCGCTGTGGCCAACCCGCCGCATATGTAGCGCATGACGAACCATTTGAACCACATCATGCGATGTCATGCCTTCTTCCTTGTAGAGATTCAGGATTCCATCCGCCATCACCAGGAAATCTCCTCAAGAAACGATCGGAGCCGTTCGAAGGCCTCCGCATTCCCCGCCTCAATTCTGCCCCCGGCCGCCTTTTTATGACCGCCGCCCAGAAAGTGCGCCGCCAATGTGGATACATCATAATAGGCTTTGGAGCGAAAACTGATCTTTTGTAAATCCGGGGCTTCCTCCTTTAAGATCACGGCAATTTCCACGCCGCTTAAACTGCGCATATCATCCACCACGCCTTCCGCCTGCGGCATGCTCAGACCGTAGCGCGAGATTCGTTCCTGCGTCAAATTGGCTAGGACAATCCGGCCTTCATGCAGCTTGAGCGCTTCACGGATCACATCCCCGCGAAACATGACCATCGCTGGATCCTCGTTCTGATACTCCTGAAGATAAATACGCTGTACCTCCGCCCCGCTTTCCATCAAACGCGCCGCAATCCTCAATGTGCGCGGTCCGGACGAATCATAAAGAAATCGGTTCGAATCTGTCGTCAGCCCTGTATAAAGCGCTGTGGCCGCATCGGCGGTCATGGGAAGCCCCGTCTCATAAATAAAATCGCCCAAAATTTCGCAGGTGGAGGACGCTTCCGGCTGATGAATCACGATGTCGCATAACGCATCGTTGTCTAAATGATGATCAAAATTGATCGAAAAGGCGCTGCGATCCAGCGCCATGGCAGCACTGCCCATGCGATCCCGTGATCCCAGATCCACGCGGATGAACAAATCATAGTTTTGTTCCGGATCCGCCTTCTGGAGACGCTCAAAACCTGGAATATAGGAATAATGGGAATAAAAATCCTCCGCCAGCATCGTGACTTGCTTTCCACAGGCCAATAGAGAAAGCCCCAGTCCCAGAACGGAGCCATAACAATCGCCATCCGGATTCACATGCCCCGCGATCGCGATCGTTGAGGAGTGCTCCATTGCCTGGCGCGCCTCGTCATACAGATGATTCATCCCCATTCTCCCCTCGTTGGACGGCCGATCTCATCCCCCGGTTCCTCCAGCGCATCGTCTGGATCCTTCGGCGCAGACTCCTGTTCGCCGCGCGCTGCACGGTTGGCTTCATCCTGTTTTAATGTCGCGGCAATCAATTGATCCATGTACATTCCATGAACGATGGAATCATCCGGATGAAAGCGAAGCTCCGGAATCTGTCGAAGCTGAATATGGCTGGCCAGGTAACGCTTCAAGAAGCCTCTGGCTTTGTCCAGTCCTTCCATCGTCTGACGACGATCCCAGTCCGTTCCCATCACGCTGACATAAACATCCGCATAGGATAAATCGCTGGACACCTTGACCTCGGAGATCGTGAGAACATCTGAAATCTTCGGATCTTTCAGCTCATAAAACACCGCTTCAGAAAGCGCTTTTTTCACTTCCTGAGAGATCCGCCCGATTCGCTTTTCGTTCATGTTCGCCTCCTTTCCGGCACTGTCTCCAGCGCCGGATCCGCATTAGTTTTTCGCGACTTCCACTTCATGGAAGCATTCGATAATATCCCCGACTTTGATATCATTATAATTTTCAATTCCCAGTCCGGCTTCATAGCTGGTCGCAACTTCCTTGACATCATCTTTGAAACGGCGAAGCGAGGAAATTTTCCCTTCGTGAATCACAATATCGTTTCGCAGCAAACGAACCCCCGCATTGCGCACGATTTTTCCCGAAGTGACATAAATTCCGGCGACCGTCCCGGCATTGGGCACCTTAAAGGTCTCCCGAACTTCACAGCGCCCCAAGATTTCTTCTTTGAATTCAGGCGCCAGCATGCCCTGAATCGCATGCTCAATATCATCCAGTGCCTCGTAGATCACGCGATAGGTTCGCAGCTCAATCTCTTCACGCTCCGCCTGAGCGATGGCTCCCTGATTCGGACGCACGTTGAATCCGATAATAATCGCATTTGAAGCCGCCGCCAACATCACATCGCTTTCACTAATTCCGCCGACGGCTCCATGAATAATATTAACTTTAACTTCATCGTTGCTGAGCTTCGCAATGGAACCAGCCAAGGCATCAATCGTCCCCTTGACATCCGTCTTGACGATGATGTTCAGTTCTTTAAGTCCCTCTTCTGAAATCTGCATATGCAGGTCATCCAAGGAGATATGCGTTGTCTTATTCAAGCGCTCATCACGATTTTTCTGCGCGACTTTCTCCGCAAAGGCACGGGCTTCCTTTTCGTCGGAAACCGCATAAATCGGATCGCCGGCTTCTGGAAGATCCGAAAGACCTGTGATCTTGACCGGCATGGACGGACCGGCTTTTCTCACCTTTTTCCCCTTCGAATCAAACATCGCGCGAATATGTCCGCTGACTTCACCAGAAACCACATAATCCTTGTCGGTCAATGTTCCGTTCTGCACCAAAACGGAAGCCGTCGCGCCGCGTCCCTTTTCTAACTGGGCTTCAATCACCACGCCAATGGCTTTACGATTGGGATTGGCTTTTAATTCTTCCATTTCCGCGACCATCAGCACCATCTGGAGCAAGTCATCCAATCCAGCCTTGGTGTGCGCCGAAACGGGAATCATGATCGTATCCCCGCCCCATTCCTCAGGAACCAGACCCTGCTCCGCCAATTCGGTCATCACGCGGTTCGCATCTGCGCCATACTTGTCCATCTTGTTGATGGCGACAACAATGGGCACGCCTGCCGCTTTCGAATGGTTGATAGCCTCAATCGTCTGCGGCATCACACCATCATCTGCGGCAACGACCAGAATGACGATATCCGTCGTCTGCGCTCCACGCGAGCGCATTTGAGTAAACGCCTCATGTCCCGGCGTATCGATGAACGTGATCGTCTGTCCATCCACGCTGGCCACCGACGCACCAATATGCTGCGTGATTCCGCCGGCCTCCCCCCGTGTCACCGCGGTTTCACGAATCGCATCCAACAAAGATGTTTTTCCATGATCGACATGTCCCATGACCGTGACGACTGGCGGGCGGGGCTTCAGGTCTTTCGGGTCATCTTCAAAATTGAGCGATTCAAAGATCGCATCGCCGTCCGCCTGCTCGGGTTCGGTGATTAAAACACCAAATTTTTCCGCCACTTTTTCTGCGGTCTCAAACGTAATCGATTCATTCAGACCCGCCATAATCCCCATCTTAATGAGTTCGGTGATCACTTCCATTGAATTTTTATGAATGGCACGGGCAAAATCACCGACAGTAATTTCGGAAGGAATTTCAATAATGAGGTCCATTTCTTCCTCCATTGGCTGGGTCACTGCAGGCTCCTTTTTCTTATTTTTCTTTGATTTTCCAGGTTTGTTCGGCTTATGGAACGGCGCTTGCTGAATCCCTCCGGCAGCTCTTTCCTTGCGCGGCGCATCATCTTCCCCTTTGCGATGGAAACGTCCCTTTTGTGATTTCAGACGATCCGATTTTCCTTCTTGAACGTTTTGATCCGCTTTCTTTCCCGGACGAAAATCCTCGCGAGCTTCACCCCGCTTAGGAGAAGAATGCTTCTTTCCCTGATGAGGATTTGGCGTCGAATCCTTTCCGTGCGCCGACTGCTCGCTCTTCTTTTTTTCCGCTTGAGGCTTCGGCGTACGATTTGTGCTCACCTTTGCGTCATGTGGCGCCGCCGGGATCGGATGACGCGCACTTTTTTTCTGATCCTGTTGGCTTTTTTCTGCTTTCCCAGCAGAAAACGCCGCTCGGACTTTCGCCACATCTGCCTCGTCCATGGAAGACATGTGCGACGGATAAGTCAAATGTAATTCTTTTTCAAGAAACGAGCGGAAAGCCGTTGATTTTTCCCCCAGTTCTTTTGCTAATTCATAAACTCTCATAGGCACCTCAATTCTCGATTATGTGCTTCAGTTCCTCATAGAAGTCCTCCGAAATTTGCGTCTTCAACGCAGCTTTCAACCGATTTTTTTTAACTGCCTTCTCCAGGCATTCCCTCTTTTTGCAAAGATAGGCTCCACGCCCATTCATCTTTCCCGTGGAATCAACCACCACATTTCCATCGGTTTGCCGGACAATGCGCAGCAGCTCCTGTTTAGGCTTTTGCTCGCCGCAGGCAACACATTTTCGCACGGGCTCTTTTTTAGGCATCTCGATCTTCACTTTCTGCCTGGCCGTGCGATTCCTCTGCCCCCTCATGCCGGTTCTCGTTCATCATCTCTTCATCCGCAAAATCATCTGCCGCAGAAATCGCCATGTCTTCCGGAAGATCAAACAATCCCGGACGCTCACTTGGTGCGCCCGCATCAAAGAAGGCTGGATCCTCATGAAACTGTGACTGTCCCTTGATGTCGATCTTCCAGCCGGTCAGCCGCGCCGCCAGCCGCACATTTTGTCCCTCTTTTCCAATGGCTAGAGAAAGTTGATCGTCAGGCACCACCACTGCAGCGGAGTGATCTTCTTCATTGATGATGACCCGGTTCACCGCAGAGGGACTCAAGGCATTGGCGATAAACACTTCCGGATTCTCATCGTAAATGATGATATCCATCTTCTCCCCATGAAGCTCATCAACAATCAAATTGACACGATTTCCCTTATATCCCACGCAGGCGCCGATGGGATCCACATTGGGATCATGCGAATAAACCGCAATTTTCGATCGTGAGCCCGCTTCGCGAGAGACCGAATAAATCTCCACAACGCCGTCAGTGATCTCCGGCACTTCCTGTTCAAACAGGCGTGCGACCAGCTGAGGATGCGCGCGAGAAAGCAGAATCTGCGGTCCCCTTGAGGAGACGCGGACATCACATACGTACAGTTTCACGCGATCCCCTGCGCGGAGATGCTCCGTGGGAATCTGCTCCTTGCGCGGAACCACACCCTCCGTCGTTCCAAGGTTAATATAAATATTATGATGGTCGGTGC
>JAEXBN010000052.1 GCA_023394045.1 Bacillota bacterium | reverse complement strand
CTTTGTCGGGCACCGGTTGAATCCCGTAGAAATCGAGGATTTGTGCAGGGAGCTCGTTGGCGCGGATGCGGAGATCTTGGCAGATCTCATTTTATAGTTTTGGTGGTTGATGCGGTTGAACAGAGAGGAATCCATGATGAAAAAGACGCTGTATGTTCCAAAATTCCGTGAAGAGGGCGGGGAAGGCGTGTTGTGCGCCTGGATGAAAGAGGAAGGCGCTTCGTTTGAGAAGGGTGAAATTCTCTATGAGGTGGAAACGGATAAAGTGGTGGAGAGCGTCGAGGCACCGGAACAAGGGATGCTGATCCGGAAACTTGCAGCGGTTGGTGATGCGGTTCGTGCGCTGGAGCCGGTTGCAGAGGTGGAGGAAAAATAATGGAACGGAAACCGGAGTGGCTGCGTGTCTCCTATAATGCGGATGCGGTGCAGAATATGGCAGGGATGATGCAGAATTTGCAGCTGAACACGGTGTGCAAGGAAGCAGCCTGTCCTAACATGGGGGAGTGCTACCGCAAACGGACGGCGACTTTTATGATTCTGGGGAGCCAATGCACGAGAAACTGCCGCTTTTGCAACGTGACGACGGGGCGGCCAGATCCGCTGGATCCGGAGGAGCCAAAGCATATCGCGGAAGCGGTGAAAGAGCTGGGACTGCGGCATGTGGTCATCACGCAGGTCGATCGGGATGATTTGGAGGATGGCGGCGCGAGGCAGTTTGTCCGCTGCATTGAGGCGATTCGCCAGTCGTCTCCGGAAACGACGATCGAGGTGCTGATTTCGGATATGAAGGGCGATCCGGACAGCCTGAATCTGGTGATTGATGCTAAACCGGATGTGCTGGGACACAATATGGAGACGGTGAAGGAACTGTACCGGGAGGTCTGCCCGCAGGCGAAGTATGTGCGTTCGCTGGAGGTGCTGCGCTACAGCAAGAGCCGGAATCCGGACATCCTGACGAAGACGGGGTTCATGTTGGGGCTGGGCGAGACGGAGGAGCAGATTGCTCAGCTGATGGATGATATTCTGGAAACGGGGTGCGATTTCTTGACGATCGGACAGTATTTGCAGCCGTCGCCAAAGCATTACCCGCTGGCGCGCTATGTGACGCCGGCGGAGTTTGAACAGTACCGGCTCATGGCGCTGGAAAAGGGATTCCGCTACTGCGCGAGCAGCCCGCTGGTGCGGAGCTCTTACCATGCGGCGGAAGCCATGGAAGCGGTGCGATAGAAGCGGTGCGGTAAAGGACATAAAAATGGAGACCAAACTGATCTACGTCGAAACGGACAGCACGGACGTTTACACGAATTTTGGTTATGAGTATTATTTTGCCACAGAGAAAAAATTGCCGGGAACCGTCTTTTTGCTCTGGCGGACGGATCCGACGCTCATGGTGGGGAAGTATCAGAATATTTTTGAAGAGATCAACATGCCCTACGCGCGCGCGCATCAGCTCAAGCTGGTTCGCCGGCTCTCTGGAGGCGGAACGATTTATACGGATCGGGGAGGATGGCAGTTTTCTTTTATCGTCCGGGATGGAGAACACCCGATTGCGTTTCAACGCTACTTGGAGCCCGTCTTGTCGGCGCTAAACCGGATGGGAATCGCGGCGGGCTTCAACGGTCGGAACGATCTTACGGTGGAGGGAAAGAAATTTTCCGGCAATGCGCAATATCACCTTCACGGGACGACGGTTCACCATGGCTCGCTGCTTTTTGATACGGATATTGAAGCGATGGTCAACAGCACCACCGTGGATCCCTATAAGATTCTTTCAAAGAGCATTAAGTCGGTTCGGGAACGCGTGACGAATCTGTCCGAACATCTTCCGGTCTCCATGTCGGCGGAGGAGTTCAAACAGACACTTTTGTCCTACATTTTTACCGAGGGCGACACGTACCATTGCAACGCCGAGGATCTCCAGCGGATTGAGGCGCTCGCCGAGGAACATTTTCGCAGCTGGGACAGCATTTATGGAAAATCGCCGCAGTTCAGCATCCAGAAGGAAAATCATCTGAAGGGCGGTTTGTTTAAGGCGTCGTTGAATGTGGAGGCGGGACGAATCTCCGAGATTGAGTTTTCCGGCGATTTCTTCAGCGCGGTGGATTTGAATCCCCTGAAAGCGGCGCTCCAAGGCACGGCGTTTGACCGCGATGCGATTTTGCAGGTGCTGCTGGATTATCAGGAGAAGAAAGGATCCCTTCTCTACAACATTACGCCCCAGGAGATGGCGGACACAATTGCGCTGTAGCCATGAGTCGCACATTCTATTGGGCTAGTCCTCATCGGCGAGCTTGCGGTAGAGAGCGATCAACTCTTGGCGGGAATTGATCCCCAGTTTGGAGTAGATGCTGCGCAGGTGTGATTTTACGGTGGACATGGAGATGTGGAATTTTTCCTGAATTTCCGCGTTCGGCATCTTCTGCAGGACACATCCCGCAATCTGGCTTTCTCTTTGGGTCAGGTCATAGCGGGAGATCAGCTTATACATCGTTCGTTCCGGGGCGGATGGGGTCTTACGCTCCAGCCGCAGGAACGTCATGAAATGCACCGAGTTTTCAATTTCCAGGTTCGTCCGCTCGGCGCGGATGAGAATGTTGTTTTTCTCCGCTGTGTATACAGGGGGGGGTGGAGAATCCGAAGAGTTGGACGGACGATCCAGCTGCAAAAGGGAAAATAGATTTTCCAGGATGCCTTTTGCGGTGCCGTTGCGTTCGCCGCTAATCTGTAAACCAAGGTTCATAAATTCGCTATTATAGCGCAGGGGCTTCGCGTCGGCATCCAGGATGGCAAAGCCGAGCTCCTGATGGTCGAGGAATTCGTCCAGAGCTTTGGACAGATGGCGCTGCCGCAGCTTTCTCTTATAGTTGCGGATGCAATGTGCAAAGGCGCGGCCGATATATCCGTACAAGGCAAGTTCCCGATCGGTAAACGGACCTTCGCCGACTTCCTTATATACAGAGAGAATATGCCGCGGCCATTTCGAGGTGGTGTCCCGGGCGTCGATGTGCCCTCCGCCGAGGATCGCCTGGTAGCCAACTTTATAATTGCGCAGGAATTTCCCATATTCGGACGATTGAAAGAGCGCGTCGCCGAAGAGGCTGCTGGTGTAGACATCCTGCTGTTGATCCGAGGCGTTTAGTGATGGAAAATTTTGGAAGAAGGGATCATACAGGTAATAGTGGGTTCGGTACAAGTTCAGCTGCTCTTCGGGGAAAAAACCATAGATCTCTGAAACATACCGGTTTCCAAGCCTTGATTTCTCAAAAACGGTATAAGAAACTTTCGTGATATGAAATAAGTCGGATAACGTGTTGATCGTCGTTTCAGGAAAATCCGTTTCGATATCGCTGAGAATTTCATAAAAGCGGAAGAGCCTTGAGAAATCTTTTTCCTCTAATAGAGGCGTGCGCCCTTCTTCGGCGAACCATTGAGAAATTTGATGGCTCATATTTCCTCCCTCTTGATAGTTTCGATTTTTCAACGGCTTTTGATATTCGCATTCAATAGATAACTATTTTGATTATACTCTTGCGTCTTCAATTGGAAAAGGAAGAAACAGATTTTGAAATCGTAAACCTGCAAGAGGCTCATCGAAACGGCGCCGTGTTCGCTTTTTGGTTCTTTGTTACAATGAAACCAACGAAAGAAAGAGCTCGCCCATTTGAGGGGCAGGAGGTGAATTTGAGAACCTATCAAAACAAAGAAGAACTGAAAGCGGAAATTCATCGCTCGTTTGAAAAGTACATGGCAGAATTCGATGGGATTCCCGAATCGTTGAAAGATCAGCGTGTGGAGGGAGTCGACCGCACGCCGGCGGAGAATCTGGCTTACCAGCTGGGATGGACGACGCTTCTTCTTCAGTGGGAAGAAGACGAGAAAAACGGGCTTCCGGTTCATACGCCTTCGGATGCGTTCCGATGGAATCAGCTCGGCGCTTTATATCAGTGGTTTACCGACCAGTATGCGCCCTTGCCGCTTGAAACGCTGAAGGCGAGATTACAAGATAACATCACTTCCATTGATGCCATGATCGATGCGCTCAGCGAAGAGGAGCTCTTTCATCCGCATCGGCGCAAATGGGCGGATGAAGCCACGAAAACCGCGACGTGGGAAGTCTATAAATTTATCCATATCAATACGGTTGCTCCCTTTGGGACGTTTCGCACCAAAATTCGGAAATGGAAAAAGATCGCTTTGTCATGATGCGCGCGTTGCAGATGATTCGTGTGTTGCCGCCGACTCGCGTGTTGCGGTTGATGCCTGTGTTGCCATTGCTTCGCGAGCGGATTTTGACTCATGGATCGATCTTCTGATAGGCACCGATTCCTTGACAAAACTTGGGTGGGGGGGGGGTAGTATGATAGCCAAATAAGCTGGTTTATAATGGAAATAATCGGATCACCTCAACAACAAAACGAAAGAAAAGGAAAGGAAAGGGTATGGAAAACAAAACGACGGTAAGGAAACCATCTTGGTTCAGGCGAGGCGTGTTCCGCCGCCATGTGCTGAGGAAGGGAATCGGACGCGCGGCGCTTCTGAGCGTCCTGGCTCTTTCTCTCCTCTTCGGGAATCGAACCCCGGCGTATGCGAGTGTTATCGGTATGCACGACAATAGGGAAGTTTCTCTTGGACTCACGCAAATTCTCTATGGAAAGACGCTCGATATGCGGAATGCGCCCGACCGAACCGTGATTCCGGAAGCAGAGTTCTCTTTTGAGGTGCAGGAAGTTCCGGATGGAGATGAGGCGGGGATTGGTCGGAACTATCATGGAGCTACGCTCAATGAGGACGGCAGTGAAGGAGATGAGTATGATCTCACCGTCTATCGGGGCACCTTTGAGGAGGGATCCCCCAACCCGGTTCCGCTGGGCAAGGCGTCGTTCCATCCGGGTGATCAGCCCCAGGAAGAGATTATGGACTCTCATCGCCGCTTCCGGGAGGTTCTCCAAAGCGCCGACGATACGTCGGACGCTCTTTATCGTCCGGAGGGGGACTACTATGAAGCAAAGACTGTCTTTTTCAGCAATCTGCTGAAATATGGCTGGGGCGAGATGCATAGCAGCGATCATGTGCAGACCACCTATTTCCGCCCGCCGACAGAGGAAGAGAAGTCTATGAGAGAAACGGAGCATGATTGGAATGCATCAACCTGGCCGGAAGATACCATCGGCTGGAAAACATCGTTTGAGCATCTCGATTGGACGACGGCAGGGTCGTATGAAGAGGGCGCAGAGTGTCTGTGGGCTTATGATTTTGCCGGCCTCAACTATGCAAAGGCGTTCAATCTACATGCCAATCCCGGTGTGGATTATGCAGTGACTGGAATCCATAAAGACATTTTATTGTCGGTTGAAAAAGAGGGGGATGCCTATACTTCCGTCACGAAGCCCATTTTCGGGTATGGCGATATCGCACGTTTTCTCAATCGATATGCAGCGCTTCCAGAAAAGGAGGCTGTTACCCCGAATGAGGATAATCCGGATCAGGATTCAAACCATCTTCCAAGCGTCTCCCGGGATTCGGATGGCATTTACCGCTACTATCTGAAGGAAACCGCCTCCGACGATGCGCGTTTTAACCAGAACACGGAAACTAAGATTCTGGACGTGGTCGTGCAAGAAGGGGATGTGTACGTTTTGCTCTTTGACGATCTCGCCCAAGCGGATGAGCATTACACGAACTACATTGCCTCTCCGGAAAAGATGAAGTATCTGGCACCGCCAGTGAACTTCACTAATACCTTTGTGAAAGCTCCCGAGACCAGAGACCTCTCGGTCACCAAGACCTGGGTCGGCGAGAGCGCCGATCAAGTGGTCGTCCACCTGTTGGCGGACGGCGAGGAAGCGAACAAGGTTGTTTTGAACAAAGACAACGGCTGGAAGCATACCTTTACCGACCTGCCAAAAGAGAAGGACGGGAAGGAAATTCAATACAGCGTTC
>JAEXBN010000032.1 GCA_023394045.1 Bacillota bacterium | reverse complement strand
GAGGTAGTGCGTCCCAAAGTAACGGAACTTCTATCTCCTAATCCTGCGGATTACATTTTGGATATTGCGTGTGGCAATGGAAATTATTCTTCGTATCTTGCACAAAGAGGCGCTTCGGTTGTCGCTTCAGCTTCTTTGAGGTGGAACCGGGCTTCGATTCCGAGGGCTTCATCCATTACCAGAACAGCTTGAACAACGAGACACTGAACGAACTTGTTAATAAGGTGAAAGACCTGAACCGTGAAATCTCCCTTGATAAGTCGCTGGGTAAGGGCTTCTGCATCGGCCACAGCTATTTCTGCGGCAGAGATGTTTGCACCGAAGAGTGGCTGCACTCCATCGTTGACTACGACATTCTTCCGATGCTCAGTGAATACTGGTTCGACGACGCCAACAAGCTCCAGCGGTGGGAGAACATTCTGCAAGGTGTGTTTCAATGATTAAGGATAAGAGCATCTTCATAAAAAACATATACTATATGCTTTCGTATGCCTTCACGACGCTGAATCAAGGCGGTTATGAGGATGTTGCTACCGAGGAGTTCGAGAACATGCATAACCTCTTCGCTGCGATTCTGGCGAAGGGCATCAGCAGACAGTTGAAACAGGGGCTGTACCGGGAGTATTTAAACCGCAAAGAGGATGTTGCTGTAGTCCGGGGCAAGATCGATATGCCGGGGACCATTCAGAACCGCCTTGCCAGAAAGCGGGTGCTGACCTGTGAGTACGATGAGCTTTCCGAGAACAATCTCCTGAATCAGATACTGAAAACGACCGTTATGCTTCTGCTCCGGCACACGAGAGTGGATCAGGAGTACAAAAGCGATTTGAAAAAGGAGATGCTGTTCTTCTCAAATGTTGACACAATCGATCCTACCACGATCCGCTGGTCGGCCATTCGGTTCCAGAGGAACAACAATACATATCGGATGCTTATCAGTCTGTGCCAGCTCATTCTGGAAGGAATGCTTCTGACCACAGACTCCGGAGAATACAAACTGGCCTCCTTTGTGGATGAACAGCGTATGAATCGTCTGTACGAGAAATTCATCCTCGAATACTACGCCAAGGAGTGTCCGCAAGTGACAGCGACGGCTTCGCAGATCCCGTGGGCTTTGGATGATGGTATTGGGACGATGTTGCCGGTAATGCAGAGCGACATCATGCTCACCAGTGGCAGCGAGGTCCTTATCATTGACGCCAAGTATTACACGCATACCACGCAGACTCAGTACGATGTCCACACGCTCCATTCCGGCAATCTGTATCAGATCTTTACCTACGTTAAGAACAAGGATACGGAGTTCGGGGACCAGCCCCACAAGGTTTCCGGCATGCTCCTTTATGCTGCAACGGACGAGGCCATCCAGCCGGACAACAGCTACCAGATGAGCGGCAACATGATCAGCGTGAAGACGCTCGATTTAAACAGAGATTTCTCGGAGATTGCCGCACAGCTGAATGCGATAGTTGATGAGCACTTTGAGGAGAAGTCCACACAAAACATTGGTTAACCAGCAGCTGCTTGATGCAGTAGAAAGTAACCTTTTAATTTTGCCTGAACCATTTAATTTTGGCATACTTTTTAATTATTCCCTGAGCCAGCCGCGTTAGAGCCCAGATGCCAACATCAGACAAACCTCAGCTGTGCTCTGATGGGACAAATTGAAAACCGACAAATACAGCGAAAACCGCAAGAAACGCCTTGTTTCCTGCGGTTTTCGCTATTTTTTTACATTTTTCCGGCGACCGGGCTTGTATCAAAGATTACGTCTTTATAGATCCTCCGTACAATACCGGCTCGGCATTTGAGCATTATGATGATAATCTGGAGCATAGTATTTGGCTCAATCTGATGCGCCCACGCCTCGAAATCCTCTGGAATCTTCTTGATGGTACTGTCGGTAGCCTGTGGATCAGTATTGACGATTCCGAACAGGCATATATGCGGGTTTTGTGCGACGAACTATTTGGTCGGCATAATTTTGTTGCACAAAATGTATGGCAAAAACGATATTCCCGTGAAAATCGAGAAGCTATCGGCGATGCGCATGAGTATATTATCGTTTATGCGAAAAATCCTGCTCGTTTTAAGGAAAGTAGAAATCTTGTCCCTATGTCAGAGGAGCAAGCCAAAGTATATAAGAACCCCAATAACGACCCGAAAGGACGCTGGAGAGGCGTTCCTATGACTGCACAAGGATATCGGCCAAACCAAATGTATCCGATAACAGATCCGAAAGGGAATGTTCATTATCCTCCTGAGGGTCGGTGCTGGAGTACTGTTGAATCGGAATTCAAAAAGCTGTTGGAGCAAGGGAGAATTTATTTTGGAAAGAATAATGACTCCCAACCAAGTACAATCCGCTATCTATCTGAAGTCCCTGGTGTAGTACCATGGACATGGTGGCCGTGTGAAGAAGTCGGTCACACAGATTCGTCAAAGAAAGAGATTATGGCGATTTTCGGAAAAGATAACATTTTTGCCACTCCTAAACCCGAAGAGCTTATTCAGCGCATCATCCATATTGCCTCCAATCCCGGTGACTTGGTTCTCGATTCCTTCCTTGGCTCCGGTACCACTGCTGCCGTTGCGCAGAAAATGGGGCGGCGTTGGATTGGCGTGGAAATGGGCAATCACGCCTATACCCATTGCAAAGTGCGCATGGATAAGGTCATTGCCGGAGAAGACCCCGGCGGCATTACCAAGGCACAGAACTGGCAAGGAGGCGGAGGATACCGCTTCTATGAGGTCGCACCAACGCTCATTAACAAAGACCCATTTGACGAATATGTCATCAACGAGGACTATGACGCCAATATGCTGGCAGCGGCGGTGGCTTTGCACGAGGGATTCCGCTATCAGCCAGACGGAGACCTGTTCTGGAAACAGTCTGTAGGCAATGAGAACAGCTATCTCTTTGTGACCACCCGCCACCTGACCAGCCCCTATCTGAACTCCATCAAGGACACCATGGAGGAGGGCGAATATCTGATCATCGCTTGCCGCTCTTTTGACAGCGGGCTGGACAAGGCCTACGATAATATCACAGTGAAGAAAATCCCGCAAATGTTGCTGGAACGCTGCGAGTTCGGCAAAGCGGACTACAACCTGAATATCGTACACCCGCCGGTGTATGATGATTGCGACGAGGAGGAAGAGGATGTCTAACGATTTTCCGCTCTATACCACGGACTATATCAGCGGCGTCATGTCCCTCCGCAAGCCGCAGACGCAATCCCTGAAAATTCTTGAAGAGATCACCAACGCCGTGCAACTCCGCAAGGGAATGAACCTGAAAGCGGCACTGGGCGCTGTCCACGCTATGTATCCGATCTGCTCCGATTTTGAGCGTGACTTTATGTCCCTGACTTTTGCTCTGGCAACCGGCGTCGGCAAGACTCGCTTGATGGGAGCTTTTATCGCCTACCTGTACACGCAGCACCATATCAGAAACTTTTTCGTGGTCGCTCCCAATACCACGATATTTGAAAAACTCAAAAAGGATCTCAGTGATAACAACAGCGCCAAGTATGTGTTCAAGGGGCTTGGCTGTTTCAGCACGCTGCCGCAGATCATTACGGATGACGATTACCGTGAAAAAACGCTCTCCCTGTTTGAATCCGATGTTCACATCTTCGTGTATAACATCGATAAATTCAACAAAGAGGGCGCAAACATGAAAAAGGTGAACGAGCTCATTGGGGACTCGTTCTATCAGGCGTTGTCCGACTTGCCGGATCTTGTGCTCATTATGGACGAGTCGCACCACTACCGGGCAGAAAAAGGGGCACAGGCGCTGAACAAACTGCATCCGCTGCTGGGATTGGAATTGACAGCGACACCGTTGGTGACCAAGGGAAATAAGCAGGTGCCGTTCAAAAATGTGGTATATGAATACCCGCTGTCCAAAGCGATCGAGGATGGCTATACCCGCACCCCATATGCCGTGACCCGCTCGGACATTGATTTCTATAACTTCGGTGATGAACAGCTGGATAAAATGATGCTGCTGGACGGCATCGCCTGCCATGAAAGCACAAAGCGCAAATTGGAAGTCTACGCTGCCAATCACGGCAAGCCTGTGGTGAAACCGTTTATGCTCGTAGTTTGCAAGGATACGGATCACGCAACCTGGGTGGAGCAATTCGTAAAATCAGACGAATTCCGTAGTGGCGCATATCGCAACAAAACGATTATCGTCCACTCTAAACAGAAAGGCGCAGAGACCGAAGCGAACACTCGTCTGCTTCTGGATGTGGAAAACCCGGAAAATCCGGTGGAGATCGTGATCCATGTCAATATGCTCAAAGAAGGTTGGGACGTCAACAACCTCTATACCATCGTTCCGCTTCGGACGGCCGCATCCAAAATTCTGCGAGAGCAGATGGTCGGTCGTGGCTTGCGCCTGCCCTATGGAGAGCGCACCGGTGACCGGGATGTGGACGCCGTCATGCTGACTGCCCATGATAAATTCAATGATATTCTGGCGGAGGCACAGAGGGGTGATTCTATTTTTAAGGCCGGGAATGTCATTAAAGCAGAAGAAATCAAGCCCGAAGAAGTGGTCTATACTCAGCTGACAATAGAAACCGATCCAGATGCCGAGCTGGAAAAAGCGTATGCTCATACTCAAATTGAAAAGACGGCTACCACAGATGCACTGATCAAGAAGGCAGCTGATTTGATCAAAGCAGAGGTTGAGCAGCACATTCAGCACACCCCGGCGCATACGGTCACCCCTGTGCAGGCACAGCAAATTGTAGAAACGGTCAAACAGAAGGTCGCTGAGGATAAGGATCTGGGACAGACCTTCAAGGAGAATGAAATGCCGCTGGCAGCATGGATGCTCTACCAGACCGAGGAAACGCACAGAGCTGCCGTGAACAAATTTATTCCGACTCCCCGTATCAAGGTAACGGATGCCGGAGCTGAGGAATATGTGTTCGTAGACTTTGATTTGGACATGGCAGATTTTACCCATGTGCCGATCAAGAGTGAGTTGCTCGTTCAGAATCTGGAGGACATGCAGGACCGACAGCGCATCAAGGGCGATGCAATCGATTTTAAGGGCTACAATCCGAAAAAAGTCATACTGGAGCAACTCCGACAGAAACCGGAGATCGACTACGAAAAATGCTCCAAACTGCTGTTCAAGCTGATCACGCAAGTCTGTGACCACTACGAAATACAGTACGGCACCAATGGAATGCAGAACATCATTATGATGTATAAGCATGATATCGGAAACAAGATCTATAAGCAAATGCTGCAGCACTTCTATTGTGAGAACGGCTTTTTGCAGGAAGAAGTAGTCGGCACAAGAGATTACAACCTGCAGCGGTCTTACAGCTGTGCCGAACGGGCCAATCTTTTCTCCGATGATTATACCGGGAATATCCAATCAGTTCTGTTTGAAGGTGTCAAGCGGGGCGTATTCGACGCTGCCAAGTTTGATAGCCGCCCTGAACTGGTACTTGCACGGGTGTTGGAGACGGACACTGATGTGCAGAACTGGCTTCGCCCTGCTCCGCAGGAATTCAGTATCACCTACAATCACGGGCATAACTATGAGCCGGATTTCGTTGTGGAAACCGACGATACGATTTATCTCGTGGAGGTAAAGGGCGAGGACAAGCTCAGTGACCCGGATGTTATCGCCAAGAAAAAGCGCGGAATCCAGTACTGCGAAGTTGCCTCTCGCTGGGGAAAGGCGAACGGCTATAAGCAATGGCGGTATCTGTTCATTCCGTCCAAGCAGGTCATGCCGAATTCGTCGTTTATGCAGTTGGCGCTAAGATTTCAAGAAACATAAAAAGAGTGGAATTACATTGTCTCTTGATGTAATAAGAAGTGTATTCGAAAATTTGAGTTCTGGTACTAATTGGTCGCTGCAATTGCTAAATATCAAGACGTCAAAACGAGTTGTGTCAACTAAGTTGGTGTAAATTTCTCTCAGCATAACCTTCTCTGATCTATGCTACCCTTGAAGACCGTTCTTCCTCCGCCCCCATGGGGGCGGATTTTTCATCCCAAGATTTCGGCTCCGTGAGGTTCATATATCTTCTCTGCGACCATTTCTCATTCTCATCCATTAAGACTGCGCCCATGAGACGTAAGATGCTTTCGACGTTTGGAAAAATGCGTTTGGCATCTCTGCCAAGCACATCCGGGAAATTCACTTTGTACCGCTTTTTGAATTCCGCCGTGCGCATCTGTCGTTACAAGACGCACACCATGTAAGCCCCTTCTTTTCAGTGCCTGAAACATGGCTCTCCAAGTCTCTTTACTTTCTTTCTGGGAACAGTCAAATCCCAGCACTTCCCGTACACCGTCCTCTCGCACCCCAATCACAATAAAAAGTCCGGCACTGACAACTCCTTTCGTTTTACTATGGACACGTACATAGGTAGCATCTGCGAAAACAAAGGGATAAGAGGCGGTAAGGGGACGATTTCGAAAGGCACTCACTTCTTCATCCAACTGCTGACAAAGCGTTGAGACGGTTTGCGCAGAAAACTGAGTCCCACAGAGTTTTTCTGTGATCGCAGTAACTTTTCTTGTCGATACGCCCTGAATGACCATTTCCATTAAACTCAGCATCAATGACTTTTTCCACGAGCTGCCGCATCACTTCACCATCCGTGCTCCTAAAGAGCCCTTTCAAAAATTCCAGTTCCAGTGTAAGAATGATTCGAGTCATTTCGTTCTCCTTTCAGCCTTTGTTGTGCATAAACAAAATGATACTGAAAGGGCGAGATGACTCATCTCTTTTTACACCAACGTAGTTTACATAATCCCACACAAAATGTACCGCACAAACTGGCGCGTTGGGCTTGACGTCGGCAGCGTTCAGATATACTTTGAAAATATCGGCAAGAAAGAAATCGTATGCTTAGGGAAGGAGAAAACTGTATGTTTAGAAATAAAAAAAATATAGCGATCTTTCTTGTCATTTTTATCTTTGCTTTGGCTATGCTTCTTGTTTTTATCTTATTGCAAAAAATACACGTGAACCCGATCCCTCCCCTGAATACATGATAGAAATTAGAATTGAGAACACGACGAAACAGCGGTTTAAGAACTTAAAATTTGGCATTGCCTCTGCGGACAATCGAGTCTTAGATGATATTGATTTTAAGGAAAATGATAAAAATGTAGCGTCGTTTTGGGTAGGATATACGACCACCACAAAATTTTATCTTAAGATCAAAACATTAGAAGATTCTATCGTAGAAACGACTTTTGATATAGTGAAAAAAGATCAAGTTGATCACCCTCAATTGTTTTCTTTAATCGTCGTTGAAGATCATGGGCAATTAAAAATAGAGGAATCCCCTTAATGCGGTTCCTCTATTTTTAATTGCTGTTTAATCAATGACCGTCAATTCGCCTCGCGCACGCTACTCCGCTTCATCCACGCCCACCCACGTTCCGGCTGCGCCGGGCTGATTGGTGTTGCGGATATGAATGGGAATATGCTTGAGCTGGACCGGTTCCAGCGCTTCTTTTTGGTAAATTTCTGCGCCCTCATCCAGAATCTGGCGCAGCCCTTCGTACGTCAATTTAGGGATATTCTTCGCGTTTTTATCCACGTTCGGATTTGCCGACATGACCCCATTCACATCGGTCCAGTTTTCAAAAATTTCCGTATTGAGTGCATTGGAGAGGATGGATCCCGTGTAGTCGCTGCCGCCCCGTTTGAAAATACGGATCTGGTCACCTTCACTGCCATAAAAGCCGGGGACAACCACCCGATCGTTGGGCGCGATGCGGGCGCGGATGCGGGCGTTGCTTTCCTGAATATCAACCTTTCCCTCCGACGAAAAGGCGATCAGCTCCTTCGCATCCACGAAGCGATAGCCCAGAAAATCAGCCATAATGCGCGCATTGAGGTATTCCCCGCGGCTGATGATGTAGTTAGGATCGGCGCTTGTCGCGAGCGAATCCAATGTCGCCTCGATCTCCTCACGCACCGCTTGCGAAATATTCAGCTCTTCACAGATGTCCCGAAAGCGCTCCGCTATGAGGTTCTGCTTGCTCTCCATGCGTTCAAGGATATGCGCCTTTTGCTCACGAAGCGTCTCCAAAATCGTTTCGAGTTGCGCGGCCTGCGCTTGTGCATCCGCAATCGCGATGAGCGAATCCGTGACCTTCTCATCCAGCGGATTACGCTTCCCTGGCGCACTGACCACAATCACGTTGCGCTCCGGCGCCGAAGAGATAATCTCTTTGACCTTGCGGAACTGGCCTGCATCGCTCAAGGACGTGCCCCCAAACTTTGCCACGCTCTTGGTGTGAATCTGCGAAATGTCGTAGGGGGTTTTCTGGTAAATCACATAATTGGTCCAGTTGGAAAAGAACTGGCTTGCCGCAGAACTCCAGCTTTTGAGCACCTTTCCCGCATCGGGATGCTCTGGATCCTCATAATAGTGGGCAGGCGGTTCCGGCTGTTTGCCCCGGTCAAGATCGCGCAGATACTCCCGATGAAGCGTAAGACGATCGTACTCAAAATGGCCAAAATCGAAGATGAGCCGCAGGTCAGGCGATGCTGCCAACGCCACACCTGTTTCTTCGGAACTTGCTAGAATATCCAAATCCTTAAGTGACTCCAACTGCTCCGAATCCACCCGGCTGTAGCGCGAGTGGGGCATCGAAAACACATCATCAAAACCCTTCATGAGCACGGTGTGCGGATTTTTCGCAAAGGAGAACACCCCCGAAATTTTATCTTTCAACACGGCCGCATCCACATTGTAGTAATAGTGGAGCGCCGCTTGCGCCGCCCAACAAATGAAGAGCGCTGAATAGACGTTGGTGCGCGCAAACTCGAAAATCTCTTCCAGCTCCTTCCAGTAGGTCACTTGGTCATAGGGGATCATTTCCAGCGGTGCCCCGGTCACGATGAGACCATCGTACTTGCGGTCCTTGGCGTCATCCAGCGTTTTATAAGAGGAGTACCACCGATTGAGATCGATGTGGCTCGGCGTGTAGCTCACCGTCCGGAGCAAATCCACTTCCACCTGAAGCGGCTGATTGGCCAGCAGGCGAAGCAGCTGCGTCTCCGTTTCCTCTTTATTGGGCATGAGATTCAAGATCGCGATCTGCAGCGGGCGAATATCTTGCGTTTGCGCCCGCTTCCGATCAATCACAAAGATATCCGCGCTGGACTGCTCCAAGATTTTTTCAAAGGACGGTGTAAGTAAAAGTGGCATGTGAACCTCCTTTGACGACGTCGCTTAATCGTGTAGCTTTTGGAACGCCTGCTTCAAATCCTTCAAAATATCTTCCACGTTTTCAATCCCCACCGAGAAACGAATCTGACCCGGCTCAATTCCCGCTGCCTTCAACTCTTCCTCTGTGAGCTGCGAATGGGTCATGGAAGCCGGATGAAGCACATAGGTGCGCAAGTCACCCACGTGGACGACGAGGCTGGTGAGCTGCAGGCTATCGATCCATGTTTTCACACGCTCCGCGCCGCCCTTGATGGAGAAGGCGATCACCCCGCTGCTCCCCTTCGGCAAATACTTCTGCGCGAGTTCATGATACGGATCGGAGTCAAGACCTGGGTAGCGCACCCATTCGACATCCTCCTGCGTTTCCAAGTACTGCGCCACAGCCAACGCATTTTGCGAATGGCGCTCCATGCGAAGCCCCAGCGTCTCCGTCCCCAAATTGGTCAAGAACGCATTGAAAGGCGACTGCAAACCGCCAAAATCGCGCACAAGGCCGACGCGAATGCGCGTGAGATACGCCGCTTGACCAAACGTTTCGGTGTAGCTCAATCCGTGGTAATTCGGATCCGGCTCCGTGAGCGGCAAATAATGATGCGCCGCCCAATCGAAGCGGCCGCTGTCCACAATCGCTCCACCCACACTGGTGGCATGACCATCCAGATACTTCGTCGTGGAGTCGACGATAATATCCGCGCCAAAGTCGATGGGACGGCAAAGCGCCGGCGTCGCAAACGTATTATCAACAATCAGCGGAATCCCATGTTGATGCGCGAGCTCTGCATACGCCTCAATATCCAGCACCTCGACACCCGGATTGCTCAGCGTTTCCGCAAAAAGCGCCCGCGTCTTGTCATTGATGGCGGCTTCCACCGCGTCCAAATCATTGACTGGAACAAAATGCGGCGTGATGCCAAACATCGGAAGCCGGCTCTTCAACAACGTAAACGTTCCGCCGTAAATATTGCTGGATGCCACAATTTCATCGCCTGACTGCGCCAGACCTAAAATGGAAAAGATGGTCGCCGTCTGGCCTGCCCCCAATGCAATGGCTCCAATGCCGCCTTCCAGCGCCGCAATTTTTTTCTCCAACACCTCCACCGTCGGGCTCGAAATTCGCGCATAGAAGTGACCCGCTGCCTTGAGCGCAAACAAGTCCGCCACATCATCCGTGTGCTCATATTCATACGTCGTCGACTGCACAATCGGCGTAATCCGCGATTCGCCATTTTTCGGGTTCCATCCGGCTTGCGCACAGAGGGTATCCAGTCCCAAGTTGTCATAATTCTGAATGGTCATGTTGTTCTCCTTTACTTCTCGCTACGTTCGGAGTTCTTGTCCCAAGGAAATAAAAAAAGCTTCCGTCCTCATAAGGACGAAAGCTTCGTGTTACCACCTTAATTCACCGCTGCCTCACGACAGCGACCTCGACAAGTATCCATCAATACTCTGCGCGGTAACGGGCGCACCCGTAAAAACCTACCCCGCCTCAACGGCTCGGCTCTTCCCTTTAAAGAGGCCATGTTCGGCAGTTCACCCTCGTCTTCTCACACCATTTCGAAGCTCTCTGGGATCCAGGCTTGCTGCGTACTCTTCTCTTCATGCGGTTTCTTATTGAATTGAGTTGAAGTATAAATGGATTTGTGCAATTTTGCAAGTGTTATTTTTATATCATACTTCCTCAACTGTCGCCCCACCTTGCGACGCTTTATCCTTGATCCGGATGCGCTCCCGATCCGGCAGCCGTCTGCTCCGCGATAATAAAGCGGGGACGCGCTTTGACCTCTTCGTAGATTCGCGCAATGTAATATCCAATGATCCCTAGACTGAACATGATGATGCTGGCGGAAAACATCAGCAGGATGATCACCGTGGTAAATCCGCCGAGCGCGCGTCCGGACAGCTTCTGCGCCAGCGCAATGAGGGTCATGACCACAGAGACCAAAAACAGGACACCTCCCATCACCGTCACCAGCTGCATCGGAAAAACGGAAAAAGAAGTGATGTTCCGCACGGCGTATTGAATGAGCGAGCGCGTCGACCATTTGCTTTCGCCGAAGCGGCGCGATTGCACCCGATAGGAGACCGCCGTGCGGCGGAAGCCCGCCCAAAAGGAGAGCGCGCGGAAAAACGTGTTTCGTTCGGGCATGGCGTTCAGCACATCCACGACGCGCCGGTCGAGCAGCTTAAAATCAGAGGAATTTTCCATCTGAAGGCCGGAAAAATGGGAGATCAAGCCATAGAACAGCTTGGAGAAACCCCGATGCAGAGGGCTCTCATCGCCGCGATCTTCCTTGATCCCCTCGACGACCTCATAGCCCTGTTTCCACAGCGCTACCATTTCCGGAATCTTCTCCGGCGGATGCTGCAGATCCGCATCGAGAACCACCACGCAGTCTCCCTTTGCGGCAGAAAGGCCGGCAAAAATCGCCGCTTCCTTTCCAAAATTTCGGCTAAAGCGAATCCCCCGCACCGTCTCTTCCGGGAGCGCCGGCTGCAGCGCGGCGATCACTGACCAGGTTCCATCTGCCGAGCCATCGTCCACAAAGAGAAACTCACGATCCATCCCCATGCCAGGCAAGGCGCGTTCCATGGCTTCAAAGGAAAAGGATAAACCGGCTTCTTCGTTGTACGCCGGAACGATCACCGACAGCAGACTCATGTTCCCTCCTAACTTCCCTCTCTAATGCATGTGCACGGCTCTTCATCATCTACCCTTTATGGTTCTTCTATGTTTTTTTGTAACTTATTCGCTCTCTTTCATCCGCACCAAAAGCCGATCCGCGTTTTTACGGACATCGAGCAGGGCAGCCGCTCCAACCACCACACTCAGCGCCCCAACGGCCACAAGAACCATCGCCGGATCGTCCATCATCATCAAAGGACCGAGCGCCACGATCGGCAATACACTGAGCAGAGAAGAAATCATCACATTTTTGTTGTTCTTGACCGCGCGCGTCTCATCCACCCAATCCAGCTTGGGATGATGAAAATCCAACGCCAGATCTGCCATGCTCAGACTCATCATCACCAAAAGCGCCACGAGGAGCGCCACGAGGTGAAACTGCGGGTAAAACGGGAGCAGAAACAGTGCCGCCCAAATGATCAGCAGCGGCGGAAGGGAAAGCAAGAACCCTCCGAGGAATTTTCCCATCGCGATCGTGAAGGCGGGAACCGGAATCGACTGCAAAAATTCGATATGGTAGGCATCCCTGGTGAAGGTCGTGACCAGAATGGATCCCGACTTGGCGAACAGACCCACCATCGTTCCGGTCGCCGCCGCGACTTTCAGCGCCTGTCCCGGCTCCGCCATCCATTGATGATACGCCGGAAGAAGGAATTCATTGAAGATCGCGCCACCTTCTGCGCCCATCTTTTGCAGGTTCAACAGAAGAATCACCCCAAACAACACGATGATCAGATAAGGCGTCACCAGGACGTTCAGAATATACGCCGGGGTGCGAAGAAGCATCCGGACCTCGCGCCGCGCAAAGGCCTTCATCGGGCTGGCTTGGCGCCGCATCGAACGGTGAACGGCTTCGGATCCCAGCTTCTTTCCGGAAGACGCTTTGGTCATCGACAGCACCGTCGGAATATAAAGGCGACTCGATAGAAGCAGCGCGACCGCCACCCAAAGCACACTGAGACCAAACAGCAAGCCTCCATACGCCCATGCGGCTCCCATCGTACCGTACGCCATTTCCTGTCCGGCCATCAAGCTGGGAAAAAGAATCTGGACGGCGGCCGGCCATTGCATCGCAACAATCGCTTCGCTGGACGCCACGTCCAGATTCATCGATCCGGTCTGCATCGTCAGCGAGAGTCCGACGGCTCCAACGATGGAGATGATCCCGGAAATCATGGTGAGCCGTCCTTCGTCGCGCAATGCCGGCACCACATGAAGCACAAGCATCATAAAGAGCGAGGTGAGACACACCGGAATGAACGGCGTCAAAACGATCAGCACGAGCCAAGAAATCAGCGTCCGGATGGCGAAATGGCTGATCAATCCCCCCACCGCAAACGGAACCATGATATAGAGGACGGAGAAATAGCCTTGGACGAACAGCGTGACAAATTTGGCAGCCAAAAGCTCCGACGGAGAAAAGGGCATCGCCAGATAGATCCGCGTATCCGAGGCGTAGAAGAGCGTCGCGGTCGTAAACGTAAATTGCAGCGCGAGGATCATCACGATCGTCGATTGTACCACCGTTGGGAAAAACTGAGCTTCCATCCCCATACTGCGATACTGGCTCTCCATCAGCCAGCCTAAGAAACCAAACATTCCCGCCAGAAAGAGAAAGAGCAGACCGAAGAGCACCTTTGGAATCATGCTGTTTTGGCGTTTTTTAGAACCAAAGGCTGTCCCTCCACGAGATAGAGCCATCTTCAGGTTGACGCGCACGAGGCTCCAAAAGCGCGACAGAGATCGTTGCGCTCTCATTCCGCCACCTCTTCATGCTGCGCCATGACCCGCGAGCCGGTCACCCGGAGGAAGATCTCCTCCAGCGAGCTTTCGGGATACTGTTCCTTCAGCGCATCAAGCGTCCCGGTATAGCACAGCTCGCCATGGTTGATGATGGCGATCCGATCGCAGAGTTTTTCCGCCACTTCCAGCACATGCGTGGAAAACAGCACCGTATTGCCCCGACCGGCATGGGCTTTCATCCGCTGTTTGAGCAGGAAGGAGGACTGCGGATCCAACCCCGTCATCGGCTCATCCATGATCCAGAGCCTCGGATCATGCATCAGCGTCGCGATGATGTGCACTTTCTGGCGCATTCCATGAGAATAAGAGGAAATCTTGTCCCCGATGGCCTCGCGCATTTCGAATTCATCAAGCAGTTCCTCCAAGCGTCTCGCCCGGTCATCCGGCGCGACGCCATAAACGTCGCAGATAAAGTTGATGTATTCATTGCCGCGCAGTGCCGTAAACAGATCGGGATTATCGGAAATGTAGCCAAATTCTTCCTTCGCCGCAATCGGATCCTCCTGAATGGAGTGCCCGTTGATGGTAATCGTTCCTTCATCGGGGGCGAGGATCCCGCAGAGCATCCGGATCGTCGTGGTCTTTCCTGCACCGTTGGGTCCAATAAATCCAGTGATCGTCCCTGGATCAAGGGTCAGCGACAAATCGTGGACGGCCACTTTATCTCCAAAGCGTTTGGTCACGTGGTTTAATTCGATCATATCAGCTCCTTTGGTTTTCTTCGTTGATCTTTTCCGCTTCGCGGGATCTTCACGGAACAACTTCCCGCGCCATTGTTTTTCCGTATCCTTTTTATTTATTGTATCTGTTCTGCTCAGTGGAAAACAACCCCTCCCGTGATCATTCACCAGGATCGGAAGCGCCCGCCGCCATCCGGCGCATCGAAAAGAGATGTCGCGACGCTCATGTTCCCAGCAGCCCAAAACATTGAACCAGAAACCAAAGTGCTCCCGAGACCGCCGCCTGAGGAGCAAAGGGAAGCGCGAGGAGCGGCTCTTTGTTCCGCTTCGCCACCAGAATTCGGAACATCCCGCGCAACAGCGTCAGAAAAAAAGAAACCCAGAGAACCAGAAGCCCGTCGCCAAGATCAAAATAAAGCATCAAGACCGCCATGAGTTTACAATCGCCCATGCCGAGAGCGCCGGGTTTCAGCAATGCGATCCATCCGCTGACCGCAAAGGTCAGCAGAGCCGCCAGCATCCGCTGTCCCATGGGAAGCGCTGCCTGCATCCATCCCGCCTCATGAACGGCGCTGCCCGTCTGAACGATCATCCACCCGCATTCCATCGCCGCTAGGGCGAGCAGCGTCGGATTGGGGATCCGCCGCGTCCGTTCATCGACCACCCCAATCCCCGCCAGCCCGACAAGCAGCCAAATCCAGGGAATCCAAAAAAGCGCCATGCCATCCTCCTTTCACCAAGAGCATAGCATGGCACCTGTCCCGCGCGTGTCCCAACTTTTTTATCTTCTGATTCCGCTCCCCATGATCTTCTGCATCCGTTCTCCATTTCACGAGGTTCCAACGGATGGTCATGCCAAAGAATCTTCATTTCAAAAGATCTGCAGCGCAAAAGATCTGCAGTCCAAAAGATCCTCATTCCTCAAAATCCAGCACCGTCCGCCATCCGTCTTCGGCAAAGCGAACCGACGGATGCTTCTCGCGCATCTGCTCCGCGTAGTCCTGCTGATTGCGGAAGGACGGGCTGTAATGGGTCAGCCACGTCGCTCTGGCGCCGGATTGATCCGCCAGATCGCCGGCTTCCCAAGCGGTCATATGGCATTTTTCTTCGGCACTTTTGGTCTTTTCCGGATCGCCATAGATGCCTTCGCAAATCAGCAGATCCACATCATAGGCAGCCTCTTCCAACGCAAGACAGGGTCTGGTGTCCGTCGCATACACCAGCGACAAGCCTCTGCGCCACGGCCCACTCACCTCTTCCGGATGGATATGGTGCAGCCCCATCCAGATGCTCTCTCCATTTTGCAGCCGCCCCCATTGCTGAACGGGAATCCCCAGCGCTTTCGCCCGATCCGGAAGGAACTTCGGGCGCCGCGGTAAATCAATGCGGTAGCCATAGCAAGTAATGTTGTGTTTCACAGGAAAGGGCGTAATTTCAAGATCGCGAACCCGGAAGGTGTCCTCGTCGACAATATGGAAATAAACGTCGAACTGAACGCCGACCACCACGCAGAGGCTGGAGATCACTTCTTCAATCGCGGGAGGTCCGTAGATATGGACATCCTCGCGGCGTCCCTCGGTGCTCATGGAGGAGAGAAGACCGCTAATCCCCGCCACATGATCCCCATGGACATGGGTAAACAAGATCGCATCAATGGAATGCATGGACCACCCGTAGCGGCGGATGGCCACCTGCGTTCCCTCGCCGCAATCGATCAGCACCGAATGCCCCTGGTGGCGCACCAAAAGCGAAGTCAGATGGCGTCCGGGAAGCGGCATCATGCCGCCCGTGCCCAGGAGACAAACATCAATCATCGCACCAACTCGCCATCAAGATACGTCTGCACCACATCCATCTCATCCGTCAACAAATTGAAATCCGCCGCGTAGCCTTCGGCCACTTTTCCGCAAACATCATCGATGCCCACGCTGCGCGCCGGAATCAGTGAAGCCATCTGAACGGCTTCGAACTTCGTCGCGATGTCCCAGTCGACCACATTCTTCACCGCCTGATTCAATTTGAGCACGGAACCGGCCAGCGATCCGGATTCAAGACGCGCCGTTCCGCCTTCCACCTTCACATCAAACTCGCCCAGCTTGTACATTCCCGGCTGGAGTCCTCCTGCCATCATGCAGTCGGTGATCAGCACCGTCCGGTCATACCCCTTCGCCTTCATCACCACGCGCGCAGCTGCCGGATGCACATGGTGTCCATCGCAAATCAGCTCACAATACGTGTCATCCGTCGACAGCGCGCATCCGACAACGCCCGGCTCCCGGTGGTGCAGCCCGCTCATTCCATTGTAGGTGTGCACAAAGACCGAGGCGCCAGCCATCACCGCCTGATAAGCCTGCTCATAGGAAGCATCGCTGTGGCCGATAGCGACGACAATTCCCATCTCCGTCGCCTTCTTCGTAAATTCTTCCACGCCGTCGCGCTCCGCCGCAATCGCAATCTTGCGCACACGCCCGCCGGACAGCTCCTGCCAACGTTTCAGTTTCTCCAGATCCGGATCCCCAAAATATTTCGGATTCTGGGCGCCCTTATGCTTTTCTGTGAAAAACGGCCCTTCAAGAAAAATCCCGCGCACTTTGGATCCCTTGACCTGATCAGCGGTTTCTCCCACCACGCGGCACGCCGCATCCAGCTGTTCTGCCGAGGCGGTCAGCGTCGTTGCCAGAAACGATGTGACCCCATTGCGGACGATGCCTTCGGAAATAACCTTGACGCTCTCCGGATCGGCATCCATGATGTCCTTTCCCAGATAGCCATGGATATGAGTATCGACAAAACCCGGAGTCATGAGATACTGCGCCGCATCGATGATCTCTTCGCCCTCCGGCGCTTCGCCATAAGGCAAAATGCGCCCGAATACGCCATTCTTTACCTCAACCAGTGCATCTTCCAAGATGCGGTCTTCCAGGACGACTCCTTTGACATGGTAAAACATGATGTTCTCCTTCTTCCAGCGTGCATTGTTCCAGCGTTCCTTGCCGCGACGCGTTTTCCATTGGGAATGGAACCTTCTGCTGCCGAGGCAAACGCCCCTCACCTTTTTGCTTTTTTGATCGTTTTGCTACTGATACTATACCCCCTAGCGCCGCTTCCGGAAAAGCTCGACCGGAAAATTTTATCCGGCTCGCAGCATCGCAAGGCAGCAGCCTGCGCACAGCCGCACGGCGCTCCGATTCCGCCGCCGCCAAACGAAGCCCAACAAAGCCGAACAAAAAAGGGACGGCGATGAATCCTTCCGGCTCACCGTCGTCCCCCTTTTCACATTACATTTTCCCTGTGCCGGCGTTCAAATTCCATCCTCTTCCGACGCATTTTCATGCTCTTCGGGCGCGACGTAGACCGCGATGGATTCATGACCGGCAGCCAGCACTTCCTGCGCATAGGCGTCCACATCTTCTTCCTCGGAAATCAGTGCCTGATAAGCGAGGCCAAAGTTCAATCCCGACAGAACGCGGACGTTCGGGCGATTTCCAAAGAGCATCACAGCGCGGTTGAAGGGCGTTCCGCCCATTAAATCCGTGATGAACAGGAGATTCGTTGCCCCATCCAGCGAAGAAACGGCGTCGTTGAGCTTTTGATCGATGATTTCGTAGGTGTCGCCTTCCACAAAGGTGACGGTGCGGAGGTTCTCCATCGGCCCGACCACGAGGTCAAGCCCGGATTTCACCCCTTCAGCCAACCGTCCATGTGCGGCAAGAATTACTGCATTTCCCATACTGTGCTCCTATCCGATTAGAACAGTCCGATAAATCCACCGACAATACCAATCACGAGGAGAAGCAGGATGCCCATGATCGGGGTCCATTTTTTCTTCGAGAACAGGAAGTACAGCAGCAGGGTCAGTCCCAGCGGGATCAGCTTCGGCAGAACGCCGTCCAGAATCTTCTGGATATTGATGGTCACCGGCTGTTCCTCGTTGCGATTGAAGGTGATCTGGCTGTTGCCATTGCCCAAATCGACGATGTTGGCGCCATCATTTAATTCCGTCGTCTGATTTCCGGTGTCATCCGTCTTATAGAGATACTCGCCATACTGCGGCAGCTGATCGTTCGGAACCACGGTCACAACCTCGACGGCGGCATTCGTGGTGCCATTCGGAATCTCTGTTTTGATGGCCGTTCCGCCGTAGATGCAGGTCAGAGCGCCGACGACGAACACGCCGAGGATGGATGCTGCACGGGTGAACTCGCGCGCATTGGCGGTCAAAATACCGATCGCTTTGGTTCCCATATTATAGGACCAGTGCATCAGCCAGTAGCGAACGATGAACTGAGCGACGTTAAAGATTAAGAGGAACAGGAATGGAGCAACAATGTTTCCTTGCAGCGCCATGTTCGATGTGATTCCAGCGGTAATCGGAACCAAGGTGAACCAGAAGAGCGCATCGCCGATGCCGCCCAACGGTCCCATCGCTGCAACGCGGACCGCACGAATCGTCGGGATATCTGCTTTGTTCTGTTCAAGCGAGAGCACGATGCCCATGACGAACGTGACCAGGAACGGATGCGTATTGAAGAATTCCAGGTTGTGTGCCATGGAAGCCGCAAGATCGTCCTTATCCGTATGGATTTTTTCCAGACCCGGAAGAATGCCGTACAACCAGCCTGCTGCCTGCATGCGCTCGTAGTTAAAGGAAGCCTGCAGGAACAGCGAACGCCAGACCATTTTGTTCAGCGTCTTTTTATCTAGAGCGGGAGCCGGCGTCTGATCTTTGTAGTGTTCAGGAATATTATATGCCATCTTCTTCACCTCCCACGACTTCAGACGTCTTCAGCTTCGTCTGGATCTGATAATCCCAATATGCGATCGCAAAGCCGATAAAGGCCAGGAGCAACAGTGCCGAACCGCCAAGCGCCTCATTGGCAGAGACGACGACCGCCAGTGCAAAACCGGCAAAATAGAAGCCCCACAGATCACGCGAAAGCATCATCTTCAGAAGAATGGCAAAACCGACATAGCGCATCATTCCGCCTGCTGCACTCAGACCATTCATAAACCAGGTCGGGATCGCATCGGCCAGCTGGCGGCCAAAGCTTGCGCCTGCTAGGAAGAATGCAACGACGATAACTCCGAAGATTGCGCCCAGCGCGGCCATCGCCAAATAGTTCAGGCGTTCAATGCCTTTCGGATCCGCATTCTCTGCATAGCTGTCCGCTTTGGACATCAGCGGCGACATCGCCGTAAAGACCACGGTCACGCCATACTGTCCAAGCAGCGCGAACGGAACCGCTGTGGCTGCCGCGGCGGTCGTTTCCAGACCGGAGGCAATCGCCAGAACTGTTGCCATAATTCCGCCGATAACAGCGTTCGGCGGCTGTGCGCCACCAACCGGCATGTTGCCGATGGTGAGCAGCTGATACGTCGCGCCCACGACTAATCCTGTGTTGACATCACCTAAAATGGCACCGACGACCGGTCCCATGACAATCGGCTGGTAAAGCGACTCGAGGAAGCTAAACTGGTCAATTGCCGCGATGAAGGTGACCACAAAGATCAGCAGGATTTGAATAAAATTATACTGCATGAGTTCTCCTCTCTTTGTGTTCCGCGATGTCGACTCTCCGGCATCCGGCGGCTGCGATCATGCTTTCGCCGAACCCCGTTTCGCCATTCTTTACTGGAACAGCTTTTCGACATCTTCTTTGCCTTCTGTAGGCACTTTCTGAATTTCCAGGGTCACCCCATGGTTTTGGAGCTCCCTGAAGGCCTGAACATCCGCATCGTCAACCGCTACGACGCCCACAGCGACATGTTTTCCTTCCGCCATGTGCATATTGCCGATGTTCACTTTGGTGATCGGGACGCCGCCTTCAACCAATTTCAAAACGTCCTGCGGCGTCTCGCAGACGATGAAAATTTTCTGACGATCGGCGGCTTTTCCAATGATGTCGATCGTTTTTTGAATCGTAAAATAGCGTGTCGCCACACCGCTCGGTGCGGCCATATCCATGAGTCCCTGGCGCATCTTGTCCCCGGCGACTTTATCGTTGGCCACCAGAATCAGATTCGCGCCCAGAAAATTCGTCCATTGTGTGGCCACCTGACCGTGGATCAGACGGTTATCAATGCGCGTGAGCAAAATATTCGGCATGATTTACTCCTTTACAATCTCCTGTACACTGTAGCGACTCGCCTTGACGGAAAGGCCTTGTGCCACTTCCACGACCACCACCTCGGCATCAACGGACTTCACTTTTCCGTACAGACCTGAAGCCAGCATGACTTCAACGCCGGGGCGAAGCTTTTGGTGCAGGTCCGCAAAATGATCCTTCTGCTTTTTCAGCCGCACCGTATTGAGGATCTGAAGCACAATAAATGCGAAGGCCAGAAAAGCAAAAATGACGACGGCGGATGCGAGAATCGCCTGTCCAAATGAGTTCATTTCACGTCCCTCCTTCATCTCTGGTCAATCGGTTTCCCGCCCGACCAGAACATCCAGCACACATCCGACACTCCAGCTCAAGCGAATCAGCTGTATGCCGGTCACATATGGTAGTAACCACTTTCGACCTCAGTATAATGATTCCCTCTTCACCTGTCAACGTCTTTCAAGCGTCTATTCATGTCTATATAATATCGTCTCTCTCATTGACATTTAACCCCCGGATTATATACTTAAATGAGACAAGTGGTTGTAACCAGTTGTTCCCTGGTAGGAAAGGAGCTTGCCGATGTTTACCCTGAAAAATAAGGCCATTGATCCATCGCATTACACGAACACGTTGACAGAAATTAACCAGCAGCCAGCCATCTGGCGCCAGACGTTCCAGGATGTGATGGCGAAAAAAGAAAAAATTGAAGCGTTTTTCAATACCATTGCTGAGGAGCAGCACCTGACGGATACAAAGAAGCTGCGCGTGATCTTCACGGGCGCCGGAACCTCGGAATATGTCGGAAACACGGTGCGGGACTATCTTTCAACGGTGAATGAAACCTTCCAGTTTGAGTCCATCGGGACGACGAGCCTGGTCTCCACCCCTCATCTCTTCTTTAAGAAAGATGTCCCCACCCTTCTGGTCTCGTTTGCCCGCAGCGGCAACAGCCCGGAAAGCCTGGCTGCCGTCCATTTGGCGGAACAGCTGGTGGATCCCATTTATCAGATGGCCATCACCTGCGCTCCGGATGGAAAGCTCGCCATGCAGCTGAATGAAGCCAAAAACTCGTGCGTGCTCATCATGCCGGAAGGCACCAACGACAAAGCCTTTGCCATGACCTCGTCGTTCTCCTCCATGCTGTTGTCGGCGCTTTTGGTCTTTGATCCCCTGTCCGATGAGGAAAAGAAAGACCGCGTCAACCGGGTTGCCGCTTCTGCGGAGAATGTGCTGACGCGTGTCGACGAGATTCATGACCTGATCGATATTGATTTTGCACGGATTGCCTATCTGGGTTCCGGCTCGCTCTATGCGCTGGCGAAAGAGGCTCGCCTGAAGATTTTGGAGCTCACCGCCGGCATGGTCGCCGCGATCGAAGAATCGAGTATGGGATTCCGCCACGGTCCGAAGTCATTCATCAATCCGGAGACGGTCGTGGTCGGTCTGGTGTCAAACGATGCCTATACGCGCCAATACGATACCGATATTCTCAATGAAGTGGCGGGCGATGAGATTGCAAAGAAAACCATCGCGATCACGCCGACGGCGCTCGAAAGCCATTGCGCACAGTTTGTGCTGGAGGGTGCGGACGGACTGGAAGATGTCTATCTGGCGCTTCCGGAAATTGTGGTCGCTCAGCTCTTCTCCCTGATCGCTTCTGTTCATGTCGGCAATCTTCCGGATACGCCGTCCAAAACTGGAACCGTCAACCGCGTCGTGAAGGGTGTGGAGATTCACAACCTATGATTACGACCATCACGCCCAACCCGGCGATCGATATTGCCTATTTTCTGGATCGTCTCACGGTCGGCGAAGGTCACCGGGTTTCACGGATGCTCAGTGTGGCCGGCGGAAAGGGCATCAATGTTGCGAAGGTTCTGCGCGAGTTGGGTCAGGATGTGCTGGCAACGGGCTTCTTGGGCGGTGCCAACGGGCGCACCATTCAAACGGAACTGCATCAGCGCGGCATCCGTGATGAGTTCATCAGGATTTCAGGAGAAACGCGGCGGACGATCACGATCAATGAAACATCGAACCGCCGAACCACGGAGCTTCGCGAAGCGGGCCCCCGGATCAGCGCGGAGGAGCAGGAGGCATTTTTCCGGCGGATCCGCGATTTGACGCGGACGACGGAGCTGTTTGTCTGCAGCGGATCGCTTCCGCCCGGACTGGATGAGACATTTTTTGACCGGCTGATGGATGCCGTTTCCGGAACGGCCGCGGCTTCCCAAAATCTGGAACGTCTGTCGAAGGAGCTTTTTTCCGGCGCTTCTGGTTTTTCCGGTTCTGCCGATGCTTCTGGTTTTTCCGGCGCTTCCGATTCTGCCCATGCTTCTGGTTTTTCCGGCGCTTCCGGCGCTTCTGGCGCTCCTGACGCCTCCGGCTCTGCGCCCCTGATAAAAAGCGCTTCCCCGCTGATTTTGGACACCTCCGGCGATGGGCTGCGTCATGTGGTTTTTGAGAGTCCGCGGAAGCCTCTGGCGATCAAGCCGAATCTGGATGAAATGCGTGATTTGTTCGGCGCCGCGGTAGAATCAACCGATCCCGTGAACTTGCTGCGCCGCCCGGAACTGCGCCCCATCCCCATCATCATCCTTTCTCTGGGAAAAGCAGGGTGCGCGGCAAAAATTGGGAATCGCTGCTTTACCGCAATGGTTCCCGCCATCGATGCGGTGAATCCGGTCGGAAGCGGGGACGCTTCGCTGGCAGGGCTTCTCGATGGTCTGGCGCGCCATGCCGAACCGGAAGAAATCCTCCGCACCTCGATGGCCTGCGGAGTACTGAATACGTTGGAAGAAGCCATCGGTCATATCGACCGCTCTCAATTGGATGAAATGAAAATGCAAATTGCTGTGAAGGAGGTTGTATGAAACTCACCGATAAGAAAGCCGAACGTCTTCGTAACCTGTCAAATGCCAATCATGTGATCGCTGCCCTAGCGATTGACCAGCGTGACTCGTTTCAAAAAATGCTCCCGGAGTTTCAGGATCCGGAGCAGGGTCGTCTGATTCGGGAATATAAAACAGCCGTGTCACGCGAATTGACAAAATATGCCTCGTCCATTTTGCTGGATCCTCTGTATGGTCTGGAGGCGGCGAAGGAACGTGCGGAAGGCGCAGGACTGCTGATGGCCTATGAAATCAGTGGCTATGTCGACGATGAGCGCCAGCTTCGCCTTCTGGAAGGCTGGTCGGCGCAGCGCCTGATCGCTGCCGGCGCAGATGCTGCCAAGATTCTCCTCTATTATGATGTCGATGATTCGGAGGAGAATAATGACCGCAAAAAGGCGGTGGTGGAGCGGATCGGCGCGGAATGTGCCGCAGAGGATCTTCCCTTGTTCCTGGAGCTCATCACCTATGATCGCCAGATCAGCGATGCCAAATCGAAGGAGTTCGCACGCGTCAAACCGCACAAGGTGATTGATGCTGTTCGCGAATTTTCAAAACCACAGTACCGGGTGGATGTACTGAAGCTGGAGGTTCCCGTCAACATGGATTATGTTGAAGGGTATGGCGAAGATCCGATTTTCACGGAAGAGGAGGCGCGCCAGTTCTTCCTGGAGCAGTCTGAAGCCACTCCGCTGCCCTATATTTTCCTGAGCGCAGGCGTTCCCATGGATCTGTTCAAACGCACTCTTCGTCTGGCAAAAGATGCCGGCGCACGGTTCAATGGCGTGCTCTGCGGGCGTGCCACTTGGAAGGGTGGCGTTGCCGAGTTTGTGAAAGATGAAGCGGAAGGAGTGAAATGGCTGGAAACAACGGGCAAGGAGAACATCACCTCGCTCAATGAAGTGATCGAGCAGACCTGCACGCCCTGGACGGATCGCCTTGAAAAATAAAGATTCGCTCTACTCCCAGCTGATTGATTCTCTGGTGGAAGAAATCCGCTTCATGAAGCCGGGAGATCGGATCCCGTCGGAGCGTCAGCTCTGCGAAATCTATAATATTTCCCGCACCACGGTGCGCAACGCCATCACCGATCTCGATCACCGGGGGCTGGTGCGCCGGGTGCAGGGAAAAGGCACGTTCGTCCGCGAGCCGGCCAACCGCCGTCTCAATCTCTCCAACTATTACAGCTTTACAGATGCGACACGCCAACTCGGAAAAACGCCTCGAACGGTGATTCTGGAATATCACATCACCGAGGCGGGAGCGGAACGCTCCACCATCATGGGTCTGGACAAAGAGACGCTGGTCATTGAAATTCTGCGTCTCCGTCTTGCCGATGAAGAACCGATGCTCTTGGAACGCACTTGGATTCCCTACGAGCCCTTCCCGGACATTACAAAATTCCTTCTGGAAGCGCAGCCGCTGTACTCAATTTTCGGCGACTATTACCATTGCCGTATCGCCAAAGTCAACGAGCAGTTCTCCGTGGGACAGCTGGAGCGCCGCCAAGCCGGTCTCCTCAAGGAGCCAGCCAATCAGCCATGTCTGCATATCACTCGGCATTCCTACGATGAGAACGGCCGAATGATTGAGTATACAGAGAGCGTGGCCAGCGGAAGCAAATTTAATTACGAAACGACGTATATTCCTCAATAAAAACAAATGCTTTATTGCATCGGGGCTGTTGCAGAACGATGATCTTGTTCTGCAACAGCCCCTTCCTATTTCATATCGACGATCAACCCTGCCTGGGCATGACAAAATATAAAATATGCGACGTGCGCTGCATGTGCCCAGCTGCGCTGCCGTACATGTAGAAATCAAAACCCGCCATCCTACATGCACCGTACCGCCTGCTGCGTACATGTAAAAATCAAAGCCTACCATCCTACATGCACCATGTCGCGCTACCGTACATGTAGAAACCAAAACTCACTATCCTACATGCACCCTCCCGCGCCGCCGTACATGTAGAAATCAAAACTCGCTATCCTACATGCACCCAGCTACCACACTATACATATCCATCCCAAAAACAGCGAATCCATACGACCTCTATCGCTGTTCCTCATCCGTCTCCGCCTCAGCCGAAGACGCATCTTCCTGCTCCAGAAGGAAAGAGAGATCCACTTTGAACAAGTCTCCATCGATGGAGAGCTTCATGTTGCCTCCCATTTGGCGCGTCAGCTGATCCGAGATGGACAGCCCCAGCCCGCTTCCCTCCGTTATCCTAGATTTATCTCCTCGGTTGAAGCGCTCAACCAGTTCTTCTGGTGTCATGTTCAGCGGAAAACGGGATACGTTCTTCAGCGTAAAGATGACCCTCTGTCCTCGCTGGTACAGATCAAGGTACACGCGCGTATGAGGCTGAGAGTATTTTTGCGCATTGCTGATCAAATTTTCGAGCACGCGCGAGAGCTTCTGACCATCCGCCACAATCGGCCACTCCCCCTCTTCCCATGTCATGACCGGGATCAGCTCCTCTTTCTCCCATCCGGACTCCATTTCGGCGACGCTCTGTCGGACGACCTCGCCAAAATCCATGGGCTCCATCTGCAAATCGATCATTCCGCTGGACGCTTTAGAAACATCAATCAGATCATTCATCAGCGTTTTGAGCCGTTTCGCTTTTTTTGCAAGAACCTCCAGATATTCCTGACGCTCAGTTTCTGAAAGTTCTGGCTGCTGCAGCAGATCCACATAGGTGATGATTGAAGTGAGCGGCGTTCGGAGATCATGAGACACGTTTGTGATGAGCTCCGCCTGAAGCCGTTCATTTTTCAAACTGCGCTCCAGTGCGGATTGGAGACTCTGATCAAATTGGTTAATTTCCAGCGCCATCTCCTTTTCCGCCCCATCAAAAGATTCCGGATCCAGGTGATCCGCGGCTTCCCCTCGAACCACTTTTCCCATTTGAAGAAAGATTTTGCTCTGCTGGGCATCCTTGCGCAGCGCCACAATAAACGGAACCCCTGCGACCAAAAGCGGAAGAATCAGCAAAAGCGGCGAGCTGAACACCAGAACCAGGAACCAGCTGAATCCAAAGCAGACGAACCATAGAAAAACTCCCAGAAGCAGCCGGTGGCGAGAGGTCGAACCATCGCGATAATTCGCGACCTGTTTATGGACGAAGCGGATGATCCCTTTGGTAATGCTCCCCTCAATAAACCGACCCTGCCTAGCCTTCCGAAAAAACGCCGTCAATATCGCCCATCCGAGAAAATCGGTGATCAAGCATACCACAATCATCACGCCCCAGATATCCAACTGGAGAGGCTTCCGCACCAAGCTGCGCACCAATGAGCTCAGCGATTCCGTACTATAGAAAATATCCAATACGAACGCGATGACACTTCCAGCAAAGATCAGCGCCAATACGATATACAACTCAATCGGCAGCAACCCTTCCACCCGACGCAGCAGAGGACGCCGCACGTTCGTCGTCCAGGCGATGCCCAATCCCAGCGTAATCATCCAGATGAGAGCGGAAACCACCGCGATGGAGCTCACAATTTTGGGCAGCCGCTCTAGCTGCGGATAAATCACCGCGCGCTGCGCTAATGCATCGTTCACATGAAGCTTGGTATCCACCCGGATGGTGGCATGCACGCCTTCCTTCCAAATCGGATTCGTCTGCAATTCAGACTGAAATGAACCATTGCGGCGCAATTCTTTACTCCACGGGCCTGACCCAACATTGGGCACGGCATCCTCAATATAAATGGGAGCGCTCCATACCGCCTCATCCGACACGCGAACCGCATTGGAATACACCGCTCCCTTGGTCTCATCGAATTGGATGGTCACTTCCACATTAGTCGGTGCATTCGGCCGCTGCGTTCCGCTGGTGAGAATTAAATTGATCCATCGCAGCGTGGAATCAAGAACGTGCGCCGACAAGTCATAGGTTTCCATGGACAAATCTGCCGCCTCATAGACCGAAGCAACATTCAGCGGCCTTTTTTCTTCAATCAGCATCGAAAAGATCTGCTCGGACAATTCGCTGAGAGTTCCCACGCGTTCCCTGAGTTTCTCCTCATCTCCACTGCACACAAAAAGCGGAGGTGTTCCATCAGATGTGATAACCGTTTCGGCACGGTGCTGAATTCCGGTCAAACTCCAGTCGACCAAATCCGATTTTTTATAAAACACGCTCGCCGGAACAGCATCCGATTCGGATTCCCATGCAGAATTCACCTGGTTCTCCAGACGACGCGCCGCGGACATCCACTCCCCCTGAGGCAACGCGGCAATCCGGGTCAGGTAGTCCCTCTGCGCTGCGCCTCCCCATTCCCCAAATCCAATAGGAATCGGTGCCTCATCCGGATAGTCCGTCAACGCTCTTTTTAATTCACTCGTCAGCGCGGCTTCCGCTTCCCTGCCGGCTTCATCCATCACCGCATTCGCAAATCCATGGGTTTCCTGAAAGCTGTTTCCCGTATAATCCAACGCCCGATCCTGAAGACCTCCGAGAATCGCCAAGGAGATGCCTAAAAAGACGGCGGCCGCCAAATTGATCGCGAGCAGAATTCCCGTCCGATGTCTCTTGTAATCAGGATACTCATCAATTGGTAATTCCTTTGGCATCGCAATCTCCCTTCTCTTCTCTCCTCTTCTCATCTCAAAAACGTTGATCTTTTTTCTTATTCTCTCAGCTCTGCTCTCAGCTTCTCACTTTTCTACTGGCCGCTCCTCTCGCGCTGAGGATCCGGCTGAATGGCAATACAATATCCCCTTCCCCAGACCACTTTCAAAAACCGGGGATCGCGCGGATTGATTTCAATTTTTTCCCGAATATGTCGGATATGCACCGCCACCGTCGTCACCGATCCCGCCGGATTTTCTTTCCAAACGGCTTCATAGATCGCCTCACTCGAAAACACCTCGCCCGGATGCTCCATCAGGAAGCGCAGCAGATCGAATTCCATCGGTGTCAGGTTCCGCAGCGTTCCATCCACTTCGACGGTTCGGGCGCGAATATCCATCACCAGGGAGTCCTGCCTCAGAATCAGCTTTTCGCTCTCTCCCTCCGGATCATATTCGCCATAGCTCATATAACGGCGAAACTGACTTTTAACGCGAGCAATCAATTCCTGCGCATCGAACGGTTTGGTCACATAATCATCTGCGCCTTCCATCAGCCCGGCAATCTTATCTTCATGTTCCCCCTTCGCCGAGAGCAGGATGACCGGGATGGATCGAGTTTTCCGAATCTCCGACAGCGTCTCCAACCCATCCATCAACGGCATCATAATATCCATAATCACGAGATGGATCGGTTCCCTCTCCAAAACGTCCAGCGCCTGCTTCCCATTGTATGCGGAGTACACAAGAAACCCTTCCCGCTCCAGATAGATCTCGATGGCTCGAACCACATCCGCATCATCATCACAAACCAGAATATGGCGTTTTTGCTCGTTCATCGCGCCTCCTCAACAACAGTTCAATTTCTTTTTGATCCTTTCAGTGCCTTGATGGTCTTTATTGATATTAGTATAGCCGGTGTCCGCATCGCGACAACCGGCTATCTCTTAATCTTTTCTTAAATTCGGATCGATGGGCATCCTTGCATCGGTGCATACCCCCGCATGCGGCGGCATGACGAGGCAAAAAGATGGTCAGGAATGCAGCGGACGCCCCTGCAAAAGCATGGACACAAAAACAACATAGCTGTTGTGCAACATCAGATCATCCCATGGCGGCGCATCTGCCAGGAAGACCACACGGTCACTGCGATCACGCCGACCATCACGTAACTTGAGTTTGCGCTCCAAAAGGCCGGCCCTGTGAGCAAACGAATCACCACGGGACAAAGGATCGCGATCGCCGCCTGTTTCGGCGCCTTCGCAATCTGTGGAAACAAAAGCGCTCCGAACAGTGCGGGAACGATGTTTTGAAATGCCGGCTTCAAAAAAGCATTGTGATAAATCGGTGCAACAATCGGCGCTAAGAACAGCATTCCTGCCAGTACAATGCTCACGGTCACCAACGTCGAAGCACAAACCGCGATCATGGAAATCACATCCCCCTGCGGAGTTCCCGGCTGATGCTCTGACGCATCCATCGCGCTAATCGCCGCCGGCGCTTTCATGTTGCTGAGGTTTCCGGTAATACACGCCATATAGAGCGCCCCGCACCCGATGATGGGCGCAAAGGAAAGGTTTTCGATCACACCGGCAATCGTAAACATCAGAAGAATCGGAATTCCATTTTTCAGCGCCGCCGCCACATCAAACGGTATGCCTTGAATCCAGCTCAGCGCAAACGCCAATCCAATAAAACAAAGAAGCGCCATCAGCACCGTCATTCGACCCAGACGATGAATTTTATTAAAAAAGATATGGTCATGATCTACGTTGATCACGGGTCCTTCTTGCTTTGCTTGATGAACCTCCCCTTCCCTTTTTGGTGTATTGTTAGTATGGCTCATTTCCATCTCCTTTCGTTTCGGTGTTGTCTTGCAGGTTTTGTCTTTCAAATTCTTGCTCCGCTCCGGCGCCATTCCCCCTCACAAATTTTTGCTTCGCTCCGGCGCCATTTCCCATCTCACAAATTTTTGCTTCGCTCCAGCGCCATTCTCCATCTCGCAAATTTTTGCTCCGCTCCGGCGCCATTCTCCCTCTCGCAAATCCTGCTTCACCCACAAGCTCAGATTTTCTTCAAAAATCAATGCGCCTCTCAACATCAAGTATTTTCTCAAATCAGAGCGCTAAAAAGGCAACAGCACAGCATCCCTGCCAACATGCTGATCGAAAACGAAAACTCGCGCAGCTTCGGCCGGTGCGCTGAAATGCGCTGGAGGATCAGGGCGGCAATTCCCGCCCCAGCCATCGCTGCGATCCCCGGTAAATTTGAGAAATTCACCAGATAGGGCGTCGCCATCGTCCCATAAAGACCTAAAAGCATCGCTCCGGTCAGGATCGGCACCATCGTCGCGTTCCTCTTCTTTACCTTCTCCACCCCGCGGTCATAGGTTTTAAGAAAAATCAAATTAAAGAGATTTCCGCCCAGAATGCCGATCGATACCACAAACAAGATCTGAATAAACGTCGGAAGAGGAATATGTTCCACCGCCATTGATTCCATCCCAAACGCCTTCGCCGCCAGATCCGCAATCATCGTTTCATACGCCGCCGAACCAACAACACTCAGCCTCAGCCACGGAAAATAGCGCCCCAGTAGCGGAACCAACATCAAATAGCTCACCACAATCGGCAGCGAAGGAATAATGGAAAACACCGCACTGCTCCGCGCCGTCTCCTTCAACTCCTCCATCGGCATTCCTAACGCTTTCCCACGCTTCACCGCCACCAGAGCAAAAAGCACCGGCTGCAACAAAACCACCAAAATCGTCACACTGCACAGAAAGAGCATCGTCTTGCTGTTGGCTAAGTCCATATGTGTCATGTTGTCCTCCCCTCTGTTAATGTCTGTCGGATTGATTCATATTTGTCATATCGATTGATGTTTATCGGATTGATGATGCTTGTCGGATTAAGACTTGTCTGATTCATGTGAGTCTGAATTTTCCATCTCCCTCTCAAACGCAATCCTCATCTTCCAGCCGCGGTTTCAAGTCTGCTGGAATCGGGCTGAGATAATGCCCGCCGTTCGCCTTGTCCCTCTCCTCTTTTGCCATCTGAACCAACTCCGGATGCGTGCACATCTCCGCTCCGGACAGTGCAAGAATTTTCCCCGCCTGCAGCATCATCTTCAAAGCGATGGGACTCTTCCCCTGCGCCGTCATCTGCCACGTATGCGCCGCCGTTCCCATCACTGCGCTTCCCATCACCAAAAGCGCCATCGGCATCACCTGACTGGCATCGCCAACATCTGTCGATGCTGCCATTGGCGTGCCGCCCCAGTCGATCGGACGCACCGCATCGTCTACGGGGAAAGCGAGCTTCTCTTCCCCATAGCGATTCCTGACCATGCGGATCTTCTTTTCCAGTGCCTCTCCCACATCGCTGGCCTTAAAGAAGTCCCTTGCCCATCGGCGTTCTTCCTCATTAAATTGCGGCATTCCCACCGCTTCCATGGCGCGGAAGACGCTCTCGCTGACGATATGATTCGGAAGAAATTCCGACACCCCGGAATAAAGTTCCACGCTCATCTCTGTCTCAGTCATGAGTGCCGCCCCCTGCGCGACCTTCCTGACCCGATCAAAAATTTCCTGCACATCGCCCAGCTTCGGTGCGCGAATCATATAATGCACGCAGCTGCTGCTCTGCACCACATTCGGGGCGATCCCGCCCGCATCGCGATAGGCGTAATGCACCCGCGCTTCCGGAATGATGTGCTCGCGCAGATAATTCACCCCGACGCTCATCAGCTCCGCTGCATCCAAGGCGCTCCGCCCCTTCTCCGGTGCCGCGGCCGCGTGCGATGCCGTTCCATTAAATCGAAAAAATGCACTCACATTCGCCAGCGATGAATATCCTGCGATTCCGCTTACATCCATGGGATGCCACGAATATCCAACATCCACCCCATCAAAGTAGCCATCTCTAGCAAGAAATGTTTTGGCGTTTCCTTTTTCTTCACTGGGACATCCGAACAGCGCCACCGTTCCCTTCCCGGGATTCTCTTCCAGATAAGATTTCAGCGCCAATGCCGCCGCCAGACATCCGGCGCCCAGCAAATTATGGCCGCAACCATGCCCATCCGGATTCGCTCCCTCCGCTGCGCATCGCTTCGCACTTCCAGCTTGTTGCGATAACTCCGGAAGTGCATCATACTCTGCCAAATACGCAATCACTGGCTGTCCCGTTCCATAACTGGCACGGAATGCTGTAGGCATCTCGTCCAATCCCTCTTCCACATCAAATCCTTCGCCGCGCAACACCTCAACGAACTTTGCGACCGTTTTTTTCTCTCGAAATCCCAGTTCTGCCAGATCAAACACCGCATTGCTGAGATCGATGATCTTGTCTCTTTTTTCCTCCACAGCCCACTCAATCAACGTCTTAATCTCCATGATCTCCCCCTTTCTTTCCCTCATTTCGGAGCCTTCGATTTCCCAGTTCCTTTTGATCGCATTTCCAGCTCTTTTGGATTGCATTTCCAACTTTTTTTGGATTGCACTTCCAAACTCCCTTTGATTGCATCAAGAGACGCAATTTTTGATATCATCAGAATACGCAATCGATTTCATTTTGAAAAAGACGAATGAACTCTCACTCCATAACAAGAAGGTTATACAAACGAGACAAAGGACAACATGACCACTTCAACCGTAAGCTAAAACTACCGCAAAGCTCTTCGCCACCACCCCAAAAGCACCACATAACCCAACGGCAAACCCCATTTAATCCCACGCTGAACCCTGTTTCACCCCATGTTGAACCATGTTTCATCCGACGCGATCCCTGTTTCGCCCCATGTTGAACCATAAAAGAGGTCTTCCATGAATATCCAAAAACTCCGCTATCTCGTTGAAATTGCAGCATGTCATTCCATTTCAAAAGCCGCTCAAAATCTCTATGTCTCTCAACCCTACCTCAGTAAAGTCCTCAAAGACTGCGAGGGCGCAACGGGAATGCGGCTTTTCACCCGCAGCCGCCATGGCGTCACTCTCACCGACGATGGCAAAAATTTTATTGAAAAGGCTCGCATCTTACTTCAAGACATTGATTCCTTTGAACATTCCTTTTCATCCCAACCTGAACCTGCAAAAATGCGCATCTCCGCCAAATCTTTCACGCATCCTTTCGATGCCCTGGTGCGGATGCTGCAAGAAATCCCCGATCAACAGCTTCGCTGTTCTTTTTCGGAAACCAATAATTACGAGGTCATTACCGATGTTTATACAGGCATGGCCGATCTCGGAGTCCTCCTTCTCAGTCATTCCTCATGGAATGCCGCCCAGGAAATTCTCTCCAGCAACCATATCGCCTTCGAAATCATTGCCCGCTCGCCCATCTATCTTCTCGCCCGCACCGGGCATCCGCTCCTGACACGCCAAACACCCCTCACCCTAGATGCCATCCGCCAGTACGGCTTCGTCTTTTATGAGTCGGCCATTGATGCCCGCAATCACCTTCTCGAAAATATTTATTCTGATGCCGCCAACCGCCTTCATGTCAACGAGATGTCCCAAGTCGTACAAATCACCAGCCGGGCAGCCCTCCGCGATCTGCTCATTCGCACCGACTTTCTCAGCTTTGGCCTCTTTGACGTACGCGAACAAAAAGAACAAATGCAGCTTGTGACTCTCCCGCTTCCTGACGAATTCTATGCGGACTCCGCCGACTGCAAAGGCATGTTCTGCGCTATCTACCAGAAAAACCGTCCTCTTCCGGCATTAGCAAAACAATATCTAAAATCTCTAAAAAAATATTACGGACAAGAAGACAGTGCGAGCGCTCCTCAATAAGGCTCTTCAATAAGACTTAGGCAAAACATAAATCGTAAAAAAGGATAAGTGAAATACAAATCATATAAAAAATAACGAGCGCTGACGCGTCGAAGAATCCGCCACATCGATGAACTGTTCCCACCTCGAGGCTTGTTTTGCATCCGAAATGGCTGTCGGTCATGCTGGCTTCCATCCGCTTTTTGATCTCCACATGGCGCGCGAATGCGATTGCGTCGACCGTGCCTCAGTGAGCTGTGCCTTTTTGGCTTTGCTCACTGGGGATTACGCCGTTCGCTCTCAGTTGGTTTGGCACATTTTGGGCTTTTCTCACTGAGTCCATCCACGCTCCGCCTCAGTGCCTTTTGTGCGTTTTCAGCTTTTCACACTGAGACTCACCGCGCCTCGCCTCAGTGGGTCTTATGCATTTTCCACTTTTCCCACTGAGTCATACGCCGCTTCGACTCAGTGGATTTGGTGCCTTTCCAGCTTTTCCCACTGAGTCTTGCACCCCCTCGACTCAGTGAGTTTGGCACATTTTTAGCTTTTCTCACTGAGGCTTGCGCCCCTCGACTCAGTGGATTTTGTGCCTTTCCAGCTTTTCTCACTGAGTCCATCCACGCTCCGACTCAGTGGGTTTCTCGCATTTTGGGCTTTTCTCACTGAGGCTTGCGCCCCTCGGCTCAGTGGGTTTTGTGCATTTTCAGCTTTTCACACTGAGTCATACGCCGCTTCGACTCAGTGGGTTTCTTGCATTTTCCACTTTTCTTACTGAGACCTGTGCTATTCGCTCTCAGTGGGTTTGGCACATTTGGGGTTTTCCTCACTGAGTCCCGCCGCCTCGCGCCTCAGTGGGTTTCTTGCATTTTCATCATTTCTCACTGAGCCTTATGCCGTTCGCCCTCAGTGGGTTTGTCACATTTTCGGCTTTTCTCAATGAGTCTTGCACCCCTCGACTCAGTGAGTTTGGCACATTTTTGACTTTTCACACTGAGTCCATCCACGCTCCGCCTCAGTGGGTTTCTCGCATTTTCCACTTTTCACACTGAGGCGTATGCCGTTCGCCCTCAGTGAGTTTGGCACATTTTCGGCTTTTCTCACTGAGGCTTGCGCCCCTCGGCTCAGTGGATTTTGTGCCTTTCCAACTTTTCCCACTGAGTCCCACCGCCTCAACGCCTCA
>JAEXBN010000008.1 GCA_023394045.1 Bacillota bacterium | reverse complement strand
GCCTCAAACACTCCTTTTTGTCTTTTGGTGACCACGCATTGCACCTGATCGCCCGGAAGCGTATCCGGAACAAAAACCGTTATGCCCACCCAGTCGGAAGGGACGAGCTGCTCTTTCCCCTTCGCGTCCAGCATCTTGCTTGATGCGTTCAGATGACCGATGCCCTTCCCCTCCACCGTGACATCATCGATGGTCAGGCTCAAACGCACTCCCTTCCCGAAGGCAGCGCCGCACGCCGCGTTCGCGCCGCCCATCCTCTTACCGCTCATCACTCAAAAGCGCCTTCAGAAAGCGGATCATCGCTTCATGGTCGGCCACGCCGCCCAATTCACGAACCGAATGCATGGCCAGTATGGGATTGCCGAGATCCGCGTTCAAAATCCCCGTCCACTGTTCATCCATAGCGCCGATCGTATACCCACCGCGCAAATCAGAATGATTATGGAACGTCTGGAGCGGAACACCAGCGCGTTCTGCGATCAGACGAGCGCGGGCACCGCCTTCGCCATCGGTAATATAACTTTTCGCCGCCGCATACTTCAGAACCGGACCGCCGTTCAGCAGCGGACGATTCGTGGGATCTGCCACTTGCAGATGATTGGGATGCACCGCATGCGCCGCATCGCACGACACCATGAAACTGCGCGACAAAGCAATATCAAAATCCTCCGCATCGCCGCCCAGCGCCCTTGAGATCCGCCGAAGCAATTGCATGAGCGTCGACGATGCCGCGCCCCGACGCGTACTGCTTCCGATTTCCTCATGATCATGCAAGGCAATGAGCTGATGGTTCTTTCCAGAGCTCGCCTCCAATAATGCCATCGTCGCGGCATGCGCCATCGCCAGATTATCCAGACGGCCGGAAGAAATCCATTCCTGATTGGCTCCGATCAGCTCCCCCTTCTCCGTCGCATAAAGGAACAGATCCGCATCCAATATCTCATCCGCATTCAATCCACATTCGGCAGCCACCAGACCGAAAAGATCCGGCTGTTCTCCCTGATCCTCCATCATCAAAATGGGCAGCATCATCTGCTGAGGCTGAATCGCTCCCTCCCGGTTCACGTCCCGATCCATATGGATCGCTAGGGAAGGAATGATCAGAATAGGGCGTTCAATCCGCACATTTTGGCTTCGCACGCCGCCGGGTGCCGACGCGTCGCGAAGAATCACACGACCCGCTAGGGATAGCGGCCGATCCAGCCAGGTGCGTAAAATGACTCCGCCGTAAGGCTCGACGTTGAATTGGACATAACCTGCGCGTGTGATGAAGGGGTGAGATTTCACCTGAAATCCCGGCGAATCGTTGTGCGCGCCAATGAGCCGGAAACCGGCTGAAGCTGCTCCGTCTCCGTCTGCCAGCCGAAAGGCAAAAAGAGTCGCGTCGCCAAATAAAACCGTATAGCAGCATCCCGGCTCCAGCGTCCACCGCTCTCCCATCGCCAGCGGCTGAAAGCCCTCTGCCGCCAGACGCTTCTGTTCCTCTTCCGCCGCCTGAAAAGCAGTGGGTGCGCCGTCAATAAACTCCATTAACTCTTTTGCCCTGCGGCGAGCTTCCTCCGTCACTTGAAGCATGATGTCCTCCTCTGTTCTTATCTTTGTGGATCTTTCTCATGGAGAGATGCGCCTTTAGATATGCGCCACCAGATGCTGAAGAAAGATCTTGATGCCGATGCCGATTAAAAGCAGCCCGCCAGCAATTCCGGCGGGCTTTTGGTAGCGTCCTCCAAAAAAATGGCCAATATACACCCCGATGAATGAAAACAGGAAGGTGCATAATCCAATCAACGTCACAGCAAAAAAAATATTGATCTCCAAGACCGCAAAAGTAATGCCCACAGCAAAGGCATCAATACTCGTCGCAAAGGCGAGGGGGAGCATCGCCGGAACGCTGAAATCGCCGGTCGGGCAGGACTCCGGATTCCAAGCCTCACGGAGCATCTGAATCCCCAAAACAAGAAGAATCAGAAGAATCACCCAGTGATCCACCGCGCGGATATAGTCGGCAACAGCCGTCCCCACAAAAAAACCGAGAAGGGGCATCAGCGCCTGAAATCCCCCAAAATAAGCGCCGACAATCGCACCATGGCGCAGGCTGAGCTCCTGCACCGCCAACCCCTTACAGATCGCAACAGAAAAAGCATCAAGCGACACGCCAATCGCAATGACAATCAATTCAAAAATGGTCATCTCATCCTCCCGCGGCGGAGATTCATCCGGATTCTCCAGAAAATGGTTCTTTGATTTTATCGCAGGATTCTTTTGTTCTCAATTGAATTGATCGCACCCAAAATGTTTTTTAATATATTTTCCCGAAAGAAAACGATTGATTTTTCAACGTTTCTTGAGTTTTTTTTTGCTTTTTGTTACGATTTGCCAAGAAAAGCATTCACTTTTCCTTTTTTAACCCATCTCTCGTCATTTTTTGACGCAACTCAAAAAGGAGCACACCATGAAAATGAATATTTTTGTACAACAGAATGGTCATGAACTCAATTTAGAAGATGCTGAAAAACAGGCGAAAAAATACTGGAAAATGGATGGACATAAATTGGGCGAAATCCAAACGCTGGATCTTTATGTAAAGCCAGAAGAGTTTGCCGTATATTACAGCATCAACGATGATGAGCAGAAAGGGCGTATCGCTTTTTAATCTTAAGATTTTTTCGTTTTAAGAAAAAAGCGGATACGGCGGAATGCGCCGTCGTTCTCCTTTGTTGATCTCATTGCAACGATGGACGACGTCCCTTTCGACGGATCCGTTTTCGCGATCGATTTGACCCGCTCCATCGCATGATTCACACAACTCCAAAAAGGCAGCCCAAGCAAAAAAGATCTGCCCCGGCATCACCGCCGGGGCAGATCTTTTTTGCTTAAATGGTATTGCCCAATTCGTACGGAAACTCCGAACCGTCTCGCTGCCCGCGCTCAGCGGTCAAACGAAAGCCTGAACCAAAAAGCTGGCGAACAGAGACAGGAAAATCGGATTATAGATATCATCAACAATCACTGCCCAAGACGGATAAAGCACCCAGGCCGTGTTGTGATATCCGTATTCCTGCATGATGGCGCGCTCATTGGCTACCGCATTGGAGCCGGATCCGCAGCCCCAGCCGATGTTCCCAGCGGTCATCACGGCTGCACCATAATCTTTTCCAAACATGCGGAACGAAACAAAAATTCCGAAGATCGCGATATGCACCGCTTGGAACAGAAGGATGATTCCCATCTGTCCGGCGACCGGAGCCAGTTTGGTAAAATCAATCGTCATCAGCACCAGCGCCAGATACAGTTCCAGCCACATGTCTTCCTGCGCATTAACCTCCGGAAGATAGGTATCCACATGCAGCGCTTCAAGAATATTGCGGACAATCGCTCCGGCGAAGAGGCACCCGATAAATTTCGGCATCTCGATCATCGGAATGTTGTCCAGCAGCACGTAAATCGGCATTCCCAGCGCCGCAATCAGAAGAACCAATGCAAAAGCGCGGATCATGCGGGTGGCATCCAGCGGCGGAACCACGCCAGAAGCATGATCTTCCGGAATATCGTTCGGGTCGGACTTCAACCCATGCCGTGCAATCAGGAAGGCGGCAACGGGACCGCCAATCAGAGAACCCATAATATTTCCAAGCGTTCCTGCCGCGATTCCCACCGTCGTCGCGTCCGGTGCGCCCATGCTTTCAAAAATCGGGCCAAATGCGCCCGCCGTCCCGACGCCTCCGGACATCGCGGAAGACGAGCACTGCAGAGCCAGCAGCGGATGCAACCCAATCAATTTTCCCAGCAGCACCCCAAAGATATTCTGCAGCGTAATCAACAAGACCGCCGCAATCGCAATATTGACCACCAACTTTCCGCCGGCGCGCTTCAGCAAACTCACCGAAAAGCCATAGCCGATGCAGAGAAAGAAAATATTCTGTGCAAGATCCTGCACAATCTTCGTATCAAAAGACAGTTTGATTCCGCTGGTCGCATTAAAAACAGAAACCAGGATCGAGAAGATAATTCCTGCCACGACTGGCGCTGGAATCGCATATTTTCGAAGCGCACTGGACTTCGATACGATAAATCGTCCGGCAAAAATCACCAGGGCAGCGATCCCCAAGGTCGTCAAATACTCCACCTTGAACGTTGCCATGGCTCCATCCGCCGCCGGTTTGAAGGTCCCGAAATACGACAGAATCGAATCCATATATTCCTCCTTTTCAAAAATCGTTCATCACTCCTACAAACGTTCATAATTCCTACAAAAGAACTCATAAAGTATCCCATCCGCATCGACGAAAGTCAAAAGATGATCATCGAAAATGCAAGGCTTCCATTCCTAAAAAAACGTCTTAAAAAACGCGCGCTTCCACGCCTTGATCGCTTCCACTCTTTCGAATCCGATTTCTTCCACTTCTTCCGAACCCATCGCCCGCTTTCCCCGACAAAACAAGAAGATCGCTCCTCCCTCTGCAAGTGGAGGAGCGATCTTCCTTCTAAATATTCTAAAGCCGTCAGCGAACCGTACACGCATGAACGGCTCCCTCAGCATTTCTTATGCCTCTGCCACCCAGAGACCATGCTTATTGCAATGGGCATAAACGGTGACCGGACCATCGTCTACCGTAAATTCTGCTTTTGGCTCATCGCCCGGCTTCAACGCCACGGACTGAACTTTGCTGCCCTGAACCACCGCAATCAGATCAATCCAATGCACTTCCTCCATCGGATGAGGCACGCTGCCGACCACCACGCTGACCTTGTTGCCTTCACGTGTCGGAACCGGTACGTGTTTTTCCTGTGCAGCATCCGTCGAATTGGCCACCAGCTTCTCCGTTTCTTCTCCGCAGCAAACCGGCGTTGCTTCGCCGATCTCATTCGCTTTAATGTACAATGCGCCGCATTTATGGCAATAATAGAAATCCATGAAAATCCTCCTGATTGGTTTGGCTTTCGCCTAATCTTGTGCAACGATCTTATACCCGACCTTCTTCAAACATAAACGCCCGATTCATGAGATTGTGGTCATGCTTCATGAGATTGTTGTCATCTCATAAAAATGCTATACTGTAAGCGAAGATCCCGCCACACCTCTCATTGAAGTGCAAAACGGCGGGCCATTTTGATTCCCATCCTTTTTGCAGGGTTTTTCAAATGGCTGAACGGATCGCGTCTTCATTCGGATCAGGCGGCGGACAGAAAGGAATCCTCCATGAGTCAGAACTCCGGGCTTCGCGTACAATATGAGGCAAAACTCCGCGGCATGGTTCAAAACGAAGGACTGCTGCTTCCGAATCCGGAGCGGGCACGAATCCTTTTAAGCGAAGTCAGCCCCTTTCACTTGGAAAATTACGGACTCATGTGGAAACAGAAGGATGGAACCTACCGCCCCGGGACATCGTTTGATATGCTCTACGAAATTTACCATGCCGACCGCATTCTGAAGAATTTCATCTTCGATTACCTCTCGGATGTGGAAGTTCAGCTGCGCAACCTTGCCGGATATATTCTGGATCAGAAATATGGTCCGTTTGGCTATTGCCATGCCGAAAATTTCGTCAATGAGGACTATCATCAACACTTTATGAACGATGTCCACCATGAGATGGAGCGCGCCAACGAACCCTTTGCCCGCTCGTTCCAAACGAACCCGCAAAAGGAAATAAAAGTCCCGGTCTATGTCGCATTGGAAGTCATCACCTTCGGTACGCTCAGCAAACTAGTCTCCAATCTGAAGCGCTCCGATCGCAAGATGCTGGCGTCGTTTTATCAGGTGCGCAGCGACGAAGCTCTGATCTCTTTTTTCAAAGTGCTGACCACGCTGCGCAACACCTGCGCGCATCACGGGCGCCTGTCCAATCGCAACTTCGGCGATGCCTGCGTGATCCTTTATAAAGACCGGGTGATGATGGAAATGATGGAGCCGGACTATGAGCCCAACCCCTATCGCCTTTTCGTCATGATCCTCGCATTGACGCACCTCTTAAACCAACGACGGGCAACACGTCTGATTGCTCAGTTTCGGGATACCTTTGAGACACATCCCTCATTTGTCCCGGCATTCATCGACTTCCCCCGAAACTGGGAGAAGATGCTCACGGAAATCGCCTCTGCGCTCGTGTCCAACGAATGAGGCTCATGCCCGGCGAAGGAACGCAGACGAATGACTAAAATATCATGCAGACCTCATATCCAAAAAGATCCAAAGAGCATCAGGCGGGATATGGCGGTCAGGAAAGGAATGCGGATGAACCATAAACCGACAACACCGGAAGAAAAAAAGCAGGCCACCAAGGCCTGGATGGACGCGCTTCATCTTCCCCATCCGGGAACCCTTTATATTCGTCTGATCGGAACCAACGGAAAGGGATCCACCGGCCGCGTCATCGCAGAAGCACTGCACGCGATTTTGAACGAGCCGATCGGCCATTTCACCTCCCCTCACGTTCACGTTTATAATGAGCGCATCGCCATTTCGGGACAGCCGATCTCCGACCATGTGCTCAATGGAATCCGCGCATCCATGCGCGATTTATCCCATGCGATGGATCTCCCCGAACTGGGATACTTTGAAAAGAGCCTCGTGGAAGCGCTGATCGCCTTTCAAGATCTCCGCGTCTGCGTGATGGAAGCGGGCATCGGCGGAATCACCGATGCGACCGCTGTGCTTCCCTTCGATCTGAATGTCTTCACGACCTTTGCCCTCGATCATAAAGATCGCCTAGGCGCCACCATTGAACAGGTCGCTTTGAATAAAGCGGGCGTGATGAGCGCCGCCATCCCATGCGTCAGCAGCGACCAATCGCCGGCGGTCGTTCAGATTATGGAACGCCTGTCCGCAGAACGCCATGCCCCGTTGACGATGTTTGATCCTCACATGATGCAAAACGTGGCGATCCGGTGGGAAAAGGGCGATCTTCCAAAACAAACGTTCCGCTATGAACACGGGCTGCTTTCCGGGAACTACGAAAGCCGGATGATTGGCCGCCATCAAATCCAGAATTTTGGAACGGGACTCTTAGCCTTGGAAACCTTGCTGAGTGATCCATCGCTCCGCCAAAAATTGTTTCCGGCGCGGATGCCGGAAACCAGCGAAATCCTCTCCAAAGCACACGAGGGAGTCGCGCGCACCTACCTTCCCGGAAGGCTGGAGGTCATTTCCTCGGATCCGTCGGTGCTCATTGATGGCGCGCACAACCCCCAAGCGGTCGAGATGCTCCTCGCCAATCTGGACGCGTTGGGGCAAGTTCCGATGCTGCGCGAACGCCGGAAAATCCTGATCTTTGGCATGCATGACGGGAAATTGACCGAAGAAGACCAGCGCCGTTTATTTAGCGGCTTTGATGCCGTGGTGCACGTTCCGGTTCAGGATGTCGAGGATCAGGATTTAGTGCAAAACGCAAAAGCCGCGATGGGGCGCGCGTTTCGGGAACATCCGGATTCCTGGTTTGTCGCCAGCGGTTCGCTCTATCTGCTGGACGGGGTATCGGAATGGGTGAAGGAGCGAAAAGAGACTCTCACACGTTCCCTTTCCCCTGCTTCCGAGATGTCCAGCGACGAGAAGTAAAAAAGAATAAGAACGTTAATACAGGCGGTACAACCCGCACACCACACCAAGAATCCGACATTCACTGACGATGATGGGATCGTATAGGGGATTCTCCGGATGCAGCTCAATATAGCCGGAGCGTTGATAAAAGGTCTTGACCGTCGCAGAGTCTTCAATGAGCGCCACCACTTGCTGTCCGTTTCGAGCCGTATTCTGGCGGCGGACGATCACATGATCGCCATCGAGAATCCCCGCTTCGATCATCGAATCTCCCCGAATTTCAAGAAGAAAATAATCCGCGCCATCATTGCGGAAAAAGGATGCCGGAAGGGGAACGGATTCTTCGGTATAATCATCCGCAAAAATCGGATCCCCGGCAGCCACCCGACCATAAAGCGGGATATCATATACATCATCACGAGATGCGGAAACGGGAAGCGGACGCGTCCGCTCATCCGCCACAGAAACGTCCGAATCGTCCAGCGCGGGCGACACCTGCTCCGCCGGGCGCAGCGAACGATAGGAACCTTCTTCCATCTGCAGCGCTCCCGCATCAATCAACGCATGGATATCCGCCGAAATGGTCGAAGTGGAGCGAATCTTCAACTCCTGCTGAATATCGCGAAAGGATGGACCGATTTTTTTTTCATCCCAATAGCGAAGAATGTATTGTAGCATCATGGCACGACGCTGCTCGCGGTTCTGTCCCATCACCGACCTCATTTCTCATCGCATCACATCAAAACGAACAAATTTTCTTTTATTATATCTGCTGTCCGATCCGAAAACAAGAAAAACGAAGCACTCACCGGCGGATGCGGGTCTCTTTTCATGGCTTTTTGCGCAAAGCGGCGGTCTCTTTCCCTCCCGACAGCTACACAATAAAAACAAATCCATTCTTTAGCATGAACACAATGATTGCATCCTTCCGATGCATGAAACAGAAAGGAACATTATGAAACGTTTAGCTTACGCTTCCCGTCCGCGCCGCATCCTTGCGCTTTCCCTCGCCGCTTCTCTGCTTCTTCCTCTGGGTTCTGCGGCATTCGCACAAAATATCAGCGAGCCGGTATACGCCTATGGTGAAAGTTTGACGGCGCAGGAAAAGCTTCATACCGCACAGCTTCTGAAAGTCGATGATCAATCTTTGGAAATCCAAGTCAACATCAAGGAAATGAACGGATTGCTGCATGACTCCTATAATTACTACCAAGTCTATTCCTCCGTCTATCTGGATCCCGAAGAAAGCGGAAAAGGGGTGAGCGTTGAAATCGTCACGCCGGAGACCATTACACATATCACGCCGACGCAATATGCCAATGCGGCGATTACGGCTGGCGCAACCGATATGAAGATCCGTGTGGCTTCAGTCAAAGCGGTCGATGGATCCGGCGCACTGGCTGGCGTCTATAAAGCATTCAGCGGAACAACGGGCGCACTTCCGGAAGAAAACATCAAAGCCGCGCAAAAAGAACTGGAAGTCACGGCAAAAATCAACGAGGACAATCAAGGCAAAGAAGGATATTCCGATGATTTGCTCAACGCTGCCGTCGCGGAGATGAAAGCGCAGATTTCTTCTGCAAAAAATGAAAACAATGGCACGCTCAACGGCGATCAGATCACGAATATTATCAACTCGGTCATCAACAACTACAACCTCAATGGCATCCTTTCTTCTGCCGATACGGAGTCCCTGAAAGGGCTGATGGAGCAATTTTCCAATCTCAAGCTCAGCGACGAACAGGTCGACAACCTGAAAGCGCTGGGACAGAAGCTGCTCTCTTCCGGCGGAGATCTGATGAAGAAGGTCAACGCGCAGTGGAACCAGCTCTCTCCGGAGACCAAATCCGAGGTCAGCGGCTTCTTCTCCAATCTCTTCCGGGCGATCGGAGACTTTTTTGCCAGCCTGTTCAACAATTGAGGAGCCCATACAAAACAATTCGGTGATTACATAAAAACGGGCTGATAGGATCAAAATAGGACAAAAAACGAAGGACAGAAAAACACGGAAGCGCAGTGCCGGAGTGACCTTTACTCCGCACTGCGCTTCTTTACTTTGATGCTCAAAGGGTTTTGCGCCGCAAGCGAAACATCCGCCCCTTTTTCACTCTTCCGATGAAGATCAGCAGCGTTCTTCCCGATCGGAGGAAGAAACCGGCTCACAGACCGTCGGGCCGCTCACATACAGCCGCCGATCCGCAAACTCCTGCTGCTTTCCATCATTCCAATTCTTCACTGGGCGATAATAGCCCGTGATCCGGCTATAAACCTCCGACTCTTTGCCGCAAATCGGGCAGGTATGCTGTTCCCCGGTGAGATAGCCATGATCCGGGCAAACCGAATACGTCGGTGAAATGGTGTAGTACGGAAGATGGAAATTCTCTGCAATTTTGCGAACCAGCATCATCGCGCTCTTCCAGTCCGGCAATTTCTCCCCTAAGAAAGTATGAAACACCGTCCCCGAAGTATAGAGCGTCTGAAGATCATCCTGCGACTGAAGCGCTTCAAAGACATCCGAGGTCGATCCGACCGGAAGATGGGACGAATTGGTATAGTACGGCGTTCCATGATCATTGGCCGTCCGGATATCCGGAAAGTCTTCCTTATCATGCTTAGCGAAGCGGTACGTGGTGGATTCCGCCGGTGTCGCCTCCAAATTGTACAGATCGCCATATTCTTCCTGATAATCGCTGAGCCGTTCCCGCATATGATTCAGGACATCCACTGCAAAAGCGTGCGTCTTCGGATCGCGCAGATCCTTCCCCAGCCAAGAAGCATTCAATCCAACTTCGTTCATCCCGATCAGACCGATTGTGGAGAAATGATGATCAAAGGATCCCAGATAGCGCTTCGTATACGGATACAGCCCGGCATCCAGAAGTTTGGTGATGACGTTGCGCTTCATCTTCAACGACCGCGCAGCGATATCCATCAGGTGATCCAGTCTCTCATAGAATTCTTCTTCATTCCGGCTCAGGTAGGCAATGCGCGGAAGATTGATCGTCACCACGCCAACGGAGCCCGTCGACTCTCCAGATCCGAAGAAGCCGCCCGCTTTGCGGCGCAATTCCCTCAAATCCAAACGCAGGCGGCAGCACATGCTGCGCACATCGCTCGGATCCATCTCCGAGTTCACATAATTCGAAAAATACGGCGTGCCATACTTCGCGGTCATCTCAAACAGCAGGCGGTTATTTGTCGAATCCGACCAATCGAAATTCCGCGTAATCGAATAAGTGGGAATCGGATATTGGAACCCGCGGCCCTCCGCATCCCCTTCCAACATCACTTCAAGGAACGCGCGATTCACCAGGTCCGCTTCCTTCTGGCAATCCCCATACGTAAAATCCAACGACTTCCCGCCGACCACCGCCGGCATATTCTTCAAATCATTCGGAATGGTCCAGTCCAGCGTGATATTGGAAAACGGCGCCTGCGTCCCCCAGCGGCTCGGCGTGTTCACCCCATAAACAAACGACTGAATGCACTGCTTGACCTCATGAAGATCGAGATGATCGACTTTGACGAACGGCGCCAGATAGGTATCGAATGAAGAAAAGGCTTGCGCCCCCGCCCACTCATTCTGCATAATCCCGAGGAAATTCACCATCTGATTGCAAAGCGTAGAAAGATGTTTCGCCGGAGAAGAAGTGATCTTGCCCGGAATTCCGCCGAGCCCCTCATCAATGAGCTGCTTCAGGCTCCATCCCGCGCAATAGCCGGTCAGCATGGACAAATCGTGGATGTGGATCGCTGCGGATTTATGCGCTTCCGCAATCTCGGCATCATAGACTTCCGAAAGCCAATAATTGGCGGTAATGGCTCCTGAATTGGAAAGAATGAGACCTCCGACGGAATACGTGACCGTCGAGTTTTCCTTGACACGCCAGTCATTGATTTTCAAATAATCATTAACCAATTTTTTATAATCCAGCAACGTGCCTTCCACATGGCGTAAATTTTCATGCTGCTTCCGGTACAAAATATAAGCCTTCGCCACCGCCGGATAACCGCAATCCGACAAAACACGCTCGACACTATCCTGAATCGACTCCACATCCAAGACGGCGACGGGATCTTCCCCGCTCCCCCGCTGATTCCTCTGATCTGCGTGTTTTGTCGCATCCGCCGTAGCTCGAAGAGCCAGAACTTCCAACACATCCTCCGATACCGGCGTCTGCGTCGATTGGAACGCCTTTTGCATCGCTGCCTGAATTTTCTTTAATTCAAAGGGGACATGCGCCCCATCCCGTTTCATCACCTCAAACATGCCATCCTCCACCTGACTCGCCTTTCTCTCTTGCGCCTCTCGTCATTGCAGTAAATAAAAAGGCGTTCCGCGATTCACCGCAACGTCGCGTCGCCGCTTCGCTTCGCGCCTCTAAAGTCCTATATATTGTATATGATGTAAATGTAATACGCAATATCATGTTATTCAGTCGGGTTTTCAAGTCCCGAAAATCAGTGCGCGGGCGCTGGACGATCTCAAACGCAAGAGAACGCCCATCCGACATCATATGGCGGATGGGCATTCTTGCTTTGCACATACGTTCTTTTTTCAGTTTTTTCGATGCGCATCAGTCTACATCGCGCGGTGCACGACCACTCGATCCACATTCTGTTTCAAGATCGCTTCAAAACGTTGGATTTGCTCGGGATTCGGCGCATGAAGCGTCGGATCCGGTACAAAATCCGAAGGCTGAAACAGCTGAAGATCAAAGCGCTTTGCCCCGCGAACCCATGCCGCAATGGAGGCGATGGAGGCTTCATCATGAAACTCGCGAACGAGGGTCGTTCGGAACAAATAATCCGGCGCGTGCTCCATGATGAGATGAATCGACTGATCCAGATCGCTCCTCTTTACAGCAATCCCTGCCGCCTCCGCATAACGCTCCGGCGCGTGTTTCACATCCATGGCCACAAAATCCACCAGATGCTGCGAAAGAATCTCCTGTAAGCGATCCGGATGAGTTCCATTCGTATCCAGTTTGACCAGGAATCCCATCGCTCGAATGCGTGACAAAAATGTCTTCAGATCCCGGTGCAGCAGCGGTTCTCCCCCGCTCACGCAGACCCCATCCAGCAAACCGCGGCGCGCCTCCAGAAAGGAAAAAAAATCTTCCTCGCTCACTTCTTCCGAAGACGGCGCCTCCATGCTCCAAAGCTCCGCGTTGTGACAATAGGGGCATCGAAGATCACAGCCCCCTAAAAAAACCGTTGCCGCCACTTTTTCGGGATAATCCAAAAGGGTCATCGGCTGCAAGCCAAAAATTTTCATGCTGTTCTCCGTTTCTCTCCGGAATCGGATGTGCTCCGTGTCCAAATGGGCTTCCCTCAAATCTGCACCAAGCCGCACAACGACGTCGTTCAATGGAAGCCGCAGAGCCCCCGATTCCGCACCGCCCCCATTCACGGCCGCATCAGGCACAAGCTGAAATAGGTTTCTCTTCCCTCGCCAAGATGCTCCAGCAGAACATAACGCCGCTCGACGGACCAATGGTCGTTGATTAAAAGATAGCTTTGTACGTCCGCCGCAGAAGAAGATGGCCTATCCGTGCGTCTGAGCTTCAGTATCCCGTAAAAAGTGACCGAATGATCCGGATAGCGCCCGTGCGTAAAACTGATGATTCCGGGGCGCTGTGCCCGAATTTCCTGTTCAATCGTGCGTTGCAGCGTTTCCGAGGAACGAAACAGAAACCGATTTTTCGCTGTCCCTGCGTAACCGAAATCCCTCCAAATTTGCCGAGTCAACCGAGCCATATCCCAGGGAAAAGTTCCGACCCCTGAGCGAAACCAGTGGTGCGCCTCGCCAATCGCCCGAATCATCGCGAACAACTCCTGCTCATCCGATTCCACGCGAATGTATCCCTGCCGTCGAAACGTCAGGAAGATCGCCGTCAGCGCCGTGAGCGTACAGTGGCTGGTGGCGCCAAATGCCGACATAGCCAGCGGATGGAACATCTCCACTTCCTCCACCGACTCGATCGTCCACGAACCTCCAAAACGCCGGCTCGCATCCTGCACCGGATTCCGGATCATGCCAAACGCGAGCGACGGATCCTCATGAGCCGACCGAATCAGCCCTCGAAACGAAGCCACTTATGCCTCGTGTTCCGCATCGTCCAACTGGAACAGATTGAGCCCGGTCTCCTCGTCAAAAAAGCGATCCACCGTTCCCTCCAGCACCGTGATGAACATCTCGCAGGTCGCACTGATCCGCGCTTCATTCAGATGTCCTCCCACAACATGACCCGCTTCATCCGCCGCCGTCACATGGAGATGCGCGTAATAGTCGCCGTTCATGGTGGAAAGATTTCCATACAGCATCGTGATCTCCATCGGCTGTGTGAAATGATTCTTGTGGTAGGTCTTTGTCGCGACATCATAGCAACCCACGGTCAAATCATCTGTCGCCCCCAGGGCGCGCACCTCGCCCAGCTGAATGTGCTCCTTAAGCGCTATCTCTTTCAGCGCTTCATGAATCTCTTCCCCGCGTTCCAGTCTGCAAATCAGCGTTTCTCCAAATCGACGTGTTTTCATTTGGTCTCCCCCGAACGTAGTCCTTCGCGGATCATCTTGTTTGTGATCCACTCCTGCATTTCCACCACTTGGTGACGCCTGGAACGGGCGCAATCCCTCGCTTCACGGCCGCACAAAAAGCAGCGCCGCGGCGCCAAACCAATCTGTTCCCGCGAAACCATCCCCTCCGCATGTTCCACATCCAGATCAAACAGCCGCCCGAGAGGATGCCGTTCTTCAATGTCCACCATGGCTCGTTTGAGTTCGAGAGGATCCAGACGCAAAAGATACAGCGCTTCCGGTCCCGTCTCCGCCCGTAAAATCTTCCGCTTTAACCAATTCCAGCGGCGTTCTTCAAAAGCCTCATCCACCGCGCCAATCGCCCGATCAAAGAGCCGATCGATCATCTCATTCGATTTCACCGGGCCTGGAATATTCAATTTGAGGCAAAGGATGGCTGTGACGGGAAATTCAGCCGATGTCTCTTTCTCAGGGGACAAAAAAGCAGCGTCGATCTCCCGACGCCGCTCTTCCCGACGCGCCAGCACCTGTTCCAGTGTCGGGCGCGTTCCCTCTTCAAAAAAATTCTGCATCGGACCGTTGATTAACGAACCTGCTCGCAAGAGATGATGCGAACATCTCCCTGCGTCTCCTCCTGCACGACCGACGCAGCCGTCAGCATCGCGATCAGCCGGCTATCGATTCCCGCTGCGGACGCCGCTCCCGCTGCTGCAACAGCAGGCTTCTTTGCCGCCTTTGCGGGCGCTTTTTCCGGCTGTTCATCGCTGCCCAGATACTTAAACAGGCTGATGATTCCTGCCAAAATAATCAGGATCAAGAAAACGATGATCATCGAGAAAATGCTGGTCAGCACCGCTTCGCCCAAACCATATTGCATGTTGTTCCCCTTCCATTACTCATTGAAAATTCCTATTCATCCGCCGATTCCTGATGGCGGATCAACCCGAGTCTCATTGTATATGATATCCGTTTTTTTTTCGACTCTGCCGGCACGTTTTTTGGCAAAATCGATTGAGGGCAACCGCTTTACTTCCCGTATGCGACTTCGATCATATGGGGAGACGATTGACCCCTGGCTTGAGAGGCGATTGGGATCTTACTTGGGAAGATACATTTCAAACGCATTCTGTTCCGACTGCAAATACATCGCCACCGCCATCGCCGCCACCTGCGGCGGCAGCGTTTCGGCTTCGCCGGAAGCAGCTGGTGTGAGCTGCGCACTTGCCGCAGGCGCTGCCGGCTGTGCAGAGGCTTCCTTTTGCGGCGCCGCCGGTTTGGCTTCCTCTTCCGTTGCGCCGGTCAGGAAGGCTTCCACCTGCTGCGGGAAAAGCGTGTACGCAACCACTTCTTCCTCGGTGGCCTCCCGACCGATTTTGGATTCCAGCGTTTTTTTATCCTCTTCAAAAACTGGGCTTAAATCATCCGGATCCACAGGCTTCTTCGGTTCCGCTCCCTTCAGGATCTTGGCGACCACCTCTTCATTCAGCGGCGCCGGCGAACGGCCATAGAACCCCTGCACGTAATCCTTGATCTCCTTCGGAACCATCTTGTATCGTTCATTAAACAGGACGTTCATGACCGCCTGCGTTCCCACCATCTGCGACAGCGGCGTGACCAGCGGCGGATAGCCCATATCCTTGCGCACATTGGGAACCTCCTTCAGCACATCGTTGAAGCGGTGCCCCTGTTTTTGACCTTCCAGCTGGCTCAGCAGATTCGAAAGCATGCCCCCCGGCACCTGATAGGTCAGAATTTTCGGATTGGGGACGAGCGAACGCGCGCGCAGATCGCCACTTTGAATGTATTTTGTCGCCATCTTGTCTGCAATTTCATAGGCCTCGCTCAATGCGTCCATATCCAGATGCACTTCCCGGCCGGCAACCTTCGCGACTTCGACCAGCGTCTCATCCGCCAGATGCGAGGTGCCGCCGGAGAACGGAGAAATGCAGCCATCCACGACATCCACGCCCGCCTTCATCGCCTGTTCCATGACCAGCGCGGTCGAATTTGCGGTCGCATGCGTATGCATATCGATAGGAACATCCAGCGCATCCTTCAGGGCTGAGATGAGCTCATAAGCGTTCTGCGGCGTGCAAATTCCGGCCATATCCTTAATACAGATGGAATCCGCACCCATATCCACATATTTCTTTGCCAGCTTGACATAAAACTCATTGTTATGCACCGGGCTGACCGTATAGGCAATCGCTCCCTGGAGATGACCGCCATGCTTCTTGACGAAATGAAACGCGTTTTTCAGGTTGTTCGTATCGTTCAGGGCATCAAAGCAGCGGATGATATCGATCCCGTTTTCGATGGTGAGACGAATAAAGCGTTCCAGCGTGTCGTTATCATAATGGCGATATCCGACCACGTTCTGTCCGCGCAAGAGCATGGACAGACGGGTGTTTTTCGCCGCACGGCGAATTTCACGAAGATTGTCCCACGCGCTCTGGTGCAAAAAACGGAAGGCGGAATCAAACGTCGCGCCACCCCAGACCTCCATGGAATGGAATCCCACTTTATCCAGCGCCTCAACCAGCGTAATGATATCCTGGCGCTCCATGCGCGTGGCCAGAAGCGACTGGTTCCCATCCCGAACCGTTAAATCCTGAATATAGACTTCACTCATTGTGATTTCCTGCCTTTCCGGAAACATGGCTAGGTTTCCTCTTGATCGAGCCTTGCTCACTCCATTTATCCATTATAGTAAAAATCCGCGTCATCGTCACACCCTTGAGAAAAACATTTGCCCATTTTTTCCTTCGATCGTACTTCCGCCGTTCTTCCCATTGTTTCGCTTTCTTCTCTTCGTTATGATGAATACCGTATCACATCATTAAAGGCCGTACAAACACAGTAAAGTAGCGTTTTTCTATATCCGGAAAGGTCTCTATGCGCTCCCTTCTTCCCTATCTACACGCTTTTTCCCGCTCCATTGACCGCGAACTTCGGCGGAAGCGCGGCTATGGCTGCGTCACCTATACGACAAACGGTTCGCACGAAGATATGACCGCGCGCCACTTTCTGGCTTCAAGAGATGCCTTGATCGCAGGTTTCCGTGCCACGGACTGGAGTGCAATGCGTTCCTTTGAAGCGCTGCGGAAAAGAGGCCTCGAGCTGGAAGAACTCATGTTCAACGCGACCGGCGGCGTCAACACGCACAAAGGGCTCTTATTTCTCCATCTTTTTCTCCTAGAAGCCTGGAGCGCCGGTCTTCCCTTTTATGGAGAGCTCCGCGAACTGTCCGCCCATCTCCGAGAACTGGCGGCTCCCTTGCAGGCAGATTATGAAAATCCGTCGCTCCGCGCCGCCTCCTACCACCAACAGGGCATCGCCGACATCCGCCAGATCCCTCTTCAAGGGTTTGAGCCCCTTTTTGCACACTTGGATCAGGAGCGCGACGATGACCGGCTGAGCCTGGCTCTCATTGCCTCCACCGACGATACCACGACGATGGCGCGTTCCAATCTCTCCACCTTGCGGGAGATGCAGTCCCGCGCCAAAGCGGTGCTGGCGATTTCGGATGGCTCTTTTGAGGGCTTTTCTAAGCGCGCGGATGCCTCCCCCCGCATGGAACAGGCGGCAGAGCAGCTCAACGCCGCCTATCTTTCCGCTCGTCTCTCCACCGGAGGCGTCGCCGACCTGTTCACCACCATCCGTTTGCTTGAAGATCTGAGAAAGGAGGCATCATGATTACACTTTTCCCCGACCGCAATCCAAGGGACTTTGACCGCTGGACGCATCTGCTTCATAGCGAAGGAATCCGCCCGGAAAAAACGGTCGATGCCGTTTACGGCTTGGAAGACGAGGGAACCTTAATCGCCACCGCCTCCTGCTACCAGAACATCATCAAATGTGTCGCTGTCGCCGAGACCTATCGTGGCGGAGCCATTTTTAATGAACTCCTGTCGGGAGTCATGACGGAGTTATTCCAAAAAGGCTATCCCCACCTCTTTGTCTATACCAAACCTTCCGCCGAGCGAAGCTTTACCGGGCTTGGCTTTCAGGCGGTCGAACGGGTCGGAGAAGAGCTGGTCTTCATGGAGCGTCCGCATTCCCACTTCACGGACTATTTGGAGTCACTCAAATTGGAGTCTGTGAAAAAAATGGAGTCTCTAAAAGGAGAAATCCCGAAAGAAGGAATCCTGCAAGAAATTCCAAAGGAAAAATCCCCCAAAGAAGGAACACGGAAGAAAAAACCGCCCATCAGCGCCGGTTTCCGCTCCGCAATGCCCATTGGTTCCGTTCCCAGATCCACAATGCCCATCGGCGCCATTGTCCTGAACGCGAATCCGTTCACCAAGGGACATCTCGCACTCATCGAAACCGCCGCACGGCAATGCTCCCTGCTGCATCTTTTCGTGGTCAGCGAAAATGTGTCCGTTTTTCCAACCGCCGTGCGCAAGCGCCTCGTGGCGGAAGGAACCGCGCATTTGAAGCGCCTCATCTTGCACGAGACCGATTCTTATCTCGTCTCGGCGGCGACCTTCCCTTCCTATTTTTTGAAAGAAGAGTCCCCTATCACAGAAATTCAAGCCGCCCTGGACGCGCGGCTATTTCGCTTTCACATCGCCCGCGCCCTGAACATCAGCGTGCGTTTTGTCGGCGAAGAGCCGTTCAGCCCGACCACCGCCGCATATAACGAAGCGATGTGCAAAACCTTTGCGTCTCCCGCCGATTCCGCACCGCCCATTGATCTTCAGATCATGCCCCGCGTCCGCTGCGATGGCGCCCCCATCGCCGCCTCTACGGTCCGACATCTTCTTGCGGCGGGAAATCTGGACTCCGTCGAAAAGATGGTGCCCCCCACAACGATGCGTTTCCTTCGTTCCCCTGCCGCTGCGCCCATCCTTGAAGCGCTGAAATCCGATCCGCTGCAGGGAGAAAAGCCATCCGACCATCATGCGGACATGAACCGCAATGGAAAAAAATGAAAAAAGCGCGCCGGGTGTTGAACGGCATCCCCTTCCTGATTGTCCAGGATGAAGAACCGTTCTGCTTCGCACCCGACGCACCCTTTTCGTGCCGTCTTTTTTATTGCGCCTATTATTGCACCAATTTTTTACGGTACCAATTTCTTATGGTGTCGACTTCTTATTGAAGCGATTTCTTGAAGCGATTTCACCGGTTTTCGATTTCATCAGCTTGTTCATTCGCTTTCTGTTTTTCTGGCTTTTTATTTTACCAGTTTTCCCTTCCAGGTCAGCAGACCGCCAAATTCCATCACATCCGTATATCCCATCTGTCTGAGCACCCGAACCGCCGTTTTTGCACGAGCGCCCGAACGGCAATAGATCAAAATCTTTTGATCCGGATTGGGAAGCACCTGGGCGGCCAGATGTTCAAGACTCTGCAGAGGAAGATTTTTCGCTTTGGGGATATGCCCCTGACGGAACTCCTCCTTCGTCCGCACATCAAGAACGCAGAGAGCCGCATCTTCGTCCATCATGCGCTGCGCCTCCTGCTGCGAAACACTGAAGTTCCCCTCCATCATCGACTGCATCCAGCCCAACAGATTCATCATGCCCCCCTTTTATTTCTATTTTTTGGTGATGTTCATTAGAAGCTGTGTCGGCGTGGCCGAAACGAACGTGATCCCTTCCGGTAAAGCAACATGAACAGGCACCGACTGCAAGCCGGGCTGCAAGTCCTTCAAATCGACACTGAGCTCCAGGTTCTGGACGCTGACCGCATCAAGATCACTCCCATATCCCTTGATGCGCACGGCGATCTGCTTGGCTTCATCCGTCACCTGTGCCGCCAACCCCGCCGCATTCTGATACTTGATCCGTTCGATGGGAACATTCACCGTCCGCTCTTCTTGCGTTTCAAACGTCAGCTGTGCATTATAGGTCACCTCATCGTTGACCGGCGTGATCCCATCCGGAAAGACAATCTTCACCGGAACCGCGCCATCTTTTACAATCTGGCTTCGATCTAGGGGCACCGTACTGAGCGAGGACACTGCATCCACATCCTTAGCACTCCCCATCACCAAAACCGTCTTCGGCGCAATCGTCGCTTCACGCACACGCAGCCCCTCCGGAGACTGCCCGGTGAACACCAACTTGATAGGAACTTCTTTTTGTTTCACGATCAGAGCGGAAATATTCACCGCCCCCAAAGACAGCGTCACGCCGCTCACCGTATTTCCATGCTGATCCACCGGCACGACCGTCACATTCGACGAGGTATCCTCCGTCAAGCCGTCCAGACGCACCTTCGCCTCGACATGATGCACCTTATCCACCAGCGACCTCGGACCGGAAATCTCAATATATTCCGGTGTCACGGATAGCCCATTGAGCACATACAGTTTCGGAAGCGTTCCTTCCTGCTGCACCACGACCTTGCGCTCGCCCGTCACGATCTTTTCCACCGTCACCTGCATGCGGTCAAACGACGTCTCGTTGATCACCACATTGGCCGGCGCCACAAAATGCACGGAAACGCTCTGCGATCCTTCTTCCAGTCGAGACGCATCAATCGACGCCGTGACCGTATTGCGATTGAGATTCGAAAGCTCATTCCGTTTCGCGGTCACCTTGAGGGAGACGCGGTCGAATTCCATCGCCGTGATCTGTTCGCTGTTGGAGGTCAGGTCATCCTGATTCTGAACCGTAATCGGAATATCCGAAAGCGTCATGGACTGCGTCGGATTCACGCCAGCGGTAATATAACTCCACATGAGAATCCCGATAATCAGCGAGGTCAGTTTCCACTTCCAGTTATTCTTGAGAAGTTCCATGGCTCTCCTCCTTCCTCGCCGATTCAGCGCCTGATCCCCTCTCGGATATCCTCAGCGGATCCTCCTTCACCATCAGGGGGCTTTCCTTTGTCGCCAGAGAGAGCTCCTTCAGCATCAGAGAGGACTCCTTCAAAGGAGCCTCCTCATCCGCCGTTTTTTTCTTTTTCGGCGATTCTCCGGAAGCGCCACCCTCATCGGCTTCTACCTGATCCGGCGGACGCCGGCGCAAAGCGGAAAGAATCATATTAATTTTCCCCATGCTCCCCCCGGTCGCTGGCCCTTCGCCGAACTCACGAAGCGCTTCCCTCAGCGAATCTTCATCCATAAAGCGAGAGATGCGGCCATTCTGGCAAATCGAAATATTCCCTGTCTCTTCACTGACCACGACCACCAGCGCATCCGAGCGCTCCGAAATTCCAAGCGCCGCACGATGCCTTGTCCCCAACTCGCGATCCAGATTTTTGTTTTGCGTCAGCGGCAACACCGCTGCGGCAACCAGAATCCGGTCGCCGCGGACAATCACGGCGCCATCATGCAACGGCGTGTTGGGAATAAAAATATTGATCAGCAGATCCGTGGTCACCAGCCCATCCACTTGCGTCCCCGTATCGATATCGCCAAGACCGGTATTTCCTTCCAAGACGATCAGCGCCCCGATCTTCTGGCGTGACAGCGAGGTGCATGCCCGGACGATCTCCTCGTCGCGATAGCTGGTTTCCTGTACTTCATTTCCCCCAACGAGATTGTTCAGCCATCCCTGCGATCGTCCCAAGCGCTCAAAGGCGCGGCGAATCTCCGGCTGAAAAACCACAATCACTAAAATAAATCCCGCCGTCAGAACATTGGATAAGAGCCAGTTCACGGTGTGAAGATTCAGCCAGCTGCTCAGCTGGGCAATGACAAGAATGGCGACAAACCCTTTAATCAGCTGTTCCGCCCTCGTCTCCCGCACCAGCAGAATGAGATAATAGATGATGACCGAAATCACCAAAATATCGATGACATCTGTCACCGAAATGGTGGCAATCAACTGTCTAAAATTTTGTAAAAATCCCATGGCGCCCTCCCTTTGTTCATTCTAGCACACGTCATACATGTATATGAGTGATCAAGGCGATTATCACGAACTAGCACGGTTTCAAGATCGGTATAAAAAATCCGTGTTTTCCTATGAAACCGCTCTATACCTTCTTGATATGACTGATAAGATTCCGCAGGAGATTCACGTCAGCGTGAATGCGCATTACAAGTTCAATCAAAAGCCCGAACAGGTGATCGTGCATTATGTAAAAACGGCTGATTTTGGAATTGGCATCGAGCCCGTAAAGACCCGATATGGAAATCCGGTCAAGATCACTAATGCGGAACGCACAATCTGTGACCTGATCGCGGGACGTGATCGGATAGAGCCGGAAGTTTTTGGCAAAGCGCTTAGACGATACGCCCGACAAGGAGACATCCACCTTCTCTATCTCATGGCTAAAAGACTGGGCATGACGGATCAGGTGCATCAGACCATGGAGGTGCTTGCATGAACAAAGCCAAACTGACCGCCCTGTGCCATAAAATCAGCAAAGAGGAGAATAACACACAAGTCCCAAGCATAATATTCTATTCAGGACAAACTAAAACTGAACCAGTTATATTTGCACGGACAAGTCAAAATTTGCCGTGCAGAGATGTTCAAATCAAAATATCGCACCTCAAAGACCATGAGGACTAACATAGAAATTAGAAAACATAATTAGGGGAGGGATCCTGCTGGTACGTAAGGATAAATCTTTTGCGTCATATCTGGAAGATCAGTATTACGACTTGATATTCAAGCGCCTCAAGTTATCGTAAAAGGTTGCTACAGACATGACTACGAAAAAGGCCTATCAATTCGGAACTCACATTTAGTTCCTATGCTGTCGTTGAAGAGCATAAAAAAGGACCCGGGGGTCTAAGTGAGAAACTGTCATGGATGAAGTGCTGGACAAATGCCATCACTCCATCCATGCGAATACGGGTCGTGCCAAGCTGAACGAAATCCTCAATACCCTGACCCGTGCGTTGTCCTCTTCTCCTGAAGACTATTCCGCCTCGTCCCGATATCGTGCCATCATGTCCTTAAAGAGCACCGCTGGTGTCGGCGGCGTATAGGTGATCGCATTGGCTCCGGCCTCAATGGTTTCTAAAATCAACTCCGGCGTATTGCCGCCGCTGGCGATAATCGGAATGGTGGGATATTGCAGACGGATTTTTCGAATGATGTTGCTGGTGTTTTTGCCTCCGGCCACATTCAAAATCGCCGCGCCCGATTCCAACCGTCCGCTGATATTCGTGTCTTCACTGATCACCGTGATGACCACGGGGATATCGACCGACTTGGAGACTGCTGCCAGATTGAGGTTGGTGATCGGCGCGTTGAGCACCACGCCGATGGCGCCTTGGCTCTCCACGTCTTTCGCCAGCCGCACGGTGCGCATCCCCTTGGTGGTTCCGCCGCCCACCCCGCAAAACACAGGCGTGTACGACGCTTTGATAATGGCATCGCTGATCGCCTGCTGCGGCGTAAACGGATAGACCGCAAAGACCGCATCGGCATCGCAATTTTTGATGACCGCTAAATCCGTCGTAAAAACCAGACTCTTAATCCGTCTCCCATAGATCACAATGCCGCTCGCCCGGCGAATCTCCTCCGGCATCTTCAAAATCTGGTGCCGCAATTTGGATTGCACAGAAGGGATGAATTTTTCTTCTTTGCTCATACTACCTCCGCTTCTACCTATCGAATGGCTTCTATCCAATAAAGAATATATGTTGTCCATCAGGGATATGTCACATTCATAGTATCATGACTTTCAAAAAGGGGACAAGGATTCCAAAAGAAAGGGTCCGCCATACGCTCGTATGGCGGACCCTCTTCTTCATCGATCCGTTCGGACCGTCGCAACGATCAGTTGGCTTTCGTTCTCTTCTTGCGTACGGTCGAAGCGAACAGCGCCCCTGACAGCCCGATCAGCAGCGCGTAGCCTGCGATGGCTGCCTCATCGCCGGTCTTCGGCGCAACCTCTTGTTTCGTTTGCGTCGGCTTCTGGTTCTTCTTCTCAGCCGGTGCTTGCTTTGCCGCGACGACAACGGTCGCCTGTTTGCTCACGCTCGCCCCGTCTTGATCGCTCACGCGAATCGTAATGATATACGTTCCCGTTTTGTCCGGATCAAAACCGCCATCATCGGCGATCACTACCTGATCCTTCAGATCTCCATCTTCCGCATCGGTCGCCGACACCACCAAATCCTTCAGATCCAGCTCGCTGCCCTGGGTGATGATCTTATCGCTCACCTCAAGCTCCGGAACGCTGTTTACCGTCCCCGGCTCCTGCGTGTTTCCTGTATCATCTGTCGTAGGATTCTCCGTTTTCCCGTGATCGTCAGGATTGGGCGTTTGCGGATCGTCTATCTCGCCCGGCTTCGGCTTCTGCGGATCGTCTGTCTCACCTGGCTTCGGCTTCTGAGGATTGTCCGTCTCACCCGGCTTCGGCTTCTGCGGATCCTCTGTCCCCGGGTTCACCGGCGGGTTAATCACCGGCGTGTCGGCCGACACAACCGACAGTTTACCCGTCACCTCGATCTTCTCCCCATTCGGATAGACCACTTCGATGACCACGTCGTGCGTTCCGACCGTGCTCGTATCCGGATCTTCCTTAAAAGTGATCTTAGTGCTTTCCGGGAGATCCGGGACATTCTGGATGAAGTCCTCTGGGTTGACCTCCCCGCCTTTTTTCACGGTCACATCCTGAACTTCCGGCTTCGCATAGTCGTTCCATTTTGCCTTCAACACTAGATTTCCGGTCACAGGAGCGCCAAAATCGTAGTCCTTGCCGTCTTCGGTTTGCCACGAGACGAATTCGGCCAATGGCTTTTTGGGTGCCTCCGGATTGGAAACGGCTTCGCCCTCTTTGACTTGAACGGTTCTTGTTTTCTCTTCCCCAGCGGCATCAAAGGATCCGTCATTCGCATCAAAGGTCACATTGGCACTCCACTCTGCGCGAAGCAAAAAGACATCGTCATAGAGCGGATCAACTTTCTGATCATTCCATAGGAGCCAATCCCGATCGTAATCGGAAAATCCCGATTCTTGTGTCCAATAATACACTTTTCCCGGATCCGACACAGGATTTCCTTTATTTTCCGTCGGTCTTTTGGTATACCATCCGGAAAATTGCAGATTGTCCTTCACGGGATCAGCGGGAAACTCCACGCTATTATCTTTCTTCACCCGGTGGATGATGGGATCGGTGTTCCCATCGATATTTCCGCCTTGCAAATCAAATTTCACATCCATGTACCCAAACTGAATTCGTATCGTAGGGCGCTCTTTATGGAAGGTCGCTTTGAACTGATAGTAGCGCGTTGGGGATGGATATTCGTACCGCTCATCCCATGAAATATGATACTCATCCAAGATCCCTTCGGGCTCTATGGTGATGGTGAGCGTTTCGCCATCGATCCATTCTCCGGCTGCTCTCATGAACGTATTAGGAAGAAATTCCTTGGGAACTTCCACCTTGTGCCCCGCTTCATCTTCCACGGTGATCGGAAGGTTCTGCCACATCTCATCCGCTTCCGGAACCAGCCGTCCCGGAATCCCCGGGTAGGCATGTCCCCCATCCACACCCATCCTATGAAAATCCATCTCCAGACTCATCGAAAGCTTGTCTGGCGCTTCTCCTTCGGCAGAAACGTTTTTTATCCCACCTAAAGTGATCAGCGCCAACAGCAGCGTCAGCACGATGCCGCCAATCTTTATTCGTGACTTCTTCATGGCTTTTCTCCTTTCCTTTGATCATCCGATGATGACCATTTGTTGACCGTTCGCGGTACTTGTTCTCGTTCTAAGCCTCTCTCCTTCTTCTCCATGCCCCTGCTAAGCCACGCCTTCTCGTTGTCCCTGCCGTGCTTCACACGGATACGCTTCTCCGTTGAGCACCACAAAAAAAGGCAGGAGTACACCGATTTTTTCGGTATTCTCCCGCCGATTTCCTGAAAATTGTCCGCTCAAATAGACAGACTGATCACTGCCTGCCTGCCTGCCTGCCTGCCTGCCTGCCTGCCT
>JAEXBN010000033.1 GCA_023394045.1 Bacillota bacterium | reverse complement strand
TCTTTAACCTGTTGACCCGCGTCTATGATCCCACACGCGGAACCATCTTGCTTGACGGGCATGACGCGCTTCGCCTCTCCACGCCGCAGGTCAACCAACTGGGAATCGCCCGAACCTTTCAAAACATCCGTCTCTTCAAGGATCTCAGCGTGCTGGATAACATCTTGATCGCGCTCCACAACTCCTACACCTATCGCATGCTTCCTACTTTTTTAAGACTGGGATCTTACTGGAAGCAGGAGCGTGAAGCGCGCGAGCGTGCCATGGATTTGCTGTCCATTTTCAATCTGGAAGGTCTCGCCAGCCATGATGCCGGCTCTTTGCCCTACGGCGCACAGCGCCGCCTAGAGATTGTCCGCGCGCTTGCCACCAAGCCGAAAATTCTCTTGCTGGATGAACCTGCTGCCGGCATGAACCCATCCGAAACTGCCGAATTAATGGATAATATCGTGGGTATCCGTGACCGTTTTCAGATTGCGATCTTCCTCATCGAGCACGATATGAATTTGGTGATGGGCATCTGCGAAGGTATTGCCGTCTTGAACTTTGGCCGCATTATCGCCAAGGGCACTCCCTCGGAAATTTCCAACAATCCAGCGGTCATTGAAGCCTATCTCGGAAAGGGGGCGGAGCATGAATAAGTCCAGCGCTCCTCTGCTGCATGTCGACAGCCTGAATGTCTATTATGGCGCCATCCATGCCATCAAAAACATCTCGTTTGATGTCTACGATGGCGAGATTGTCACGCTGATCGGCGCGAATGGCGCAGGCAAGACCACAACCCTTCAGTCGATTTCCGGACTGCTCCCAGTAAAAAGCGGATCCATCCAATTTGCCGATCTGGAGCTGACGAACATGCCCGCGTTCAAAGTGGTTTCGCATGGCATCGCGCAAGCGCCGGAAGGGCGGCGCATTTTTGCCCGCATGACCGTGGAAGAGAATCTGGAGATGGGCGCTTATCTCAAAAATGATAAGGAAAAAATCGCCGCTTCTTTTGAACAAGTGTATCGCCTGTTTCCGCGTCTGGAAGAGCGCCGAACGCAGATTGCCGGAACGCTCTCCGGTGGTGAACAGCAAATGCTGGCCATCGGACGCGCTTTGATGTCCCGACCGCGCGTCCTCATGCTGGATGAACCGTCGATGGGACTGGCGCCGATCATTGTCGAACAAATTTTTGAAATCATTCGGCGTCTGCATCAAGATGGAACCACAATCCTTCTAGTTGAGCAGAATGCCCGCGCAGCGCTGTCCGTCGCGGATCGCGCCTATGTCATGGAAACCGGTCGCATCGTCATGGAAGGCAGCGGAAAAGATCTTCTGAATTCCCCGGAAATCAAAAAAGCCTACCTCGGCGGCTGATGAAAAGGAGCCCCCAAACAGTTCGATCCCCCGTCGAACTGTTTGGGGGCAATTTAATGCGCAAAATTCTTGGAAAACGGCCTTCGGCTCAGTGAGCTTTGCGCAAATTCTACTTTTCACACTGAGACCATGGGCCGCAGACTCAGTGGGTTTCGCACAAATCCGGCTTTTCTCACTGAGACCATGGGCCGCAGGCTCAGTGGGTTTTGCTCAAATTCGACCTGACCCACTGAGACCAATTCGCCTCCGACTCAGTGGGTTTCGCCCAAATCCGGCTTTTCTCACTGAGACCATGTGACGCGGGCTCAGTGGGTTTTGTTCAAATCCAACCTGACCCACTGAGATCAAATCGCCTCCGACTCAGTGGGTTTTGCTCAAATTTCACTTTTCTCACTGAGGCCATGTGCCGCAGACTCAGTGAGTTTCGCGCAAATCCGGCCTTTCTCACTGAGACCATATGCCGCGAGCTCAGTGGGTTTTGCTCAAATTTCACTTTTCTCACTGAGGCAAAGCGGCAGCGGCCTCAGTGGGTATTACATAATCCCGCTTTTTCCACTGAAACCAACCGCTCGTCGTCCTTTCGTCCCATTCTTCATCATCATCTGACCTTTGTGGTATATTTGCGTGACCTTTGTGATATATTTGCGACACGTATGATGCATTTGCAGAACCTGTTGATACGTTTGATGAATTTTTGGATCCAGTCCATGACAAAATGAATCAAGATCCTCCACATGGTCTGAAAATGAGGATACTCTGATTTTCAAATTTCGCTACTCTGGGAGAAGAACGTGAATGAGCCAAAACTCAGAAAGGCGGTGTTGGATGCAATCCTTCAAACAAATGCTTCAAGCTCAGGAAACACGGTATGAACAGATTCTGAATCGGGTCAGCAAGGCGACGGCGGATCATGCATCGGATATGCTTGAAACCAAAGTAAACCACGGAAAGTATGAGTATTACCGCCTCTCAACGGATCCAACAACAGGAAAGAAACGGCGTGTCTATTTAAATAAAAGCCAGCGCCCGGAAGCTCAGGCGCTCGCTCAACGCTCATACCTTCAACAAGTGCAACGCAGAGCGAGCAAGACGCTGAAGCACCTGCGATCGCTGAACCAGACCTTTCATGATGATGAGATCATGAATATCTATCATCATCTTTCTCCCGGACGGAAGCAGCTGGTCACTCCGATTGAGATGACTGCCGAGCAATGGAAAGCCATTCCTTATCAATCTCTGAGCTTTGATGGCGTGTTGACGTTGCATTACACCGATCGTCAGGAGCGCGTCCGGTCAAAAACAGAGAAAATTCTGGCTGATCGGTATGCCGCGCGCAACATTATATATAAATACGAATGCAAACTCGTCCTCGCGCCGGGCACCACTCTATATCCTGACTTTACCTTCTTCAACGAAACACAGCAACAGGAAGTTTATTGGGAGCATCTGGGCATGATGAGCGATCCAAAATACAGAGCGCGCGCGTTCCAAAAACTCCACCTTTACGAAACACATGGCATCCACCTCGGCGAGCGGCTCATCGTGACGCGGGAATATGAGGGAACGGGATTCGATACACAGTGGGCAGACTACCTCATCGACTCCTTGCTGCTTCCTTTGCTGTCAAAGCGGCCCGAAAGGCAGCTTTAGGACTTAATCCTTAAAAATTCCGCCTTTTCCTTAAAAACAGTCGTAAACTAGCCAGCGCGCGTCATCAATTTCTGAAACAGCGCGGCGCTGATTAAAAACGCGGTTTCTTCCAAAAGTCTGCCGCTATTCAAAAAACGAAACTTCTTCCAAAAGCCCGCCGCTATTCAAAAAACGCGGCTTCTTCCAAAAGTCCGCCGCTGTTCAAAAAACGAAGCTTCTTCCAAAAGCCCGCCGCTGTTCAAAAAAACGCGGCGCGACCCGAACTCCATGTTCGGAACGCGCCGCACCGCAATCAGATCAAGCAAACGAATGAGCGGGAGAACGAGAAGCGCTACTCCAGCGCATCCACTAGAGATCCAATGTAATCAATCGTCCGGTTTAATGGCTCATCCGTCGTAATATCCACGCCGACGATGGCAGCAAGTTCCACGGGATTCTTGGATCCTCCGGACGCGAGGAAGGACTTCCACTGCTTGGCGACCGCTTCTCCCTCACTCATCAGCCGCAGCGCCATCTGCGTGCCGATCGTCAGCCCAGCAGAATACGTATACGAATAAAGTCCCATGTAATAATGCGGCTGACGCATCCAGGTCAGCGTCGATCCTTCTTCCACTTCAACCGCATCGCCCCAAAACCGCGTCAAGACATCGCGGTAGATTCCCGAGAGCGTTTCCGCATCCACTGACTCTCCCTTTTCCACCATCCGATAAACCTCACGCTGGTAGGCCGCCTCCAGCAGATGAGTGACAAAATTATGAAAATAGGTTTTAGAAATCATTTGCGAAATCACCCACTTCCGCCCACGCTCATCCGGGGCATGCTGAAGCAGATAATTTTCCATGATGAGCTCATTGGTGGTTGACGGCGCTTCCACAATATACATCGACATCTCTGCATCAAAGATGCTCTGCGCCTTCGTCGTCAGGATATCCTGACCCGCATGGCCAAGCTCATGCGCCAGCGTCGCTACCTCATCCATTTTTCCATTGAAACTGGATAAAATGTACGGATGCGCGCCATACACCTCCGCACAGAAGGCGCCCGTCCGCTTTCCGCGATTTTCCGCATAATCGATCCAGCGCTCGCGAAACGCACGATCCATGATCTCCACGTAATCCGAGCCTAATAAGGATAAACCATCGCGAATCTCATTCGAGGCTTCCTCATAAGAAATATCCGCCGCATAGGACGGATCAAACTCCACCTTGAGGTCATAGGTCGTCATCTTTTCCAGACCATGCGCCTTCTGCAGCAGCAAGGCATAGCGACGCATAATGGGTGCCAGGCGCTCCATAATTGTATCAATCTGCCGGTCATACATCTCCCGTGTCACTTCTTGGTCGGCAAGCAGAAAATCAAACACCGAATCGTATCCCCGCAACGTCGCTTCAATCTTTTCGCGCTGCACCTGCGCATTGTATGCCGAAGCCGTGGCATGACAATGGTGCGAGAGTTCCTGATAAAAAATTTCTGAAGCTTTATGGCGCACCGCCGGATCCGGATCTGTCTCATAGCGATTCTCGAATGCGGCATAAGTCATTTCATACTTCTTCCCCTTCACTTCAAAGTCTGGGAAGACGATATCTCCAAATTTGATATCGTTATACATCTGATACGGCGACTCCAGCGCCGGAGCCAGCGCCGCAAGCGCTGCTTCCGTCTCCAGCGGCAACATATGGGCTTTCCGCTGGATCAGGCGCGCAAAGGTTCGGGCATGCGCGGGATTCTGCTCCGCTTCTTTCAACACCTCTGGAGGCAGGGCGACCAGCTCCAAATCCAAAAAAGCCGTTTTCTCACCTAATTTGGCCAAACGGGACATCGTATTGGCTTCGCGTCGGGCATGAACCCGGTCGGTTGTGTCCGCCTCCACATTCAACATGGCATAAGTCTCGATTTTCTGCGTCTCCACCAGCAGCTTCCCGTATTCATCCAGCGCCTCATTGGCTTTCCGCGCCGAATCAATCCGACCGCTCACACGCGACACAAACGCATCCGTGTCCCGTTCCAACTGATTCAGCGCCCGATCAAAATTTTCCGGCGTCTCGTACAGCGCACGTAAATCCCATTTCTGCTCTTCGGGCACCTCTGCCCGCGTCATGATCTTTTCCATGTTTCTTCCTTCCTCTCCCTCTTTAATCACCGGATCCATTTCATATCCCGAGCCGACGTTCATTCCTTCTATGTTCATTCCTTCTATGTTCATTCCTTCTTCTGGAATCTGCTCTGCTGAATCATCGATTCCGACCTACAGCAGAATTCCGACATACGAAAGAACTGCGACATATAGCAAAATTCCGATCTACTGCAGAACTCCGATATACGGCAAAATTCCAACATACGGCAGAACGGCGACCGGCAGCAGAATTCCAACATACGGCAGAACGACGACATGCAGTATAATAAACAGGAATCGTGATGTTTGTTTTCGCAAACATTTCATTTTATCTTACCCCACCTGCCGTTGTTCGTCGACGGCATGACGAAAGGATGGTTCATGATGCAACAAGAAGAACGCCTCAAAGAATACGCACGACTGGTCATCGAAATTGGCATCAACATTCAGCCCGGCGAGCCGGTTTTGATCGCCGCGCCGGTCGCCGCGGCGGAATTTGTCCGCCTGCTCGCACAATACTCCTATGAGCGGGGTGCCAGCGATATCATCATGGACTGGCGTGATGATGTTCTCTCTCGCCTGCGTTTTGAACATGCGCCGATGGATACGCTGGAAGATGTTCCGTCGTTTTCCGTCGAACGGCTGAAATATTATTATGATAAAGGCGCCAATCGTATCGCCGTGCTCTCCGACGATCCGGAACTACTCAACGGCATCCCCATGGAGCGCATTCAGCGCGCCTCCATGGCGCATAATCGTGCCTTTCAACCTCTTCAGCATTACACCCTGAACGATGAAAATTCATGGTGCGTCGTTGCGGTCCCGAATCCCGTATGGGCGCAAAAAGTCTATCCGGATCTGAGCGATCCGGAAGAAGCCTATGAGCGCCTCTGGGCGCAGATTCTGGACGTCTGCCGGATGAACGAGCCCGACCCCATTCAAGCCTGGAAAGAGCACCTCAATCGGTTGGAAAAACATGCTTCCATCCTGAACGATTACCAGTTTTCCTCAGTACACTACACCTCGTCCAACGGCACCGATCTGGAGGTGCGTCTGCCCGAAGGGCATCTCTGGATGGCTGCCACATCCAAAAACAAAAAGGGAACCGAGTTTCTGCCCAACATTCCCACCGAAGAAGTCTTTTCCGTTCCGCACCGCGAGGGGGTGAATGGCACTCTCGTCGCGACACTTCCGCTGGCCTACAACGGAACCCTCATTCGCGATTTTGTCCTTCACTTTGAACAGGGTGCCGTCACATCCTACGAAGCCAAACAAGGAGGCGAGACGTTGAAAGCCCTCTTTGCCGAAGATCCGAATGCGGTGCGCCTGGGAGAAATTGCGCTGGTTCCCTACGATTCCCCGATTTCTAACGCAAAAACACTGTTCTTTGAAACTTTGTTTGATGAAAATGCATCCTGCCATTTCGCCTTCGGCGCTTGCTATCCGACGACCCTGAAGGATGGAACCACGCTCTCCGAAGAGGAGCTCATGAAACGGGGCGGCAATGTTTCATCCGTTCACGTTGACTTTATGGTCGGCGCGCCTGACCTCTCCATCATCGGAACCACCCATGAGGGAAAACAGGTGACCATCTTCCATCAGGGCAACTTCGCTTTCTAAGAAGCGCGATCAGGGAATCCACTTATACAGATGGCGGGGGCGACCCACCTTTCCATGCACCACGCGCACTTCCACCTGCTTTTCCGCTTCCAGATACTGCAAATAGCGATGCATGGATTGCGGAGAAAGACCAATCCGGGATGAAAGCTCATCCACCGTAAGATACGCCGAAAGGCTCTTCATGGAATCGCTCACCAGCTGAAGCGTCGTATCGCTGATCCCCTTCGGAACCCCAAGCGGCGGAATGGATGTCGCCGCAGCGGAACGGGAGGGGATCTTTTCCTGTGCGCGATGCATCAGCCGAATATGAAGATTGATTCTCGAAATCAGATCGGGCGCCTTGATCGGTTTCGTCGCAAAATCATCCGCTCCCGCATCCATGAATGCGTCCGCCACCTTCTGGGAATCATCAATCGTAAACACGATGATCGGAATATGGGCATCGCGTTCACGGATCATTTTCACCCCTTCCACCCCATTGACCCCCGGCATATGATAGTCAATGAGGATCAATTCCGGTGACTCCTCCTGCAAAAGGCGAAGCCCTTCCTTCATATCTTCTGCTAAAAGAGGCTCCCAGCCCTGGCTGGAAATCAACGCCTTCATGGCGTAACGAATCGCCGCATCATTATCAATCGAAAGCACTTTCATCTCATTGCCTTTCTACTGCATTAGGTTAGGATCGGAAACACACGCTCATCCCTTCAAAGCAGGAGACGCGTCCTCCCGCTCTTCCCCCGGCATCCGAATCTCAAAGGTCGTCCCTCGGCCATATTCCGAATGAACATCAATCGTCCCGCCCATCTGCTCTACCTTTTCTTTGACAAAAGAAAGTCCGAGACCGCTCGATTCCGTGCGTGAAAATCCGAGTTCCCAAACCCGGCTCAGATCATCCGGGTGAATCCCGGTGCCATTATCGTGGATGATGAAAAGCAGATGATCCATTTCTTCACAGACGCGCAGATCAATCCTTGGCGCTGCGACCAACCGGACGGCATCTCCCGCATTGTTCAGCAGATTCATCAGCACGCGGACAAAAGTGAGCCGATTCACATAAACAAAATCGTTCGGCGCCTGATTCTCCATATGAATCCACCGGGCAAAAGGCGAGGGGGAAATTCCGGCGTAAGTGTCGTTCAAAATTTCATCGATCCCGACCGCGACCGCGTCGACCGGATGCAAAATATCGTTAATCATCTGGTTCAGCGTATCAATCGAACCTTCCACATTGGCGAGATACTCGGTTTCCTGGTCGCGATGTTCCCCCTCCATCGTCATCTTCACCAAGCTGACCAGAGTTTGAATCGATGTGAGCGGCGTCTTCAAATCGTGAACAATCTGCTTCATTTCGCTGAGATTGCGATTCTCCAAATCCTTCACCCGCGCCTGAGATTCCAGTATCATCTTTTCCTGCCTCAGCTTCTCCAGCATCCGCGTCCGGTTCTCATCTCTGAGTAAAAGAAACGTCACGAGCCCGAAAGAAAAAAACAGAAGAAAAAAGGCCCCGGTGATCAGATTCATCTGCGGCTCCAGATCCATAAATCGAGCCAATTCCTTCACTTCCGTCGATAATTCCCCACGGCCGAACGGGAGCGCATTCAACGCCGGCATGATGTCCAGAAACTGCACCGCCGTCAGGAAGAATAAAATCAGCAGCACCTTTTTCCACGTAGAGACGTAACTATAGTTGATGTCCCCGATAAAAATGAGGAGCAACACCAGCGTCACCGCCGGCGTCCCAAAATCATAATCACTGTAATAAAAGTGATTGATGATGGCATAAATCAGCGGAATCAGGCACGTCACAAAAAGCATCTTCCCCCACCGGCGCAGCTGCGGCGGCCAATCCGGATGAATCGCATCCGCCAGAAAAAAGACACCCACATAATGCGGCATCGCCCGCAACGAATTCATGATGACCAGGGCGACGGAGGAAAGAACATAGTTGACCTGATTTCCCATCAACAGCGCCGTCCTCACGCGGAACTGAATCTGGAGCGGCCAATCCTGAGTCATAAACGGCAAAAGAATCCCAATCAAAATCAATGCAATGCTCCAGATGAAACGGTTCCGATCGATCCGGAAATGTAAAAAAGTCCAGAAGGGGCGCTGCAAAATAGCGGGATCCGAAAACATCATCTCATTTTCAGAAGGCTGCTGGGGCATCACCGGTTTCCTCCTCTTCTGTTCGTTCGAGAGCAATCTTCCGCCGATCATCGATCCAAACCCATAAAGAAACCGCTGCGATAAGCAGCAGCCCGCCGATCGCCAGCGCAGGAGAGGTGTGTGTTTCAAAATAGATCGCAGACGATCCCGTCGGCTGAAACTCCATGGGATCAAAAGGCAATCCGGCATCCGCAACGATTTTTTTCAAATTCAGCATATGGATCACCGGAATATTTTGATGCAAAAAATAGCCCAAAAGCCCATCCTTTGAGCCATAGACATTCCGGATGGTTCCGGGATAGAGGATGCCCTGATGATTGGCCAGCGTCCCCGCGTTCCGCCCGAAAAACGTCATATTTCCTCCCACCGCGACAAAGGCGCGGATCGGACCATCCTTCTGGAAAAAACGCCCTTTGTATGCCACATTTTTCTGCTCATCCGGCTCCTGATACAGCGGAAGTCCCAGAGACTGATAGCGTTCCACCACAAAGCGGATTTGTTCCTCTTCTTTATCCTTCAGCACATCCGCATCTCCGCCCAGCGTCACCAGATCGCTGTCCTTGGAGAGCAGACCATCCTCCACCAGCCGGTGCAGCAGTTCCGGAAAGGAAAGTTCCGGCTGATTGGCTCCAAATGTGGATGCCCCGAAGCTGGAACAAATCACCGGATTCAGCTGCATCTGCTCACTAGCGGCCAACGTCGCCAGATTGAGTCCGGGAAATGAGCCGGAAAAGGCCAGACCGATCCGATCTCCCGGTTTCAGATGCAATTGATGAAAATACCGCACCATCAGAGCCGCCATATCCGGATCTGTCGAGGTCCGCTTTGCCGCCGGATCCCCCAGCGATGTCGTATAGGAATGGTAGTCCTCCCCTAAAAGCCCGGTCTGCTGCCGGTCTTCTTTGGACAAAGGAATCCCCGCCTCCGCTTTATAAGCACGCACCTGCGCACTGAGCGTCTTCATCTGCTCTGCCGCATGAATCTGCTGTTCTGCATAGGAGGTCCGGACGCGGTGTCGGCTGCTCCATAAAAGAACCACAAGAAGCCCCAGCGCGACGATCGTCATCACCGCACGAGCGATAAAACGCTTCATCTCCGGCTGCACCCGACCGGTTTGAACCCACTTCATGAGCGCCTCCTGCTCCTAAAAGAGCGATCCACCGAACGCCAGCATGACCACCAGCAGCAACAGCACGACAACAATCAACGATAATGCGGATTTCATGAGTCCGTCACGAATCCAGGCATTTGCCATGATTCCGGCAATCATCCGGCCGATCACAGACCATTCATTCTGAAAAAGCACCTGGCCGATCAACAGATTCAAAAGAATCGCTACGCCGACACAGAGCGCAAACTGACGCTTCCCGTAAATGATGAGAAAACGGGAGAGCAGGCGCACCAGCGCATACGTCATCAAAGCGATCAGAAACGTAAAAAGAATCTTTTCCGGCTGTGCGGCATTTAGGGCGATATATCCGGGAACGATCAGCCCGCTTGGCGCGATGCCGACGAATTCATAGTAAAACAAGCTGAGAAAAATGCTGAGCGTCATGATCCCATCATACATAAGTCACCTTCTTTTGCCGTATGTCATCCAAAAGCGCCGCCCCACCATTGGCAATATTTCCCGCGGCGAAAATACACGTGTCCGGTCCAAAGGCCGCCACCGCCGAAACATCAAGCCGATCCACCAGGCTCAGAGAAAACATGCGGAGCGCACGAGCCATCGCTTTCCGGTACGACCCGGCAATTAAAATGTGGTCTGGCTGGAGCTTTTTCGCCAGCATCACCATATGATGCGCGCGGTATCCGCGATCGGGGCGATTGTTGATCAAAAGCACCAGACGCCGGCTCTCCAGATGCAGCGTCCCTTGCGCGTCCATCCGATGCCGTTCCCGCTGATACACCTCCGCAGAAGAATCCGGATCATTGGCGGACATCCCGTTGATAAAAACTGCGCCTCCTGGCAGCACGCAGGAGAACACCGCATAGGGATCTGGGACAAAAGAGCGCATTCCTCGGAGCGCCGTTTCTTCCTCCACGCCCAGCGCCGCGCAGACGGCTACGGCGCATGCTACGTTCTCCGGAAAATCAATGGTCTCCGCACGCCTGCGGTCTAAATGCTGCGCGTCTGCAACCCGAACCTCCGTATGGCGCTGCTCCGCCGCCGCTCGAAAGACATCCACATATCGTTTTTCGCCGGTCACCAACACCCCATGGCGCGGAACCGTCTCCGCCAGAGACCGCGCAATGCGGCGGCGCGTCGCTCCCATCTCCTCCGTATGATCCAGCCGCGCATTGGTAATCACCACGTACTGTGCCTGAAGAATGCGGTGCTGCGCCACCTTCTGCAGAGACGGCGCAACGGCCATGCACTCCACGACCAGCACATCCGCTCCGTCCTGCGCCGCAGCCTCCAGAATCTCTACCTGCTCCTTAATTTTGGCGTGTCCCCTCCGGTGCACGGGGCGAATCTGTCCCGACACATCCCGAATCAGAGGGACGGTTCCCGTCGTTTTACAGAACACGCGCCATCCCCCTTCACGCAATCCCGCATCAATCAACCGGGAAACCGACGATTTCCCCCGGATGCCATTGACGTGCACGACGACCGGAATCTTGCGCCTAGCCGTTGTGCAGCGATATTGCTCTCGAACCAGAAAGAGGAGAAGCAGCATCAGCATGCCGCCCGTCACAATCCCCAGCATGAGTTGTCCTTGTTCCATCTGCTCCTCCCGACAACGCTGTGGTTCGGTCTCTCCGCAACAGTCCCGCCGTAACGATCCCGCCGCAACGATCCCGCCGCAACAGCCTCACCACAAAAAGGCCGACTCCGCAACCGCAGAGCCGGCACTTGTTTCCATTATCCCCATAAAAAGGACTCATTCCAACAAAAAGGATTCCCAACAAAAGGGATCTCTTCTTTGCCGGCGATTGCCGACCATTTATTTGCCGACCGCTTTGCCATCCTGACGCGGATCGCCGACACCATAAAGCGAGCCATCCGGCATGAACATGATGGACTGCATCGCGCCGGAAGACTGAACCTCGGGTTCCTTATGACCCATATCGGTCAGCGCCTTGATCGTCTCCGGTGTGATCGCATATTCCTCATAGCCCTTGAGCGGCGCTTCGTAAGTGATCTTGTCCTTATTGGACGTGTTCCAGAACTTCGGAATGGAAACCGCATCCAAAAGCGGAAGCTGGTGATCGATTACACGGCTGATCCCCTGAACGATGCCCTCAAAAATCTTCGTTCCGCCCGGAGTCCCGGTGATCAGGAACGGCTTGCCCTCTTTATCCAGCACGATCGTCGGCGACATGGAGCTCAGCGGCTTCTTTCCCGGTTCGATCTTGTTGACGCTCTTGGCATCCGTTGAAAAGTCGCCCATCTGGTTGTTCATCATAAAGCCATGACCCTTGACCATGACGCCGGAACCGAAGTATCCGTTGATCGTCTGTGTCACGGCGACGAGGTTTCCAGCTTTGTCCGCCACGGAGAAGTGACTCGTATCCGTGTGTTCGAAGACCGTCGGATCGCCCTCGACCGCTTCTTCTTGTGCTTTCGCCGGATCGATGAGCTTCGCGCGCTCATCGGCGTATTCCTGGCTGGTCAGCCCGTTCAGCGGCACTTCCGTAAAGGCGGTGTCCGCCATATAGCGAGCCCGATCCGCAAAAGCCAGCTTGAAGGCCTCGGTCAGCGTATGGATGTACTCCGGGCTATTAATCTTCATGCTGCCAATATCAAAATTCTCCATGATGTTCAGAATTTCGATGAGATGGGTTCCGCCCGAGCTCGGCGGCGGAGAAGAAATCACTTGATATCCTCGATATTCCCCGGTCACCGGAGCCAGCTCCTGCGCATGGTAATTCGCCAAATCGTCCATCGTCATCACGCCATCGTATTCCTTCACGGAATCGACGATCGCCTGCGCCACGTCGCCGGTATAGAACCCGTCGCGCCCCTGATCCGCAATCGCCTGAAGCGTCTCGGCCATCTTGGGATTGTTGATCACATCGCCCACCTGCCAGGGAAGCCCCTCCGGACTGAAATAGACCGATTGCATTTCCGGGAATTTCTGCGCCGTCTCAAAGGCATCGCTGATCACGTTGGCAAAATACTGTGAAACGACAAATCCTTGGCTCGCGATCTTAATGGCCGGCGCCAGCACTTCCGCGCGATCCATCGTACCATACTTATCCAGCATGTAGAGCATCCCGTCAACCAACCCCGGAACGCCGGAAGCCAGACCGCCGTTCATGTTGTTGGTGTTGCTCTTTCCTTCCGCGTCCACATACAGATCCAGCGTCGCGCCCTTCGGTGCGACTTCACGGAAATCAATAAAGGTATCCTTTCCATCCGCCGTATGGATGGTGGCGATTCCGCCGCCTCCCATCCCGTTGCTGAACGGTTCCACGACCCCCAAGGCAAAGCTCATCGCCACCGCCGCATCGACGGCATTTCCGCCTTTTTCCATGATTTCGGCTCCGACCTGTGAAACTTCGTATTTTGAAGCCACCGCCATTTCTTCTTTTCCGGTCGCATCACGGCCGGTCACGATGCGGTTTCCATCCGCATCCACCGTCTCAAACCCTTCCGTGCTGTACGCCGGGGTGAGCTTTGGCGTTTCTTCTGAGCTTGCTGCGGTCTCGCTTGCGGCCTCCGGCGTCGAAGCGGGTGTTGAGGACGTGTTTCCGCCTGACCCGCAAGCCGTCAGCACCATCGCCACGGCCAGCAGCATCGCCAGCCAGCGCTGAATACGTAAACGCTTTTTCATCGTTTCCTCCCTTTCCTCCTATGGTGTTTCAACTGTGATCTCCTGACTATCCTGCATCTTCATCTGATGCAAAAAATAGCCGACAATTCTTTGATGAAAATGAATTCTCTGCTCCATCGCTTCTCCCTGAAAGCTTTCCACCGTCAAAACCGGAATCCGATATTGTTCCGCCGCCACACGGTTCAAACTTCCCGCCACACCCGGAGAAAACGTGTTGATCGGAACAGAGATTCCCGCCTCCGTTTCAGGGTCGGCAACAAGAGAAAAGAACGATTCGCTCACATCCCCAAGCTCCGTAAAGATTAAAGAATTGCCCAGAAAATCCACCGGCGCTTCATGAGCTCGCGCTTCATGCAAATCCAGAATCAAATCTGGCTGAATCTGGCGGATGACCCGCATCAGTACCGCTGCCGCACGCTCCGCTTCGTCCCCCTGTGCGTCGCCCGGAAAAGCGCGATTCAGATCATGATCTCCGAAACGACGTTCATGATTTTTCGCTCCGATCACGTTGACCGGTGAAAGAATGTACAAAATTCCACGATCCAGCGGCATCTTCTTCAGCTGCTCAGCCGCTTCAAAAGAAGCCGGCTCATCGCCATGAATCCCCGCGACGATCAGCACGACCGCGCCGGATTCTGTCGCTCTCCGGCAAAAGAGCAGCGGAAGCGCAGCGTCCTCCGAAATCGCTGTGGTTTCCACCACATGGGGCGCAGCCGGCTCAGATCCGATGGATTCCAGATCCAGCGCCGAACCCGATTTGATCTCTCCCTTGGTGCGCCAAAATGAGACGATCAGCAAAAGAAGAAGCACGAAGAGGGCGGCGCGCCGGAGGCATCGAAGGCGCGTCGGATCATGTCCACCATCCATCATCTCCCCCTCTCCGATGCTGACTGTAGTGGCGAGTCCGCAGCAAGCTGACTCGTTTTACTTCAAATCGCTCTCGTATTGTGTCGTCGGCAACATGAACTGACCCAGACGCGACCCGCCCAGCGGCGCGCCTTCCTCCGACGCGAAGAGCTGCTCATAGGTGGGCACATTCTCAAATTCAATCGGCATCTCCGGATTCTGATTCGTGTATGCCGCCGTATACTGAATGATCCCTTCCAGATGGCGGCCGACGCGCTCTTCGATAGGATGCCCTTTTTCATCATAGGGCACATACACAAAGCCCAGCCGCGCCGCATAGACATACATCGGATCGATCCCGGTTAAAGCGCTCGCTTCATCGGTGACCCCGCGCAGGCGCCCCTGGCTCGCGTTCGGCGTCTCCATCAGCAGGGGGTACGTATCGGTATAATCGCCCAGCTCACGGTGCGTCAGACCATGCAAATTGCTCGGCGACGGCTCCAAACTCATCTCGATGCCCATGGACTGGAGATTGATCACGCCCTCTGCGGCAATATTCATCGCTTTCTCATGCGCTACGGTCGCGTTGTTCACCGGATATTCCGGCGACGATTCATGCAGATCGAAGGTCAGATTGACGCCTTCCTTCTGAATCAAGTTCGTGATCGCATACGTGACGCGTTCCGTAAACGTTCCGTCGATGCGTCCTGGATACGCGCGATTGAGGTTGCGCGTCTCTGAACCGGACAGCTTTTGTCCAGAGGTATGGATGTACACATCCGGATCCGGCCACGAGTCGATGGGGTTCGTCGCGCGGGATCCGTAGCGCACGACGGCATTGCCCTGCGGGGTCGGAATATTCAATGCCTGCGGAGCCGCTTCCTGCGGATCATTATGCGTGAACGCCGAACGATTCGCGTAGGGAATCACGTAGACGGTTCCTTTGGTCACCTTCGCATTCTGCAGGAACAACACCGCGCCCAGATGGCCGGATGGCTCATTGGGATGCGTTCCGCCGATCAACAGCATCTTTCCGCCCGGCTCCGCTCCCTCCATCACATAGATGGGGGTATCCCCATGGCTTCCTTTGAGCTCCGGTGAATAATCCGACAACATCGCGACCCGGCTCACACCGCTGCCGGGTGTGATATAGGGCAGATTATGGAGGGAAAGAAAGTTCTGCCCAGTCACACCGGCAATGATGAGCGCGACAACAAGCAGCACGACTGCTGTGATCCGTCCGCCCGGAAGCGCGCCAAGATTGAGACGCGACACTTTAGGAGCAGAAACTCCGGCCGCCGGTTCCGCCGAAGAAGGGCGGTTCATTCCGGCGCGTTCATTCGCTTCTGTCATAACCACTCCTTTCTTCTACTTAATCATCAGGATCCGGAGCAACACCGGAATGATGACGAGCGCAGCATTCATCTGCTCCCAGAATTTTTTCTCCGTGAACAGATTCCATACGGTAAAGACAAGCACAATGAGCAGCAAGCCCTGATAGATGAGTGTCATGCGTGCCTCCTTACTTCAGTACAATGATCGGCGCCAGCGTGTTCGCCAGCACGATAAAAACAATCGACCAAACAATCATGGCTGCGATGGGAATCACGCTCTTTCTTAGGATCGGGCGATAATCCTCCAGCTCCAGCACCTGAGCGGCAAAGATGCCCGCCAGAGCCGTCGGCGGAACCATGTCGCCAATTCCGGACAGAAGGGAAATCGCCGATGCGGTGATGATCTGATCTTTGGCGATAAACGCCAGAAGGAACGGAACGCCGAGCACCGAAGCCGATCCAAAGGATGAAACCGCTCCAAACAGCGGAATGGAAATGGCCATCATGAGGTAGCGGAACACATCTGGAAGAGACAGCGCACGGGTCACAATCCAGCCGCGCACCCCTGTGAGCGTCATAATCTGAATGAACATTCCCACGCCCATCAAAATCCCCAAAACGGGAAGAACGCTATGGATGGCTTCCTTGACCACGGCAGCCACATTCATCTTTTCGCCCGTGAACAACCCCACGATGGCGGCAAGAATAAACACCAACGGCATTCCCAGATCCGGCACAGCCGGAACCAGCTTATTGAGCAGCATCAGCACAATGGCGACCAAAATCGGTAAATATAATTTGAATCCGTATTTTTTCGCCGGCTCAAAATTCAATCCCTTTTCCACCGCGGCATAATCCAAGTTCTTGGCATATTTGTAGCCCAGGAACAGCACCGTAAAAAAGGCGATGGGGAAGGTCAGAAGCACCAGCGGAAGACCGAATCCAATATAGGGAATATCGACGCCTCCGCCGATAATCATCGCCGGAACGTTGACCGGCGGAGCGATCATTCCGAAAATGCCGCCCATGGCGATGATCGTCGCGGTTTCGATGCGCGGAATGCCCATCAACAGCAGAATCGGCGCCATGATGGATCCGGCGGATAAAACGGCTGCCGTCGAAGATCCGGTAATCATTCCGGGGAACATGATGACCACCATGACCAAAATGAGCAATAAAGCCGGCGTTTTGTGAAATCGGCGGATGATCGCCACGGACAGCGCATCCAGCGCTCCGGATTTTTCAATCACCCGCATGAAAATCATGGCGCAGGCGATGACGAGAATCGTATCGACGTAGCTGAAGGTTCCTTCCACAAAATGGCGGAGAGGCAAGCCTTGTCCGCCCACCAGCGCACCGACAACCGAGGAAAGAATCATCGAAATCGAAACGGGCAGCTTCAAAAGGAATGCCGCGACGAGAAAGACGCCCAGCATCGCAAGAAATGTAATCAGCTGAAGATCCACATAAGCCTCCTTTCTTTCACTTTAAGATTTCAAAAGTTTTCACACTTTTTTTTACACTTTATTGAGACGCAAGATGCATCAAGACCGCCTCCCGCGAAAAACAGAGGTCTTACTTCAGGACCGCTTCCAATGCGGGAATCGCATCCGTGATTTTTTCGATGAGCGTCAGCGTATAGCCCTTATCCTTGGCAATCTTCTGCATCATGCCATCCTGATCGCCTGCGCTGACGACGATCGCATAATCCGCGTGTTCAAAAACCGGCGCGATAAACTTATCCGACAATTCCCCGCGGCGGGCTTCTCCGCCAATATGCATGGCGATGATTTTCACCCCTTTGTCTTTAGCGGCCGAAATCAACGCGTTCAAACGATCCACTTCACCATTGGCATCAATGCCGGCGGCACCCAGCCCCTTCGACGATCCGCCGACCGCGACCACCAGCGTCTTGTTTTCTCCCAGCGCATCCGCTGTCGCCACATTATCCGCTGTCGTCGCAATCCCTGATTTCTCCAACATCGTTTTAACCATGGCGGCATCCGCGCTCTGACCACCCGAGGTCAAAAGAACTGGCTGTTCCGCCTTAAAATCGCCTGCCTGCGGCTGTGCATCCGCCGTCGATCCGGCTTCGCCCGCCGCTGTCTGGCTTACTGCTGCCGACGTCTCACTGTTGGCTGGCGCCTCGCTTTGTGTCGTGTTGCTGTTGCCGCAACCCGCAAGAACCAACGACAATCCCAATGCTAAAATGAACGTTGCACTTTTCTTCATAAAGAACCTCCTTCTCCACTACGTTGAATTTTCTTCATGGTAAATTCTTGTTATAACGTTTTCAATTTATTCTCATATTTCTTAAATCAGCTCAATAACGTCAATACTAGTATTGAAAATAAGACGAAGAAAACGATTCTCAGTAGGAGCGGTACTCCTCTTCCGCTCCGGAGGTGAATCATTTGCGGGTTTTCCGGAAAATGGCTATAGTTTAACAAGGAACAATATTGAAGGGAGAGCCCATAATGATTTACGAAAAGGAATATGATAACGTCCTTGATGAGCTCAAAGACCGCGGCTATTTCGACAATGCGACCGATGAAGCGTCGCTCCGCGAGCTGCTTGGAAAAGAGAGCGTGAAATTTTATATTGGCTTCGATGCTACGGCTGATTCGCTGACCATTGGCCATTTCATTCAAATTATGGTCATGATGCGCATGCAGGCCTACGGACATGTCCCCATCGCCTTGCTGGGCGGCGGAACCACGATGATCGGCGACCCCAGCGGGCGTTCCGACATGCGGATGGTCATGACCGAAGAAAAAATCAACCACAATGCGGAACGATTCTATGCGCAGCTGTCGCGCTTTCTGGATTTTAATGATGACCATGCACTGGTGCGCAACAACAAAGACTGGCTGTTGCCGCTCAATTTTCTTCGGTTCATGCGTGAAGTCGGCATCCATTTCAATGTCGGCGAAATGATCAAAAAAGATGCCTACCGCAACCGCCTGAATGCAGGAGGACTCACCTTTTTCGAATTTGCCTATATGCTGCTCCAAAGCTATGACTTTCTGGAGCTGTACCGCCGGACCGGATGCCGGCTGGAGCTGGGCGGCTCGGATCAATGGGCCAACATCATCGGCGGAGTCGATCTGGTGCGCAAAGCCGAGGATGCCGATGTCTATGGGATGACCTTCAAGCTGCTGACCACAGCGGATGGCGTAAAGATGGGCAAATCCATGAAAGGCGCCGTCTGGCTGGATGAAACCAAGACGTCCCCTTATGAGCTGTTCCAATACCTGCGCAATGTGGACGACCGCGATGTCACCCGCTTCCTGCTTCAACTGACCTTCCTGCCCAAGGCGCAATGCTTGGAATTGGGAGGCTGCACGGATGAACGGATCAATAAAGGCAAAGAGGTTCTTGCCTACGAAGTCACCAAAATTGTACATGGAAAAGAAAAGGCGGATGAGGCGCTGGCGACGGCTCGCTCCCTCTTCCATGCAGGAAGCAATGAAGATAACATGCCCCAGGCAGAGATTCATTTTGAAGGCGACCGCATTGGCATTCTGAACCTTCTCACTGCCGCAGGATTGACCAAATCAAATGGCGAAGCCCGCCGCCTCATCCAGCAAGGCGGCATCATGCTGGACGACGTGAAGGTCGAAGATGCGGCGATGGAGCTTTCACGCGACGCGCTGCAGAACGGAATCACGGCACGCAAAGGCAAAAAAGTCTTCCTGCGCCTGTGGACAAAGTAGGCGCTCCGTGGAAAACAATACGAACCAGGCATTGTTTGAGACCATGCCAATTCCAAAAGCGTTGATGACGCTTGCGGTTCCCACCATTATCAGCCAGATCATCAATCTGATTTACAACATGGTGGACACGCTGTTCATCGGCATGACCGGCGATTCCTACAAGATCGCCGGGGTCACCGTGGCCTTCACCATCTTTATGCTCACCATTGGTCTATCCAACGTCTTCGGAATTGGCGGGGGAAGTCTGATCTCCCGCCTCATGGGGCGCGGAAAATCTGAAGAAGCGCGGAATGTGGCTGCTTTCAGCATCTACGGCTCCATCGGCATCTCCCTTTTGTACTCCTTGCTCACCTTTATTTTTATGGATCCTCTTCTCCGCTTGCTCGGCGCATCGGATGAAACGATCCGCTATGGAGCGCAATACCTCCTTTGGGTGGTCGTCTTCGGAGGACTTCCGGTGATCCTCTCCGCCGTCCTTGCCCATCTGCTGCGCAATGTGGGTCAGGCCAAACAAGCGAGCGCCGGACTCAGCTTCGGCGGCGTTCTCAATATCATTTTGGATCCGCTGTTCATGTTCGTGCTTCTCCCGAAGGGGATGGAGGTCACCGGGGCGGCGCTCGCCACGATGATCTCCAACGTCATCGCCTGTCTTTATCTCCTGTTTATGGTGGCGCGCGCCAGTCAAACAGAGCCTTTGAGCCTCTCTCCTGCAAGATTGAGCAGGGTCCGCGGCCACGACCTGAGCGAGCTGTTTTCCGTCGGAATTCCCTCCGGACTGCTCTCCGGGCTGTTCGATCTGGCCAATATCGTCGCCAACAAACTCATGTCCGGCCATGGAGACCTCGCGCTGGCGGCCCTCGGCATCGTCATGAAAGCCGAGCGGGTCCCCAACGCCATCAATATCGGTCTCTGCCAGGGCATGCTGCCTCTGGTGGCGTATAATTTTGCATCGGGGAATCATGACCGAATGAATGCCGCCATCAAAACCACGCGCCGCTATGGACTGATCGTCGCCTTCACCAGCGTCTTCCTGTTCATCTTCCTGTCCAAGCCTGTGGTGAATCTTTTTCTGAATACCGATGGAGAAGGGGCTGCCGTGGCTCTCACCACCGTCGCTCTCGCTGCGGGATTCCTCCGTTTGCGCAGCCTCGCTTCCCCCTTCCAGTTTCTGAACTTCCACGCGTCCTTTTCACTGCAAGCCATGGGCGCCGGACGTGAAACCATGCTTCACGCCATCGTCCGCGAGCTGGTGTTCTACATCCCGACCATGTTCCTGATGAACCATCTCTTCCATGCACAAGGGCTGGCGGTCTCGCTGGTCATCGGCGAGGCGTTGGGCGCGCTCTTCGTTCTGATTTTGCTGGAACACTGGATTAAAAAGCACCACATGCATTCCGGCGCGGCGATTTAAGGGTGTTGCGCGGCTCCAAGCGATGGAAAAAGGAAAAAAGGAGTTTCTATGATTAACGTCATTGGTCTGGGATATATCGGTCTCCCGACCGCGCTCATGCTGGCCGCTCATGGCCAACACGTGACCGGCACCGACATCAACCCGGACATCATCACCCGGCTCCGGAAAGGACAGCTCACCTTCCATGAGGAAGGACTTGATGTTCTGCTCCGGAAAGCCATCCAGTCTGGAATTCAATTTTCCACGGAAACGGTGCGAGCGGAGATTTACATCGTTTCCGTTCCCACTCCCTATCTTCCGGAAACGCATCGAGTGGATGCCCATTTCATCACAGACGCGGTCGAAGGGCTGTTGAACGACTGGCCTTCCGGCGCCATTCTTGTGATCGAGTCCACCATTCCACCGGGAACCATCGATGCCTACGTGCGTCCGCTGATCCAGCGCCGCGGTCTCGTCAGCGGACAAGACATCCATCTTGCCCACGCGCCGGAACGCATTCTTCCCGGAAACATGCTCTATGAACTGGAAGAGAATAACCGGACGATCGGTGCGGATGATCCCGTTGTCGGCAAACAGATTCAATCCGTTTACGCCTCCTTCTGCAAAGGCAGCATCACCCTCACCGATATCCGCACCGCAGAGATGACCAAGGTCGTGGAAAACACGTACCGCGCCGTCAATATTGCCCTATCGAACGAGCTATTAAAACTCTGCCGCAGCGAAGGATTGGATGTTCAGGAAATCCTGCGCATCTGCAACCAGCACCCCCGGGTCAATCTTCTTCAGCCCGGTCCAGGGGTCGGCGGACATTGTATTCCGATTGATCCTTGGTTTCTTGTCGGCGACGCACCGGAAGAAACGCCGCTCATCCGCGAAGCCCTTCGCGTGAATGAGTCCATGCCCTCCTATGTCCTATCCCGTCTGCAACAACTCATGAACGAACACCAGATTCCCATGGATCGGGTCGGATTATACGGTTTAACCTACAAAGAAAACGTCGATGATGTGCGTGAATCGCCCACGCTGCAGCTCCTCGATGCCATCCAGCGCGCCGGTCTCCCCGCCCCGCAGGTGTATGATCCCCTGGTCAGCCGCAGCATCGTTCCGCAGCAGCACCATGATCGTTCGACCTTTCACGACGCCGTGGATCTCGTCGTCGTCCTTGTGGGCCATGATGAGCTTCGGTCTTCCCCCGCACAGTTCCAGGACAAAATTGTCCTAGATACGCGCGGACTGAATCTTCCGGGCGCCATTCTTCTATAATGCACATGCGGAAAGGAAGAACGGTCATCCGTCTCTCTGTTCCCGCCCTTCCTTTTTCCACGATGGAGGCTCCATGCAGCATCTCGTCTTTGTACTGAACCATTTTCCCAATCCGCGGCTGAACCGGCGTCTTCGCCTGCTTCAAAACGACGCACAGCTCAGCGTCATTTGCATTGACCGCCAGGGACAGAACATCGGAAAAATCCGTTTAGAACAGGTTGCCTATTATATCCAATCCATGGATCTTCCGGATTCCTCTCATCTGTTGCGGCGCGCCATCATCTCACGGCGATTTCACCATTTCGCGCTTCATCTTCTGCATCAGCTGAAGCCGGACGTGATCTATACCGAAGGGCTCGACGCGCTGCTCAGCGCCGCCGCCTATAAAAAAAGAGCGGCCTTCGCTCCTCGTCTGGTCTATGAAGTCGCCGACCTTCGCGAACGCTTTCTTCAGCCGGGACGGAATTTCATCGATGAGCAGCTGAGTTCCGCTGTACGGAGAAGCGAAGAGCGGGCGCTTTCCTCTGTCGATCGGCTCGTTGTGACCTCCCCGAAATTTTATGAGGTGCGCTATGCCCCTCACCTCTCGTCCGATCGCGTGCTGTTCATTCCCAATGCGCCGGATCCCGCACCATTTTCCACGTATCGGCCGCACCAAGGCGCCTTTACTGTAGGCTTCATCGGCAGCTTGCGCTATGTGCCCCAGATGAAACAGCTGATTGATGCCGCCCGCATCGCCGATTGTCAGGTGCTCTTTGCCGGGGGAGGAAGCGGTTCGACGGAGCAAAAAGAGCTGGAACACTATGCCGCTGGCGATCCGCGCATCCGCTTTTATGGCGCCTACAACTATGACCGGGACATTGCCGCACTATATGGGCAAGTAGACGCGGTTTATGCCGTCTATAATAATGAAAATCCCAACGTGAAACTCGCGCTGCCCAACAAGCTCTATGAAGCAGCGCTCTGCGGTCTTCCGCTTCTGGTTGCAAGCCAAACCTATCTTGCCGACATCGTCACTTCGCAGCAGATCGGCATCGCTGTCGATCCGCGCGCGCCACATCCGGATGCCCCGGACTCCCTGGCGACTGCCCTCCGCCGGCTGAAAGATGACGCCGCGTTGCGTCATGCGCTCGGCGAAAACGGCCGGAAACAAGCGAATCCATGGATGAAACATGATGCCGAACAGCTTCTGAAAGAATGGATTCTTCAAACCAACACAGACACAAAATAAATCTTTTTATGCATGAGGCAAAAATGCAAAAAATGGATGCAAAAAACCGGCTCTTCCATTCCCTATGAAGAGCCGGTTTTCATAATAACGCTCCTATCCTGAACTCCATCCGTGCTGCTGTTTTCATCCCAGCCTAATCCTGCTTTCTCCTCCGGCCTATTCCTGTTTTTATCTCCCACTGGATTCCAAAGCATCGGCGATCCGTTCGCTGGCATGTCCATCGCCAAAAGGGCTTACCGCACGAGCCATCGCTTCATAGGCCGCCGGATCCTCCAACAGGCGCGAGGTCTCCTGGTAGATCCGCTGTTCATCGGTTCCCACCAGCCGGAGAACTCCCGCATCCACGCCTTCCTGGCGCTCCGTCTTTTCCCTCATCACCAGCACCGGTTTTCCATAGGCAGGACATTCCTCCTGCATCCCTCCGGAATCGGTCAGGCAGATCGCGCAGCGCGACTCAAAATTATGCATCTCCACCACATCAAAAGGTTCCACACAATGGATTTGCGGATGATGCGCCAGCTCGCGCGCGGCAATGGCGCGC
>JAEXBN010000021.1 GCA_023394045.1 Bacillota bacterium | reverse complement strand
CCTCACTCCTGTACGTATCGTCTCAATGTTCCTCATGTCCTGACCAGCAGAGGCTTGCCGGTCAGCTGCTCATCATCCCAATAAAACCACACAATCGACCGACTGGTGCGCCATCAGAAGGCTCCCCTTCAACGGCTCATACGCTTTCCGATGCATCTGCTCCGGGGCAAATAAAACCACTTTTTCCACATCGGACCATGCATCCGGTAAAATCATGGTGCCATCCACGGGGAACGCACCCTTCGCAAAGAGTTCATACGCATCCGAAGCAACAACCGCTTCATCCTTGCCTTCAGCGGTCAGCAAAAGAATGTGTGCCGGATCTGTCCCTACAAAATATTTTTTCAAAAAAGAAGCGACGCTCGCATCATCTTTCAGCGTAAGCACTCCTTTTGGCGCTTTCTTGCGATTGGCGCGCCGAATCAGCGCCTGCACGCCATCGGCGCGATAGTCTTCGGGAAGCAGACGGTTGATGTGCACCAGAACATCAACGACCAGAAGTCCTGCGGAAAGCACCAATCCGAGGAAAAATCCCGCCGCAAGATAGATCGCCAGATTCCGGACGCTGAACGACCGGACGACGGGCGCGGTTTTCTGTGCCGTATCCCTCTGCTGTGCCACAGGCGGCTCCTGCGCAATCAAAAGAGTCAGCTCATCCTGATTCGTTTTGATATCGCGAAGCAAGTCACGGCGCTCCGTATACACATCGTCCAGCTCCTCCGTCCGCAGCGATTCGTCGATCACGTGAAACGTCTTGGTATCATAGCCGATCGCACCCATTTTGCGCTCCATCTCCTTCAGGGCAAGCTGCGCCAGGAGCTGCGCTTTCTCCGGATCCGGATGCATCGCGCTCAGGGAAACGATGCCCATCGTCGGATCGTATTTCACCTGAATCAGTTCATGCAGGTAAATGGCGGATAAATCCGGTTCTCCCAGCGCTTCACGCGCCGCCTGATCAAAGGCATCCGATTCATAAAGGCTTTCGATCGCCCGATACTGATAGGCCGTCTCGTTTTGCATTCCCGCATCGCTTTCCGGCTGCATGGGCGCATGAATGGAAAGCAAAATGCGCGAGACGGGAAAATCAAACAGGTCGCCTTGGCTCAAATAGGACTTCTGTAAATAGTTGGTTGCCTCGCGGTTGATCTCCATCAGCTCATCAAGCCGCGTATCGTAGTAGCGCACCTGCAAATCCGACCAGTTGAAGTTCTGTTCTGCGCGTTTCTCGGCGACGCTCTCCTGTTGGGAGCCCTCTTGCGGCGAAGCCTGACTCGAGGCATTCTCCTTCTCCATCTCCTGTGCCAAACGCTGGTCGTTGGCGATCGTGTCCTTCTGGCGCTTGATATTCAAAAACCCCAGTCCTGCGACACTCAGCAAAATCAATGCCGCCATCCACGGCAGACAGCGCCGCACGCTGGCCATCAATCGATTTTTAGTGATTCCCTGATCCATGAAGTCCTCCTACTCTGTCCATGTGATATGGGCGTATCCCCGTCACGCTCTCCATCACAATAAAGAAGAGCACCAAAAGCAATAGGTTTGCATTATACAGAAAGTCCACAAAGCCGCCTTGAAAAGCGATCGAAAACAGCCAAGTAAAGACAAGATAGAGGGTGATGGTGGATGCATTTTTGGGCAAATTCAAAAAGAAATGATGCACCAGACCGAAAAGCACGCCCACAAAAGCCACGCCTCCCACGAGGCCGAACGGACCCCAATTCGCATAGGCTTCGCCCATAAATACCGTATTCATCACCCCTGCGGTGTGGTTCAGGACGCGGCTCGGATTCAGCAATTGCATGATGATGTTGGCGGATCGGTTCCAGCTTCTCGGAACCTCAAAGAGCTGCGCCAGAATGGTGGGAAGGCTCTCGCCTCTCAAATAGCCATGCCGTGCCGGAAAAATCTCCACGGTATGAAAGAAGCCCGCTACCTGAGTAAAGAAAAAGCGCCCCATCGGACCGGAAAAGGGATCCACTAAGCTGTACTCAAAATGAAAGACAAACACATACATCGCGGCGAGGATCGCCAGCATCCCCCCCAACGCGGCCAGCAACACTCCCCATTTCAAACGGCCGATGAAAATCTCTGCCAGAAAGAAAAACATGAGATACATCAACACGGGTGCCTTCTGAAAATCATAGGTTTTTCCGATGATGGAAATCAGAAGATAGCCAACAAACAGCAAGATCCAGCGCATCGATTTGATTTTCCGCGCTTTGATGTACACGAAAAAAGACAAGAACGCCGGAAATTGCACCATGAACAAATTTTTAATGTAGGGATTGATAAAGGCCGTGCGCCCGAGAATCTGACGCATCTCTCCGGTTGCTGTCCCGGTAAACCAAGGGAGGAGCGGCCATTGCCCCGCGCTCACATAAAACCAGATCGTCACTGCGATGCTCACCGCTAAAAAGCCGGCGAAACAGACGAATTGCAGCGTATCACGGGACCATTCCACATCCACCGGACGCCTCAGATATTCCTGATACGAAGGCGTATGAAAAAGGCGAAAGAGGGCGCCGACCAGAAGCACCATGAGAGGAAAGAGCAAACCCAACAACGCCACATAAAAATAGCCGCGATAAAAGGTCTCCTCCACCCGGATCTTGGCAATGAGATAATGCGTCCGATAGCCCAAAAAAGCCAAAGAAGCGCCAATATAGGTAAAGATCATATAGCTGTAGTACGTAATATTAATCATGTTTAATTTAGTCGGGTTCAGCGTTCCCGCAGCCAGATAAAACAAGAGGGTTGAACAGAGGAAAATGATCACGCAAAGGAACAGCTTAAAGCCGAACGATAATTCCATATGCTTCCTCCTTTTCCCTGTTTCCTCTCATCCAAAGACAACGCATCGATAAAAGCCACGCGTTGATCATGCTCATGGGCGCTCCGACACACGACGGGCATGAAAATCCTCATCGCGCAGCCACACGCCTCCATTCACCACGCACTGCAATCCCTCTGCAATGTTTTGTATATTTTCGTTCCAATCATACAGCGCCGCCACGTGATCCCGCGCTTGTTTTGCCATTTCCTGCGCCTTTTGAGGCTCATTCAGCAGGAGGCGAATCGCTGTCTCTAACGCTTCCGCATTCTTCCTCGGCACCATCACCGCAAAAGTTCCCTCTGCGGTCACCTCACGGAAACCATCCACATCGGACACGATCGCCGGAACGCCGCAGGCCATGGCTTCCACCGCCGAAACGCCGAAACTCTCGCTATCCAGCGTCGACGGGGCGCAAAACAGCTGGACGCGGTGCAGGACTTCCGGAACGAAGGCATTCGAAATGGCTCCATGAAAAATCACGCGGTCTTCGATCTTCAGATCCTTGGAGAGCTGCCTCAGCGCCGGTTCTCCATCCCCGCGCCCATAGACATCCAGACAAAGATCAAAGGGAATCCCTTCCGCTTCCGAATCCATGAAACGCGCCACGGCTTCCATGAGATACCGCAAGCCGTATTTTTCCGACAGTCCCTTAATAAAGCCGATATGGATGCGTCCGTCCTCCGCCGGAAGCTGCGCCTGCACCTCAGGGGGAAGCCCCATGGCGCCGTGCGCGTCTTGTCCTTCCACCGCAAGAACTGTCTCCGGAGAAAACCGCTGCATATCGACACCAAAAGGAGTAATGCGCAACGAACAAGGCAGAATCTTTTGCGCCGCCTCCGCCATCACGTAGCTGGTGGAAAAAAGGGCATCCGGAAAACGGAGATTGTCACGCACGAGCCAGCGATGCGCCGGCGATTTTCCGGGAAAATCGTAGATATCGCTCCCCCAGACCGCCAAGACGGAAGGATGAATCCCACTCTGCCGAAGAATCGTCCCATATCCGGTGGCGTAATGAGCATAAACCACATCTCCAGAAACCTCTCTGAAGATTTTTTTCAGTGCCCGCCCTTGAAAAAAATATCCATCCCGCGGCAACAGATGCTGTTCCACCATGGGATCATACGAACCCTCCGGCGCTGCGTGGGATGGCAGCGTGACCAGGCTCACACGATGTCCCCGCTGAACCAAGCCATTGGCAATTTTTATGCAATGAATCGACACCCCCGCGCCGAGCAGGACCACATGCATCGTTTCCTCACTTCCTGTTCAGCGCATCAAGAGAATGCGCTCATCGCTGCACACGTCAGCTTCTATCTTCCCTCACAGACGCGCTTCAAAATGGCTTCCAGTTTTTCCGTGAGGCGGCGATAATCATACTCTTTCGCCAATTCTGCTGCGCGCTGCCCCATCGCCCGTCGTTCTTCCTCCGGAAGCTCCACCAGATACCGGATCGCCTCGCTGATCGACTCCACCGTCTGCTCTTCGGTCTCCACGCCAATCTTTTCCCTCTCGATAAGTGAATAATTGGATTTGACGGTAGAGAGCACGGGAACACCTCCCGCCAGATAGTCAAACAGCTTATTATTACTCGTTCCGAAACGCGCGAGCGGCATCCGATTATTATGCGCCAGCCCCACATCGGCGCGTTTCAGAATGCTGGGAATCATCTCTTTATTCACTTTGCCCTTAAAAAACACATTAGAGATGGCTTCTTCCTTCACTCGTTTTTCCAGCCGCGCACGCTCCGGGCCGTCTCCATAGAAAAAGAAACGCACCTGCGGCAGCCTGTTCCGAATACGAAGCGCCACATCCAGCATCTGATCGAGATGATAAATCATGCGGATGGATCCCACATAAACAATTTTGAAGGTTGCCTCATCATCCAGATCCGGATCCGTGTAGGTAAAATGCTGCAAATTGGCGTTGAAATCCTGCAAATCCACGCCATTATTAATGGAATACACCCGATCAAGGGGAACATCCGTCCATCGATGCTCCCGCAAATAATCCGCGCCGCCTTCCATCGTAAAAATGTTCGCATCCGCACCGCGGTAAAGAGCATGTTCGAGGTGGTAGAGGGCGGAAATCATCGGCTTGCTCCAAAGCTGGTGCTCCAAATGGCCATATTCCACGATGGACTCCGGCCACAAGTCCCGAACTTCAAAGACAAATGGAACCTTGTGATGCCGTGCAAAAGTTAACGCGCTCTTCGCCGCCATGGGCAGCGGAGAAGAGGCATAGATCACATCCGGATGCTCTCCCTCGCGATCCAGCATCTCCATCGCCTGGCGGCACCGATAAGAAAATTGAAGCATATTCAACACTCGGCGCCAGTTGTTCTTCGTATACGAGATCGTCCGCACATACGAATACGGAACGCCATCCACCACCATCTCCTTGATGAGATGACCGGGATCGACGAAATTATAGGACGTATTGTGTATCTGGCTTCCTGTGAAAATACGGACCTCATGACCATGAGCGCGCAAATATTTTGAAAAATAAAAGTGGCGCACCAATCCGCCATATTGCGGCGGAATGGCATAGTTGTTCACAATCCAGATACGCATGAGATCCCCTTACCGTCCTTATTCAAGTGCTTTCGCAAAATCTTAGAGCGTTTCCACAAAATCATATTCTTCCGGATGCGGAATCGCATTGCGCGCATCAAAGATCGCCTGTGCATTATGAAGAATCATCGGATAATCATAGGCCTGATGAGCCGTGGTAATCAGAACCAGATCAGCGGAGCGGACATCCTCCTCCGACAAATGATCCATGCCCGTAAAGACCTCGCCATGGTGGCGGAAGGTCTTGATGTACGGATCAAAAAATTCCACCTCCGCTCCGCGCTCTTTCAGAATCTGAATCACATCAATCGCCGGGCTTTCGCGGTAATCATCAATGTCATTTTTATAAGCGACCCCCAGCACGAGGACTTTGGATCCGTTGAGCGGCTTCTTATAGCGGTTGAGCATTCCGGCGGCGCGATCCACCGTATACTCCGGCATCTTATCATTCACCATCATCGATGCCTCAATCATGGATGTATGGAAATCAAATTCGCGCGCCTTCCATGACAGATAATACGGATCCAGCGGGATGCAATGTCCCCCCAGACCCGGCCCCGGATAGAAGGGCTGGAACCCATACGGCTTGGTTTTCGCGGCATCCACCACTTCCCAGATGGAGATGCCCATGCGGTGGCACAGAATCGCCAGCTCATTCACAAGACCGATGTTCACGTTGCGGTAGGTGTTCTCCAAAATTTTTTCCATTTCAGCAACCGCCGGCGAAGACACCTGATAGACTTCTCCCTCCAACACGGCGCTGTACATGGCGGCGATCACTTCGGTTGCGTCCTTGCCAATCGCGCCCACCACCTTCGGGGTATTCTTCGTTTTGTACTGTTTGTTGCCCGGATCCACGCGCTCCGGCGAGAAGCCCAGATAAAAATCCTCCCCGCATTTCAGTCCGGATCCTTCTTCAAGAATCGGACGGATCAGCTCTTCTGTCGTTCCCGGATAGGTGGTGGACTCCAAGACAACCATGGTTCCCTTTTTCAGATGCTGGGAAATGCTCTCGGTGGAGGACTTGACGTAGCTGATGTCCGGCTGCTGATGATCATCCAGCGGGGTCGGAACACAAATCGCAACAAAATCCACATCCTGAATAAAGGAAAAATCCGTTGTCGCACGGAGCTTGCCCTCATCCACCAATTTTTTCAAATCATCATCCACCACGTCGCCGATATAATTCTTACCGGCGTTCACCATCTCCACTTTTTCATCCTGCACGTCGAAGCCGATCGTTTCAAAACCGGCCTTGGCTTTCTCGACCGCCAAGGGAAGCCCCACATAGCCGAGGCCAACCACGCCAACTCGAATCGTCCGGTCATCAATTTTTTTCAGCAATTCTTCGCGTAAACTCATCGTATTCTCCCCGCAGTTTTCTCCTATGCAGCGCGTCCCACTGGCCGTGGCTCTCGTATGCATCGCACGCAGACAAACTCATTCTGTTCATTATATCCCGAAACAGAGTTCTTGTTAAACCCTGTCATCCCTGCTGGTACAAAATCAGACAAAAACGGAGAGCGCCACATGTCTCTCCGGCATGCCGTACTCTCCGTTTCTCATCGGCTTTACATCCCGGCGCAACGCAGCTCCAGGACTTTTCAACCGTTTACAGATGATTCAAGCCATTCGATTTAATAATCGTCGGGTAATCTTTATACATCCAGTTCGCGTCCAGATTTCCCTTATATCCTGAAAGATGATAGGAAGACGTGAACTGCCACATATTATAGTTTCCCTTATAGGAAGGCTGCGCCACTCCGTAGTGCGCCACCCACACATCATAATCATCCAGCTGATTCATATCGAGTTCCGTATTCAGCCAGGAAGTGCTTCCATAAATTCCTGCATAATATCCATTGGCTTCCAACGTGCTCAAAAAGGCCTTCCCCGTATCCGTCAGCTGCTGCTTCGACGCAGGACGCTGATGATGCTCATCTTCCGTATCCCAATACAGCGGAAGCAAAAACTTTTTGCCCTGAACCAGTTTGAGGAACTCTTTTGCCTCGGCTCGCCCCTCTTCCGGCGTATCCGCACAGCTATACCAATACGCCCCCATCGGAATGTGGCGCGCATTGAATTCCTTATAGTGGCGCTCAAAATCCTCGTCTTTGTAATAGTCGCATCCCGTTCCCCATCCCGTATAGCCGGCGCGGAGGATCACGCCTTTAACCTGCTTGGAAATGGCATCATAATCAATATCGCTCGGTTCCTGGAAGGTCGAAATATCGATCACCAAACAGCGATCCGTTTCCGACAGCGCCCCGGTCGAATCCGCCTTCGTCGGCTCTTTATCCACCACGATAAGCTCGTTCCTCGTGACGCTGCCATCTTTTCCAATATAGTACTTCTTTCCCTGCCAGGTGATCTCTCCCTGCGCGAGACGGCGCTTATTTCCAAGCGCCGGATCATAGAAATACAATTTTCCGCCGACTTCATGGAGCCCCGGTGTCGTCGCACCATCCGCACCCATGTAATAATTGACTTCCGGCCCGAAACTGATGTTCCGATTGGTATAAAGAATGCCCTCCTCATTTTGGAAATAGGCTTTTCCTCCGACCAAAACCCACTGCGCCTTCTTCTCAACCGTATGCGTTTTGGGGTTGACGTAGACCAGATTCCCATTGATCTTCTGGAAGCCGGGCTGCAATTCCTTTTGCAGCTTTCCATTATGATCCAAAAGATACGTTTTGGTTCCCACCGCAATCAAGCCTGTTTGTTTGGACGCGTCGCTGCCCATATAGAAAGCGCCGTCCTTCCCGAACGTAATAAACTGGTCATGATACAACTCACCTTTGGCATTCGGGAAATAATCTTTCCCTTCATAATGCACCCAAGCATTATCCATGCGCAGACGGTTATCCCGATTCTTATCCAGTAAATACATCTTTTTGCCCACCTGGGTCACGCCACTCGCTTCACGCCCATCACTGAGCATATAGTGGGCATTCCCGGCTCCAAACGTAATGAACTGATCGTGATAAAGCTCGCCCTGCGCATTGGGAAAATATCTTCCGGTGGATTGCACCACCCAAGCATTATCTTTATGGAGAATCGCCGTGGATTCGTCCAACAGATATTTTTTCTCGCCGATGGAAATGACGCCTCGCTGCATCCGCCCGGAAGCGTCCATATAATAGCTGATTTTCGGTCCAAACGTAATAAAGCGGCTCACATAACTCACGCCATCCGCGTTCGGGAAATAATAATCGCCCTGATAGGCCACCCAGCGGTTCGCAATGACCTTGCCCGACGCATCATAAAACAATCCCTTTGATACGGCCTCCGCCGACACTGCCTTGGGCGGCGCCACCGTGACCACGGCTTTCGCTTTCACCGCCTCTTTTTCTTCGGCGTTTTCCGCATCTTTGAGCGCTTCAGCCAACGCCTTGCGCTCTTCTGGCGTCAGCTCGTTTTGATCCGCTTCCCCGGCTTTCTTCGTCTCATCCGACGGCGTTTTCAGCGTGTCCAGAACCTTGAGTCCCGCCTCCGACGTTCCCGCCTGCTTATGTGCTTCTTCAGATTCGCCTTCCGCCTCTGATTCCGTGGCTTCGCGCACATCCTCCAGACCGCCGGCTTCCAGTAGTTCACTGATCGTCCACGGATAGGTGCGATCTGCAAGAGAGGGCTCTTCTGCCGCAGGCGACGGGTCTTCCGTCTCGGATTCCACCGCTTTCGCAGCACGAATTTTTCCGGCAACAAATGTCTCTGCCGATTCCGGCTCGACTGAAACGCCGGCTTCTAAGGATTGCGCTTCATCGGCGCCCCCTTCTTCCATCCGATCATCGACCACTTGCTCCGACTCATAAGCATCGCCCGCCGGTTCCTCTGGCAGTGCTGCCGGGCTGGTCTCCATTCCCGCTCCATCCGCCAAGAGAACCCCGGTCGGAATCGCCAGCATGCCCGCGCTCAGCAACAGCGCTTTGGCTACCATCCGGTCGCGTTGTTTCTTCTGCATGGTTCTTCCCCCTCTTCCGTGCGCCGTATCGCGCGAAAATCATTCCGTAAAAGTTACAAATTAGTGACAACGTCATGATAGCAGGAAATCCTGTTCCCTGCAAAGAAAAAAGCAGAACCCAGTGTATTTTCTGGGTTCCGCTCTTTCTCATTTCAATGGGCTCTGATTCCAACGCAAAAGCGCAGCACGAATACGCGGTATTAGTACACGATCACCGGCGTTCCGGTATATAGAAGCTGATACACACGGGGCATGACCGAAGACGGCACGTTCACGCAGCCATGGCTGCCCACCCAGGTATTGGCTCCACTGTCGCGATAAAAATTATAGGAGCTCTGCCACGGCGCATCGTGGATGCCATATCCGCCGTAAAACGGAACCCAATACTCCACGTGGGAATTCCAAGTTGGTCCCTTCAGATAGGTATCCCTCTCCATATACTGCACGCTGAAATTTCCGCGCACCGTCGGCGTCTTCGGCTTCCCCGAGATGATCGCCGTCTGTAGCGCCACTTCGCCGTCGCTGATGATGGTCATGTACTGATGGCGCAGACTCACGATGACCACGCGCGATCCCACATACTGATCGGTGACCGCCGGCCCCGACAAATACCCGCCGGCATACGTCCACTCTCCCGGCTCGCTCGCCACGGCAATGCGCGTTGCGTCCCCATTCTCATCAAACTGATAGGTGATTCCGCCGATGGTTCGAATCGCATCTTCCACCCGCGCTGGCAGATCCGCCGAGGGATCAAAATAGTAACTGTGGCCTCCGCGATTCACCCATCCCTTCGCCAGGGCATAGGAACGATCACTGTAATACACTTTTCCGCTGACAGAAAAGAGTCCGGCATTCCGCAGCAAATTGCCGCTCTTTACATCCGCATAATAGGCTTCATCTCCAGCATCGATCAACCCATATTGCTGGCTGCCATCCGCACCCATGTAAATGGCTTTATTCGGTCCGAAGGTCAGCACCTGATTCCGATACGGCATACCATTCGGGCGGGAAAAATAATTCTTTCCGTTATACGAATATGCCGAACTCTTCCGCACCAGGTCTCCGCTTTTTTCATCCAATCGATACACGGTTCCATCGAAGGGAACGATCCCTTTTTGGATGCTTCCGTCCTTTCCCGCTAGACGCCAATGTTCCTGCCCAAAGGAAAGCCACTGGCTCCGATAAGGCATGCCATCCGATTTCGCGTAATATCTCTTTCCATTCACATCATAGCGATGCGCCTTCTTAATCAGCTGGCCGTGGGAGTCCAGATCCACCATCGCCCCATCAATCATTCGGGGACCATGGGCACGCACTCCATTCTCATCCACATACACGCTGATCTTCGGTCCGAACGTCAGGAACCGATCGCGATAGATCACGCCCTCTGCATTTGGAAAGACTTCGCCTTTTGGGGTTTGCGTCCATCGATTGCTCATCGCCAAGCGTCCCGCCTTGCTTCCGGACTCTTCAAAATAATATAGATTCCCTTGAATCTCCACAAATCCGGTCTGCATGATGCCCGTCGAGCCCATATAGTAGGCGACCCCTGATCCGAAAGTGATGAAACGGTTCCGGTACGGATGCCCATTGGCATCCGCGAAATAGCGTTTCCCGTACAGTTCCACCCACTGATTCGTCAGTTTCTTTCCCCCGCGATAAAAGGAGTCGTCCTTCGACGTGTATTTTACTTTCTCGCTAGCCGACACGGCCGCGCGCACCGCCTCATGCTCCGCCTCGTCCGGTGCCAGCTCCGAAGGCGTTCCCGCCACATCTTCCGTCTCAGAACCCGCCTCCGAGGCTTCGCCTGCATCAGAAGAAAAAGTTTCCGATTCCGGTTCCGCCGCCAGCGTGTTGCCTTCTCCAGCGCTCCCCCGATCAGCGCCCTGCTCCCCCTGCGAAGACTTCGTGCCCTCTTCCGATGCGAAGATGGCTGCAGCTTGGCTGCTCCCCGCCTGATCGGCTCGCGCCACGCCCGGCACTGCCAGCGCCGCCGCCAACGCCAACCCAAGAATTTCCATTCGTCGGATCGCGCAAGATCTTTTTTTCATCGTCTCTCCTTTCCAACGGGAGACTTCCCGATTCGATTGTATCCGCCCCATAAAGTCAAACAGTACAGACCAAGGCAAGCGCCCAACTGGTTAAGACCAACGCCAAACTTTAAGGCAAATTCCAGATTTTTCTTTATTTTATCACATCATCCTCCAAAACGATTGCCCATCCCCTGAAAGCATCGCTACCCCCGCTCAAAACCGTCGCCCTGTGCTCTCAAAAGAGAGCTTATCGGACAAAATTGAACATCGGCTTCTAAAAAAAGCGCAGACCCTTCGTCGAAATCGAAGGGTCTGCGCTGCGTCAGTGGATGATGCCGTGGTGCATCCTTTTTTGTTTCTAGCAACCCATCAGGGGCTTCTCCGCATGCCCTCCTGCATCAATACTCAAATTGATAGCTCAGCGGGTCATGCGCCTCGCCCCAGCTGTCTCCCGTCCGCACTTCGAAATGCAGATGAGATCCGGTGGAATCGCCGGTCGAACCCATCAGCCCGATCTGCTCTCCCTCGGTAATGCGCTGTCCCGGACGAACTTGAATGGCGCTCAGATGGAAATAGTTGGTGAAGTAACCATCATCGCCCTTGATTTCAATATAGTTGCCAACGGAATTTCCCGTTCCGGTCTCCATGACCACGCCGGTCTGAGCCGAACGAATCGGCGTCCCAATCGGCGCCGGAATATCCACGCCATTATGCATGCTGCCCCAGCGCGGACCAAACGGTGAAGAGATCCGGGTTACGCCGGCCACCGGCCACACAAAATCATAGTTGTGCACTTTTTCAACGGTTCCCGCTGCGACATCCGCAATATATTCCTTCCCGTCGATGGTCACCTTGCCGTCCACACGCGCGCCATCTGAACCCATATAATACCGCGTCGACCCAAAGCTGATGATCTGATTGCGGTAAGGCTCCCCATCCGGCTTCGAAAAGTACCATTTTCCCTCATAGGTATATGCGCTGGACTCGCGCAGCAGCTGACCATCTTCTCCGGTCATCCGGTACACCGTCCCATTGGCCGGAACCAGTCCGGAGGCGATGCGCCCCTGGCTATCCATATAATAGCGGATGGAAGGACCGAAGCAGATGAACTGATCGTGATACAGCACACCTTCAGCGTTCGGAAAAATCCAGCCGGTTCCATCCCAGACAAACGCATTGTCCGTCGCCATCTGGTCAACCCGTTCTCCGGATTCATAGAAATAGCGCAGCTTTCCGTTCATCCAAACGCGGCCATTCGTCCGCTCGCCGTCTTCATTGACATAGTAGGCAGGACGATCGCCAAAATATAAAATCGCATTGCGGTACAAAGAGCCGTCTTTGTTCGGGAAATACATTTTACCATTGTACTTGACCCAGTGGCTCGCGCGGATCAAGTTTCCCGCGGAATCGTAGAGATGCAGTTCCCCATTCTCTTCCTTCAGGAACGACTGATCTTCTTTTGCCCCATCCTTTAATGCGATCTGCTGCTCCACTTGGTTCGCCGCAGTCCCATTGACCGTTCCGAAGCCCTGAGCCTCCGCATTTTGCGCCACCTGGTTTCCCGCCGTATGATCCGCTCTGACCACCTGAACGGGCGCTGCCGCCAACACAACGCCGAGCAGGAGAGCTATTCCTGCCCGGCGTGAATGCTTCCACTGAGAATCCATCCAACCTTCCTTTCCGGCTCCAGCACGCCATCCCTCACATGCTTGAGCGCCAAACACGCCTTCCCATTCAACACGCCTTAGCGCGTATAGACATCAAAATGGTTTCCTACCGTACCGCGGTCGTACACCTTCCCCATGTACCCGAACGGGGTAGGAATCACGGTGCCTTTCGGTGCATCATTCGCCAGAACGATATAGCCGTCACCATCGGCGACATAACCCGCTTCATTGACATGGCGTCCCGGAATCCGAAGCCCCGGTCCCGGCAAAACGCTCTGCGAATAATAAGTGAACTTATAGCCGCTCCAATTGATCACGCCTTGGAATTGCAGATCCCGCAGCGAGTAGATCCGCGGGGCTTCCGGCGTCTTCTCCTTCACACTGGCAATCGCGCCGGTCGAGCGATTCAGCGAATACGCCATGCCATTGCGCTCAAAATCCGACGTGACCTTGGCGCCATCCTTGCCATAATAATAGTCCACCCCATCGATTGTCAAAATTTGATCCCGGAAGGGATATCCCTTCGCATCCGCATAATATTCTTTTCCTTTATACGAATACGGTCCGGCTTGCACGAAAAGCGTCCCATCTTTTCCGGTCATGCGGTAGACGGTCCCGTTGGCTTCGACCATTCCGGTCACCGGAACGCCGTCCGCACCCATATAGTACGCCGTGCGGGAGCCGAAGGTAATGAGTTGGTTTTGGAAGACCTTCCCCTGCGCATTGACGTACACGCGGCCGTTCTCTGTCTCCATCCATCCCTCGGACTGGCTGCGCTGGCCATCTGCGCGGAAATTGAACAGCTGGTTGCCCACCTGATGAATCCCCGTTTCGATCGTCCCATCATGACCCATATAAAAAGCGACGTTGGGACCGAAGGTAATCATCTGGTCGCGATACACCAGCCCCTTCGCATTGACGAACACCTTGCCGCGCTCGGTGTCCACCCACGCGTTATCATGATTGCGCATCCCGTTTGCATTAAAATACATCAGCTGATCGCCCACTTCGCGGAAACCTGTGGCGATCGTCCCGTCATGATCCATGTAGTATGCGACCTGCGATCCGAACGTGATGATCTGATCGCGGTAAATCTTTCCGGTGGCGTTTGGAAATACCCATCCGCGCTCCGTATGAACCCAGGCGTTATCCTGATGAAGAATGCCGTCTTCGCCAAACAGATAGAGCTCTCCCCCGATCTCTTGAAAACCGGTGAGATTTCCCTCTTCTGTTTTATAAATGCGGCCCTTGCCTTCGATGGTTCCCCATCCGGTCCAATCCGCCACTTTGGCCTTTACGGCTTCGCGCTCCACTGCGCTTTCCGTCTCCTCGTCAGATGCGGTGTGTCCGGAAGCCGCATCGCCTGCTTCCTCATCCGAGGATGCTGCACGGCGAACCCCTTCCGCACTCTGCTCTGAGGTCAGCTCCAATGCGCTCTCTTCACTGAGCCACACGTCCTGAGCCGGTGCATCCGCCTGAACCGGCTGCGCCAGCAGCGCTGTTGCCAGCATCAGGCTGGCAATCGGAAGCGCCATAAAATGCTTTTGATACGTTATTTTCATCGTCTCTCCTCCCCCAGAAAAACGCGCGGCACCCATGCGATCTCCGCGTTTTCCTGCGTCAATTGATGCGAATCATCGGTCGATTCATTCATCATCAATTTAAGATTTCTTAAACTTTGTAACAAGATCGGAACAAATGTAACAAATAGGTTACAGCTTGTCAATACCTCTTCTGTCTCATCTTGATGGACATGACTGTCATCTTTATGACTCGCTTGATGATCTGCATGAATCTCTGCGCGGTTTGGCGCGTTCGATGACGATCAACCAGGCTTGACGATTCCGATTTTGCATGGTACACACAAATTTTTTTGCACGACTTGACGCTGGCGATGTGTCGCACTATAGTTAGTTAGTCATGTAGTTAACCGATTTACTAAATGGCGTGTCCTGATGAGCGAAACCGCATACGTTCGCCGCATCAGAGGACTCAACCGAAAGGAGGCATCGTGGATCCTCATCAAAATATCTATCAGCAAATTGCACAGATGATTGAAAATGATATTCTTGCCGGTCGCCTCAAATCCGGCGAGCAGGCACCTTCAACCACGCAGTTCGCCAGACAGTATCATATTAATCCAGCCACGGCGCTGAAAGGAATCAATCTTCTCGTCGACGAACACATCCTCTATAAAAAGAGAGGAATGGGGATGTTCGTGACGGAAGAAGCGCATGACATCATTGTAAAAAAGCATAAAAAAGAGTTCCAGCGTACTCTTTTGCCCCGCTTTCTGGAAGAAGCCCGGCGCCTGGGACTGGATGCGGATGCCCTGATCGCATTGATCCGGGAAGAAGAGAAAGGAAAGGAAGCGCGATGATCACCATCGATCACCTGACAAAAAGATTCGGCCGACAGCTCGTGCTGAACGATCTGAATTTGAAACTGGAAAGTAATCAAATCATCGGTCTGCTGGGGCGCAATGGAGTCGGAAAATCAACCTTGCTCAGCCTGATTTCCGCACAAATCCGACCGACGCATGGCTCCATTCGCGTCGATGGAAAGGATCCATGGATCGCTCCGTCCGCGCGGGCGCAAATCAATTTCATTCAAGAAGGCGGCTATGGGACAAACATGCCCGTCTGCGACATCCTTGATGCCGCGTCGGCGCTTCTTCCTCAATGGGATGAAGAACTGAAGCGGCAGCTTTTAGATCTCTTCCAAGTGCCGATCAAAAAGCACTTCCCCCAACTTTCCCGCGGCTATCAAACCATGGTTGGGCTCATCATCGGCCTGGCGGGACGCAGCCCTTACACCTTTTTTGATGAACCGTCTCTGGGGCTCGACGCCGCCAATCGAGACGATTTTTACAGGGTATTGCTCGAAGATTTTGAAGCGCATCCCCGTACCATCATCATCTCCACCCATTTGATTGATGAGGCAGCCAACTTATTTGAAAAGGTCATCATGCTCAAAGACACGCAACTGATCGTGGATCAGGATGTCGCTTCCTTATTAGAAGAGCACCTCTCCCTCAGCGGACGGCCGGAGGCGATCGATGAGGCGATGAAGGGGCTCCCTCTTCTCCAACCGATGGCTCGGGAAGCCTTTGGTTCCCATCACATCGTCTATTGCCGCGGAAGACTTGAAGAAGATCAAAGAGAACGGCTGCGCCAGCTCGCCATTACCGTGGATCCGATCTCGTTGCAGAAATTATTTGTCCTTCTCACAGGAGAAACCCCTCCATCCAACGTTCCCCAAGCACAGCACTAGAAAGGATCTTCCATGTTTGATTTTGCTCTTTCGCGCTACATCGCGCGCCGCAGTCTACGCACGTTTGTCCGCGCCGCCCTCGTCGGATTTCTCATTTTCGCCGCCCTCGTCGAATACGCTCTCGTCACGAAAACCTTTCTGATCCAGACCGCAGGGAATCTTGAAATCACCACCAATGCCTCGGCGCCCGGCGCCATGGATCCCCTGCGCTTCGTCCCCCTCATCACGATTTCGCTCACCTGCGGTCTGGTCGGTCTGGCTGTCTCCTCGGCCTACCGCTATGGATTCGAAATTTTCCCCCTAGCCGTCGGCCTCTCTAAGACGCGCCGCCAGACCATCTTTACCACGCTCCTCATGACCTTTGGGATTTTCTCAATCGCCTATTGGCTCACCTGGAACATCGGTACATTAGAGATCGCCATCCGCCAACATTGGCTGGGCAGGGGCACCGGTATCCTCGCCCCATCCAATGCTTCCATGTGGCACTACTTTTTCAGCACGCTGCGAAATACGGCGGACCTGCTCCTCCTTTTCACCGTTTTTTACCGCTTTGGACGGAAGATGATTGTCCCCGCTTTTATCGCTCTCGCCGTCCTCATCTCCTGCCTTTCCGTCTCCTCGGTGATCAACCTCGTCCGTCTTCTGCGGCAACTCCCTCCCATGCTCTTGTATCAATCACTCTCCGAAAATATGAAGAACTTGACCCTCACCCTCGCAGATCTGCTGATCCTGATTCCGTTCAGCCTGACCATGAATCCGCGCCACCGCGCCGCTTAAATGCGGCACGCTGTCCGTCACCCTGCAACAAAAAAGCGCCATTGCAGAACGCTCCTCGCGTTCTGCAACAGCGCCGATGAAAAGACGATCAGATCCTGCCGGCCGTTTACGCTCTCCGGCCTCGATGCCGCACGCGGAAAACAAAAATCAACGCGGACAGGACAAAAAAGATCACATGGGCTCGAATGCATGCGGAGAAATCATAGGTTCCGCCCAGCCAAAAGGACTCAAAACCATTGCCGAAATGCTTGGACGGCAGGTAGTCCGAAAAAATCTGCAGAGCCTTCGGCAGATCAGAGACTTGAACGCCCATATAGCCGCTCAGCGCCAGCAAGACAAAATAAAGCCCCATCACGATGCCATAAACGATGCCAAATTGCCGGAAAATGCCGACAATTCCCTGCGCCATCATCATCAAGCTGATGGCAAAGACCAGCGTCATGAGGATAAAGACCGGCAGCGCCCATCCTTGCCCCATGGGAATCTCCACGACCATCATGGAAAAAGCAAAATACAGCGCTTCACAGAGAAAGAGAAAAAAGACATTGGCAATCACTTTGGCTGCAAGCTGCGTCCGGGGCGAAATGCCATAAAGAGTCAGCCGAATCGGCACATTTTTCTCTTCTTCGTTGGCGGACGAGGCGGCGTAGCTCATCAAACCCACGGTCATGGGAATGATCGTGGACATGCCTAAGAACACCGAGGTATAGACCGGCTCTTTCGCCACATCAGGCACTGCCGCCATCGTAAATTGAGTGAGAAGATACAGCATGGCGCAGGGAAACACCAGACCGAAGAAAAACGCATAGCCGTTATATGCCGTGTTCAGCAACTCATACTTGATCATTTTTCCGCTGAGACGTTTCATGCGTGCACCTCCTCTCGGTCGGTATGATTCAAGGTGGTTTCGACGGCCGCCTGTTTTGCGTTGATGGTCATGATTTCAATATCATCATTGCTGCGGCGGAAATTGAGGTTCAATTCACTCAGCTCCTTGCAGATGCGCTGCTCAATCTCCGGGGAATCACAAGAAAAGGCAATCATTCCCTCCGGCGCGAAAATGGTGCGGTAGCTCCGGCTCATGGCACGTGTTCCCTCCGTGCTCTCGCATAAGACAACCGCCTTCCCGCAAAAGCGCTGAAACAAAGATTCCTTACGATCAAAGGCGAGAACCCGCCCTTGATCGAGATAAAGGATCTTATCGGTCACGGCATCCAGCTCCGGATAATAGTGCGACGTGATCAGAATCGTTGTCTCCCGGTCACGATACCACTCCACAATCTTTGCCATGAGCTTCTGCCGCGTCTCAAAATCCAAGCCGGACGTGACTTCATCAAACATCGTGATGGGGCTGTCCTGACACAGGACAAGAATGAGCGTCATGCGCTGCTTTTGCCCGCCGGACAGCTTTTTGAACCGTTTGCGCAGGCATTCCCGAAAATCAAAAAAGTCGATCAGCTCCATCGCTCCGGGATATTTTTTCAAATCCGTTCCCAGAATCATCTCCATGACGGTTTTCACGCTGACCGTATCAACATATTGATTTTCCTGCATATGCACGGCAATCTCCTCCAGCGGAAGATCCACCGTAATCGTCCCTTCATAAGGCACCATCCCCAAAATGCTTTTGATTAAGGTGGTCTTTCCGGCGCCATTGCTTCCGATGATGCCGATGCGTTCTCCCGACTGAATTTCAATAGTCCCTTTCAAATCCAGCGCCACCTTATCCTTGAATTTCACTTTCACATCATTCAGCCGAATCATCATCTTCTCCTCTTCCGGAAACCGGATGGTTGCCATGTGCCCGTCTTTCGAATGCCCGCCCTTCATTTGATGCAACTTCTGCATCTCTGACAGATATTGTAATGATCTTTATTTATATAATGTTTTTTTTTGTGTTTCTGTATTGCTGCCGACTCATACGAATGATTCAGCCATTTTTGTATATCATATAACGATCACAAGGGCGCTTCTGTAAAACTTAGGTAAATGGATTCAACGATAAGGAAAAAAGTGTGCCCCTAGATGCCGCATCCCGCGATGCCGTTCTTTCTTGAATCCACCGCTCTTTCTTCTTTTTTCGTTTCATTTCTTTTTTGGCGCTTTTATTCCTTGTGTGCATGGCCGCTTTCATTCCTTCTTCCGGAATTTTTATTCATTCTTCCGGCATATGATAAAACTGTCCGGAAGTCAGACCGATCAAACGATCGCCAATCGTGAGGCGGCCTTCTGTGACAATCACTTTGGAACCATTGCGGATCACCACACCTTCCGCTTTCACATGCTCTCCCAACCGCGCCGGCTGAAAAAAGCGATATTGCAAATCCATCGTCACCACGTTTCCGCCGAAGGAAGACGCGGCCGCTCCCATCGCCAAATCAGCCATCGACATCAGGACTCCGCCGTGGCACATATTCTGCGAATTCAAATGCGATTGATCCACATCCAGTTCCACGACCGCTTCTCCTTCCTGCTGTTTGGTTAAATGCATTCCTAATAAATGTGAAAAAGCCTCCATGTGCAATCCTTTCTAATCGATGCATCACGCCGATCATATACGAGGTCAACCAAAAGTACTATACTGAACGAAGAATCATCTTGCATGATGCATTAGCATTATAAACAAAAAACGAAAGGGTAAATAAAAATCGAGACAAAGCGCAGCGCGACGCGCCCCTCGACTTTTCATTTCCTCCATGCGATCGCCATCCCTCTTACTGAAAGGAAAATGATATGATGGACTACCACATCAGCCGTGAACAAAGTTTTCTATTCGTCATCGATATCCAGGATCGGATGAATCAATCCATGGCCTCTCCGGATGCCGTGATCAAAAATACGGAAACGCTGCTATCCGCCGCCAAAGCCTACGGAATCCCGGCCGTCTATACCGAACAATATCCCAAGGGGCTCGGCTCCACCAATCCGCAGATTTTGAGTTTGCTGCAAGAGCTGCATGCCGCCGGGGAAGCCAAAACCGCGTTCAATGGCTATGTGCCTGGGATTCGCGAAAAGCTGGATGAATTCAAGGCATCCGGACGGAAGAAAGCGATCGTCACCGGCATTGAAGCCCATATCTGCGTGTTTCAGACGGTGCGTACCTTGCTGGAAGAGGGCTACGATGTGTTCGTTCCGGTCGATGCGGTCAGTTCGCGCTCGGAGTCCAATGCCCAAATGGCGCTCAACATGATGCAGACCATGGGCGCAAAACTCACAACGACAGAATCGGCGCTCTTTGACCTGATGGGCGATGCACAAGACGAACACTTTAAGGAGCTTCAGGCGCGGATTAAATAGCATGACAAAAGTCAGGAAAACGGCTATAATATAGGGGTAGGCGCATTGGGCGCCACCCTGTGGGTGCCGTTTTACGGTAGTTTTTATCTGATATCCTCGCTGTGAGCGGGTGCATCCTCGGTCTGATGTGACACAATGCATCATTAAACGGCGTGGCATTCAGAGTTCTTACAAGAAAGAATTTCAAACAAAAAAGCATCACCACCACATGATTGTACAGCACGGAGAATCCTCACGGCCAAGGCAATCTTTTTTGTGTCTGTTTGCTGTGAAAGACTCCGTCCCCTTATTAAAGGAGTGTCTTTCATGAATTCATCGTCCACCAAGCGCACGGCATTTTCCCCGGCGCAGCTTTTTCAAAAATTTTCTCAATGGATGAATCTCTCTTACCGGGATCTTGGGCTCATCGCCCTGGGGGATCTCACGATGGCTTTTGCCATTTCCAACATCCATATTCCGGCAAAAATCACCGAAGGCGGTCTCTTGGGCGGCATGATCCTCATTCATCGCGTGTTCGGCGGGAATCCGGCTCTCATCAGTGCCGTCTTGGATTTTAGCTTTTATTTTCTAGGCACGCTCCTCTTATCCCGCGGCTTTTTGCGAAAATCCATCTACTCCACGCTGCTTTATAGCTTTTTCTTTAATCTGTTCGATCAGATCGGTCCCATTCTTCCTTCCCTTGAGACGCTTCCGTTCTTGGCTGCCATCCTCGGCGGATTGCTCTTGGGCGCCGGATGCGGCATGGTCGTGAGCCGTGGCGGCGCTGCCGGCGGCGATGATTGCTATGCTCTGATCGTGGAAAAATACACGCCCCTCTCTTTGAGCCAGGCTTACTTTTCCAGCGACGCGACCGTTCTCTTTCTCTCGTTCCTGGTCTATCTTCCCGCCGAGAATGTCCTCTGGTCCCTGCTTACGACGCTCATTTCCTCTTATGTCGTCGGACAGCTTGAGTTCCGTCTTCCGGAGCCGCGCGTTCCGGTCAACATGCTTTCCAAAACATCTTCATCCGGCGCAGAGCCACAGAATGCCTGATCTCAGCCCTCATTCGAAGGGAAAGAACCGGTCGATCATTCTAAATCCCAACATTCAAAGAAGCATAACAGGTCTATAATTCTAAATAAGGAATGATTCGAGCATCAAGAATCATCCAAATATTGTAAAAATGGATATGTAAAAAAGCATCCGAACAAGATGCCTGACAAAGGAGGAATGATGGCCTGTACAACCATTTTAGTCGGAAAAGGCGCCAGCTACGACGGATCCACTCTCGTCGCACGCAACGAGGACTGCGGAGCCACCGAATTTACAGAAAAACATATGGAAGTCGTTCTGCCGGAACAACAGCCCAAAATCTACCGTTCCGTGCTGTCTCATGTTGAAATTCCGCTTCCCGAACGCCCGATGCGGTATACGGCGATGCCGGATGCACGGCTGCGCGATGGACAGTGGGCTGCCGTCGGGGTCAACGAACGGAACGTCTCCATGTCCGCGACGGAAACCCTGACCACCAACCCCCGTGTCCAAGGCGCGGATCCGATGGTCGTGCTGACTCCCGCCAAAGGCAGCGAGGGCGAACCGGACTATGTTCCGGAGCTCCCCCGGCGGAATCGGAGAAGAGGATATGGTCACGATCACGCTGCCATACATCAGCAGCGCTCGGGATGGCGTGGTGCGTCTCGGTTCTCTTTTGGAGCAGTACGGCACCTATGAAAACAACGGAATCGCCTTTCAGGATGTGGACGAAATCTGGTGGATGGAAACGCTCGGCGGACATCATTGGATGGCGCGCCGCGTCCCGGATGAAGCCTATGTCGTGATGCCGAACCAGCTCGGACTGGATTCTTTTGATTTCGAAGACGCTTACGGCGCACAGCATGACTTTATGTGCTCCGCGGATCTCAAAGAGTTCGTCGATGCGCACCATCTAAACCTCGCGCTGGATGAGGAGTTCAATCCGCGGGATGCCTTCGGCAGCCACTCGGATGCCGACCATGTATATAATACGCCACGTGCTTGGGTGCTACAGCGCTTCTTCAATCCGCGCGAAAACATCTGGGATGGAGCGGATGCAGATTACCGCCCCAGCGATAATGATCTTCCCTGGTGCCGTGTCCCAGAGCGCAAGATCACCATCGAAGATGTAAAAGAAGCGCTCTCCAACCATTACCAGGGAACGCCCTTCGATCCGTACGCAAAAAAGGGCAACCTTGCTGAGCAAGGTCTCTACCGTCCTATCGGCATCAATCGAACTGCGCAGCTGGTCTGCGTGCAAATCCGACCCTACATGCCGGAGGCCTTCCGCACGATCGAATGGATCACCTTTGCCAGCAACGTCTTCAACGCCTTTTGTCCCCTCTACGCCAACGTCAACCGAGTGCCTTCCTATGTGAACCATACGCCCGCCAACGTATCGACGGAGAGCTTCTATTGGGCAAGCCGACTCATCGCTGCTCTGGCCGATCCTCATTTTTCAGAAAACATCGCCCATATTGAGCACTATCAGGAAAATGTCGCCTGGCGCGGTCACCAGCTTCTGGAGCACTGGGAGGCCACGATCCGCGAACAAAAAGCCGCATATGGCGACGGTTCGAAGACCCTTGAACAGGCCAATGACGCCCTCGCCGCCATGCTGCGCGAAGAGACCGACCGCGCCCTGAAACTTATCCTCGATACCACAAGCCGGCTGATGAAAAACCGCTTTGCGCGGGAAGACCGCTAAGACCAGCGAAAGCGGCTGTGGCAGGACGGGATGCCGTTCTGCCACAGCCGCTTTTTAACAAAAAACGGGATGTGAAATTTTTTTGTGGATCACACGTTCCTTTTCGTGAATCATACTTGTCTCTTTGCGGCTCATGCCAGATACTTCTCCAGCGTTTCCCTGTAAACGTCGATAAAATCAAGATATTGCGCTAAAGGAATCCTCTCGTTGATCTTGTGGTTGAGCATCGGCATGCCCGGTCCATAGACCGCCAGATCCAAATCTTGATTCGCCCGGATAAATTGAGCGGCATCCGTTGTTCCTGACACGGCCATCGGCTTGATCTCTGTCAGATCTTTGACTGAAGGATCCAATTTCTCTAAATCCATTCCCATCACTTCGCCCATCGACCGAATCAAATGTTGCGGCAACAAAGACTCCGTCTGGCTTGCCACACCGATGATCGTCTGAATCAGCTCAGAATTCGGATCCGTTTCTACCGGTGGCTGATCCGCCGTCACCTCGACCGATAGATCAAACGGTTCTTGTTGATTTAATTCCTCCACAACAGCATAGACTTCCCGCATTAATGCCGCATTATCAAATTCCGGAATCGTGCGAGCATTGGCCTCAAATTCTGCATAATCCGGGATGGAATTAATCTGCGTTCCACCGTGCACCAGCGTAATATTATGGAACGTCTTTCCCAATACGGCATTCGTATATTTCTCCGCCTTCTGGGTCACTCTCTCGGAAATACGATTCATCGCTACCAGCAAGTGATCAATCGCATTATTTCCCAATTCCGGCATCGAGGAATGCGCCCCCATTCCCCGAGAAATCACCTTATAATTCAAAGAGCCTTTATGCGCATAGACGATACCCACGTTACATGGCTCCCCAATAATCATGGAATCGACCTTGTCCATATAGCCTAAATCGGTGAGCTGGCGAGAACCCAATTCTCCAATTTCTTCTCCCACCGTCGCAAGAAGCCGAATCGTGCCCTTAAATTTCTGGCTCTCCTTGAGTTCAATCATCGCCAAGATCAGCGCGGTCAACCCGGACTTCATATCCGATGCGCCGCGCCCCCATAAAACGCCATTTTCAATATGACCGGAAAATGGAGGGAACGTCCACTGGCTCTCATCTCCTGCGCTGACCACGTCCATGTGGCCCCCAAGAGCAACCACCTTGCCTTGTCCATTGGTGATTTCTGCAACTAAACTGCTTCTTCCTTCATCAAATTCCACAAGTTTGGAATCAATCCCATGCGCTTGCAGCAACTTTTGAAAGTACTCGGCGACCAATTGCTCATGATTATTTTCCGTATTGATTTTTACGACATCCTGTAAAATTTTAATTTTTTCTTCTTTGTTCAATTTTGTCACCTCCCTTTAAGTTTTTGTTCACCATACGACTGCTCATTATACAACAACCCTATAAAAATAGAGCTTCTCTCAAAGAAGAAACGCCCATTCCGCCTTGATGAACAAACGCCAGAAAAGCGCTCTCTCTTACACCGCGCCGATCGGGTCATGCCAATCTGCGGGTGTGGGTCTCCATGGCGCGCTGAACGTGGCTTCTCCCTGACGCGCTTGGCGTTGCCGCCCCTAACGCCATGGGCGGCGCTTCTCCCTAACGCCATGGGCGGCGCTTCTCCCTGATGCCCTGAACCTTGTTTCTCCCGGATGCGCCTCTACACAGCGCATCATTGCATCGTCGCTGGCAAAAAAGCAGAAGTACGTCGGACTCAGTGGGTCACGACTCAATCGAAGAAAATCCACTGAGAGCAGACCGCACTGGCTCAGTGGAATATGCTTGATTTCAACAAAACACACTGAGTCCAGGCTGCGCCGACCTCAGTGGGATATGCTTGATTTCAACAAAATACACTGAGGCCAGGCTGCACCGACCTCAGTGGGAAACGCTCGACTTCAATAAAACACACTGAGTTTAGGCCGCTCCGGACTCAGTGGGTCATGACTCAATTGAAGAAAATCCACTGAGAGCAGACCGCGCTGGCTCAGTGGGGTCTGCTCGATTTCAACAAAACACACTGAGGCATCTCAGCGCTGCTCTCAGTGGGATACGCTCGATTTCAACAAAACACACTGAGTCCAGACTGCACCAACCTCAGTGGGCTCTGCTCGATTTCAATAAAACACACTGAGATATCTCGGCGCTGCTCTCAGTGGGATATGCTTGATTTCAACAAAACACACTGAGTTGAGACCGCTCCAGACTCAGTGGGGTCTGCTCGATTTCAACAAAACACACTGAGTTTAGGCCGCTCCGGACTCAGTGGGTCATGACTCAATTGAAGAAAATACACTGAGAGCAGACCGCACTGGCTCAGTGGGATATGCCCGATTTCAACAAAACACACTGAGACATTTCGGCGCTGCTCTCAGTGGAATACGCTCGATTTCAATAAAACACACTGAGTCCAGGCTGCGCCGACCTCAGTGGGATATGCTTGATTTCAACAAAACACACTGAGTCCAGACTGCGCCGACCTCAGTGGGATACGCTCGATTTCAACAAAATACACTGAGTTGAGGCCGCTCCGGACTCAGTGGGTCATGACTCAATTGAAGAAAATCCACTGAGAGCAGACCGCGCTGGCTCAGTGGGATATGACCGATTTCAACAAAACACACTGAGTCCAGACTGCACCGACCTCAGTGGGATACGCCCGATTTCAACAAAACACACTGAGTCCAGGCTGCGCCGACCTCAGTGGGGTACGCTCGATTTCAAAAAATGCACCGAGTTGAGGCCGCTCCGGACTCAGCGGGTCATGACTCAATTGAAGAAAATCCACTGAGAGCAGACCGCGCTGCCTCAGTGGGATATGACCGATTTCAACAAAATACACTGAGTTGGGATCGCTCCGGACTCAGTGGGTCATGACTCAATTGAAGAAAATCCACTGAGAGCAGACCGCGCTGGCTCAGTGGGATATGCTTGATTTCAACAAAACACACTGAGACATCTCGGCGCTGCTCTCAGTGGGATACGCTCGATTTCAACAAAATACACTGAGTCCAGGCTGCACCGACATCAGTGGAATATGCCTGATTTCAACAAAACACACTGAGTTGAGACCGCTCCGGACTCAGTGGGTCATGACTCAATTGAAGAAAACCCACTGAGAGAAGACCGCACTGGCTCAGTGGGATATGCTTGATTTCAACAAAACACACTGAGACAGCTCGGCGCTGCTCTCAGTGGGGTACGCTCGATTTCAAAAAATGCACCGAGCATAGACCGCTCCATGCTCAGTGCCTAAATGGAAAAATCAAAGGATGCCGCCCTGCGCCGCGAACCGCTGCAAAAAATTCAACTTTCTGGGGCGTCTCGCCATACACGGCGGCATCCTTTGATTTTATTTTTCTATCTTCCGCCTTCAGTTCTCTTGGTTTTCCGCATCACGAACAGACCAGCAGCCGCGCCCACTGCAATCCATCCGTACAAACCGATGACATCCGCATCTCCCGTCTTTGGAGCCACCGAGCCCGGATCGTTCACCACCTGAGGATCTTTTGGCACTGTCGTCGTGATCGTTCCGGAGTTCGCCTTGCTTCCGGACGTCGTTCCCGGATTCTCTTTTTCGCCTGGCGTGGGAACCGGCATGCTTCCTGGCGCCGTTCCTGGATTCTCTTTTTCTCCGGGTATGGGATCCGGCTGATTTTCAGAGGTCGTTCCCGTGTCTGGCTTTCCGCCAGGCAAGTCGCTCTCGTTCTTCTTCCACTCCGCAATGAAAGTGTGACCTTCCGCAGGCACAATATAATCATCGCCGGGCTGATATGCGCTGCCCTTCCAATACAGGAACGTATGTTCACTGCGATCTGGAGCCGCAGGAAGGGTAAAGAGCGATCCAACGTTCTTCCGGTAAATCTTCACTCCACTCGTGCCGTCCGGCCAGGTACCGCCGTTCGGATCCACTCTAATGAACACGGACGTTGGAATGACCGGAGCGGATTCCTTTGTCCACTTCGCATAAAGAGTGATGTCCGAGCTCACCAATGTGCTGAACGCAAAGGGCTGGGTACACTCCGCATCCCGGTACCAACCGCCGAAAATCCATCCGGAGACGGAAGGCGATGCAGGCTCGACCGCCGTCGTTCCCTCTCGAATCTTCTGCGAGTCGGGTGCTGCGCCATGACCATTCGAATCAAAGGAAACGGTGTAGAACCTTGGAATCTCCTGAAGATCACTTGCGTAGTCCGTCTTCTTGTCCCCATTACATTGTTCGTTGAAGAGATAAAGCGTATCCCCCTCATTCAGCTTTCCTTTGGTGCTGATGCGCACCGTTCCCTCCGACTCCGAGGCTGCCTGCGCCAGGCGGCCATAATAAGTGATGGCTCCCGATGAATCCTGAATCAACGCCGAAAGATATTCCTTCTCTCCCGTGGCCGCTCCGTGGTATGGAACGGTGAACGTCCCCGTCGGTTCATCAAAAACGATACTCGCTTCATCCACGGAAAAACCGGAGTGCGCCTGATCTTTGGTCGTGAGCTTCCATTCACCGCTCTGGTTCGTTTGATCCTGCTGCGCGAGCAACGCCCCCTCACCCTCCGCACCGGACAATTTTCCGCCTTCTGCAGAAGAGGTCAGGAGCACCGCATCAAGATCCACATTCAAAGCAGGACGGACTTTGCGACCATCCTGCACATCATTCCCCAGGTAAAAAACATAGCCGCTCTCCAAAACGAATGCTGCAGCTGGCGCACCAGGACCTTCTCCCATCTCAATATGAATAGGCATCCCTGGAGAACGCAGCCACCACTGGCCGTTTCCATGCCAAGTATCAATTCCGCGGAATGTGTCCGATGGCAACGCGTAGGCTTCCGCTGTGAGAGCGGCCAGAGAAATGCATTCGTCTCCTCTCCCGCGATACCATTGCTGTATGGGGGATTCTCCACAAAGTCTTGCACCCGCAGAACACGTTCCGCCACGGCCTCTTTTTCAGAAGGCGTAAACAGCGTTTCATAGAGTCCGTTGACGACGCTTTCCAACTCAGAACCTTTATAGTAGGTAGGCGTGACGTAATCGCCTCTTTCCTGATAATCCTCATCCACCTTAAAATGTACATGCTCCGAAAGCAGTTCAACAGAAAACAGCGTCATCTTCCCGCTGGACTCTGTATACGAATTTCCTTCTCCATCGTAGCCAATGATTCTCCAAGGCGTTCCTCCGTACCAGACGGTTTCCGCTTCATCGGTATTGGCGGTTGCCTTGAATGCGCTCTCTGTACCTAAGATCAGACCCGGTGCGCTGGGTGCGGCCTCGGCGGACGGAATCACTGCTAAGAGCATCAGAAGCGCCGCCAAAAAAGAAAAAATTTGGATTCTTCCCACTCGATTCGGAGGGGATGTACGACTTCTTTTCATGGGTGTTTCTCCTTATGTTTCATTTCTACCTATACAATCTACCTATACAAAAAATTCCTTTCAAACAACAAAAAAGGCGCCCGACGCGTGTGATCACGCGGTCGGTACGCCTGAAATCGATGGAGAAGGGGATGGATTCCCGGGAAAACTAGATCACCAAAACAAGAGCCGCTAAGCTGCTCTGTGCTCTGTGCTCTGTGCTCTGTGCTCTGTGCTCTGAAGCAGCATATTCTTCTGGAACATGATGTCAAATCCCTCACTGATCCTCATTACATCGGCTCCTCGCTTGTTTTTTCTCATTATATCCGATAATCAGCCTCAGCGCATGCCTACATCATTTTTTAGAATCTACGGAGCCGCGAACCGCCGCATCTTTGTCCAATCTCAGCTCCCGATCGCACAGTCTCTTTACCACCGTCGGATCATGGGTCACGACGAGGAGTGAATAGCGATCCTTGAGGGAGTTCAAAAGATCGCAGATCGCATCCCGGCTTTGGGGATCAAGGCTGGAGGTCACTTCATCCAGCAAGAGAATTTTGGCGCCTTCCAAAATGGCGCGGGCGATCGCCAATCGTTGAATCTGGCCGCCGGAAAGCTGATCCGAAAAGCGTCCGGCGATGGTCTCTTCGGATAGCCCGACCATGCGGAGCACCTCGTCCACAGATCGAGATGGCGCCGGAATTCTTCTCAACGCGCGATCCAAGGGAACCGACGGATTGAAACTGGTGCGGGGATCCTGCGGAACCCATCCCAAAAGGGCGCGTTCTTGATCGCTTCGATCCTGAAAAGCGTCCGCTAAAATCTTTCCCTCGTACCTTACACTTCCTGCACGGCGCGGCCATAGACCTAAGAGTGCGCGAATTAAAGTGGTTTTTCCGACGCCGGAAGGTCCTGTGATCGCCAGCGCTTCTTGTTCATAAAGGCAAAAGGTCAATCCGTTCAAAATCGCTTTTGCCGCACCCGGAGCCTTGACCGAGAGCTGGCTAACCTGAAAAATCGGCTTGCGCTCCCTGTTCTTTGGCGGACAAGAGGCAGGATCACATTGAACGTCCCCGCGCTTTTTTTCTGGGAGCGGACGAAGCTTCCCCTGTTCCAACGTGTAGCAAGTCGTCGCCAGCGTCCGGATGACCTCCTCATCGTGGCTGATGAGCAAAAGCGCCGGATGCATTTTTTCGAGCAATCGGGAGACGAGCCAAAGAACATCGTTGCGGGTCTCGCTGTCCAAATCCGCCGTGGGCTCATCTAAAATCAAAAGTTTGGGATGGCGCAGCAAAATCCTCGCCAAGGCAACCCGTCTTCTTTGTCCGCCTGATAACTCATGCGGATAGCGGCGGAGAAAATCATCGGTATAGGGCAATCCAAAAAATTGAATGGTCTCTCTGACCTGTGAGGCGCTCTCCTCTCCCCGGCCTCCAGCCAGCTCCGTCAGAATAAAATGAATGCGGTGTTTCGGATTTAAGCTGGATGCCGGATCTTGATCCAAATGACCCGTGGACAGGCGCAACTCCCGCATCTGCTCCGGATGCATGTATTTCCCATTTTTTAGCAGATCCACATGCTCATATTGCAGGTTTCCGTCCACCAGCTTCAGACCTTCCCCCACCTCGCCAAGCAGTGCAAAAGCCAGCGTCGATTTTCCGATTCCGGAAGCTCCCATGATCCCAATGCGATCCGCCTCCCGCACGTGCAAGTTCACGCCATCCAAAATGGTGCTGTTTTTCCTTTTTATGGTCAGGTGTTGAAGGGTAATCATCCGCGCCTCCTTTCCAAGGTATCCACGAAACTCCCCAGCGGAACCGTGAGCAGCAGGATGGCGATGAGGGGAGCTAGGGTTCCCCACGGATTCAAAGAAAAGCCTGATCGATTCGAAGCCAGCATCTGCGGCCAGAGGAATTTTCCTTGAACAGATAAATTCCCCAAAAAGCTCACCGAGGAAAGCATATAAATCGCAGTGATGAACGCTTGAGAAATGTCGGTCAGCACATTTTTTGACAAAACGGGAAGCACTTCCTCCCGAACCAGGCGTCCAAAAGAGACGGAGCGCAAACTCGCATAGGTGAAGTAATCACTATGGAAAACCGGTCGCACCAACTCAGCATAGTAGCGGGAAGAAAAAGGCAAGCTGAGCGCACACGCTGCAGGAACGATGGCATATACGGATCCGTGAAAAGCCTGATAACTGGCTAGGGACACCACCGTCATGGGCAAAACCAGAAAAACATGCAAAAAGAACTTCAAGATCCGCGCTCCCTGTTGGTGACGCGCCAGATAAATCCCCAGACCGAGCCCCAAAAGCCGGGAAAGAACGGCGGTCAGGAGGGAGGACAAGAGAAGCTCCGCGCCGCCTTGAAAGAGCTGCGGCGCAAGGGGGCGGCCAAGATAATCATAGCCAATCCCCAGAGGTCCGCCCGAAGAGAATGCCATCGCTTCGCTCTTTAAGCCATCCCCCCATTGCGCGGCAAAAAAGGGTCCTGCTAAGGTGAAAAAAGCCATAACGATAAACATCGCCGCCCAACATTTAGCGGAACGTGGCATGGTCTCCTCCTTTTCGTGCACCGGGATCGCCCAGCTGATCCGCCAGATGATAAAAGAGCAGCGAAAATCCAATCAAAATTCCGCCCAACGCCATCACCACCAGCGTCTCCCGGCTTTGAATTGCAGAAATCAACGTATAGCCCATTCCGGGAAAAGAAGTGATCGTTTCAACAATCATGGAACCTCCTAAAAGATAGGGAATGGACGAAGCGAGCATCTGCGCCATGCCGCTCAGCGCAGAGGGAAGCAGGTGCACAAAGAGAATGCGCCTCCGGGACAGTCCCGCCAGCCGTGCCTCCCGAACATAGGACTTTCTTGAATACGACTCAATCATGACCCGCAGATATCGAAAAATCGACACCGAACAGATGAGCCAGAGACAAAGCGAGGGCATGGCCAAGCTGATGGGACGGTTCCAGACGCTCTCGCCTGGTCCAGGCGTGGATAAGACCGGAAGGAGGCGCCACTGAAGGGCGAGTAAAATCAAAATTAAAAAGGCCAAAATAAATTCCGGAATGGACGCAAGAATGACACTGAGCTTGTTGAGACATCGGGTGCAGAAATTTTTATAATACCCGCATAGGACGGCTGCCGGAAGTGTGATCAGAAGAAGCGCAGCAAAAACAATCCCGGCGACCGTGAGCGATGACAGCACCGGCCGGGCAATCACTTCCAGAACCGGTTTGTGCGTCACATAAGTGCGGCCCAGATTCCCCGTCGCGAGCCCCGCAAGCCAGGAAAAATAGCGAAGGGGAAGGGGCTGATCCAATCCCATCTCCCGGCGCAGCGCAAGCACCGCTTCCTCCCCGGATTTTCCCGCCTGATTGGTGGCAGCATCCCCCGGCAACAGCTCCAACAGGAAAAAGAGCACTGCCGTCGCTGCCAGCCATAAAAAAGCTCCCTTTAGAACGGAGAAAACAAGCCCCCGAAGATGGGCTTGCTTCCTCTGTTTGTCTTTCCGAACATCCATGGAACTACTTGCTTTCCGGAAGGAATGTCGCTTCAGGCAGCCACGGGAGAGACTGCGTCATCGGCGCTTCAAAACCCTTGCGCCGTGCCGAAATATCCATTTGATATCCCCAGATGATCTCCCCGCCCAAATCATGCACTTCCTTGGAAATGGCTCGCACCGCTTCGCTCTGCGCAGTCATGTCCTGCGTATGGGTGGCCTTGGCAAAATTCTGATCAATGTTTTCCGAATGGTATCCTGACACATTATATGGGGAATCCTGAAGCACCTGGCTCCGAAACTCCGCCAACGGCGCACGGTTGAGCCAATAGAAAGTGAACGCCTGCTTTTGGTAAATTTCTCCCATTTGAGAGAAGAAAGTCTGCGGATCCAGCTGTTCAACATGGACCGTAACGCCAACGTCTTTGAACGACTGCACCATCATCTCTGTCGCTTTGTTCAGCCCCGCAATCGTATCCGAAGAGACGATGGTGAATTCCTTCACGCCCTTTTCCGCGAAAATTTTCTTCGCTTCCTCTTGGTTCATCACCGTCTGCTCCACATCGTCCGGATAGGCTGAAAAGCCCTTCCCCAGCATATCGTTTCCCACTTCGCCATACTCGCCAAGAAGCGTTTTAACCATCTTTTCCCGATCCAGCGTCAGTTTCGCCGCCTTTCGGACTTCCGGATCATTGAAGGGCTCGACTCGGGTATTCAAAACGAGTTCCAACGCAGAAGCCCCATCAAGAGAGCCCTTGGGCAGCTCAATGTCCGCTTCTTGGCTCAAAGTCTGGATCGCTGAACCATCAAGTCCCCAGGCATAATCGATCTCCTTCGTCTGAAGCGCCTTCACCTTGGATTCCGAATCCGGCACGTTCAAGAGGGTCACCTGCGGAATCGCCGGTTTTCCGGCATAATAATGTTCATTCGCTTTCAGCACATATCCGGTTTGCGGATCGCCTTTTTCAACGATGTAAGCGCCTGCACCTACGCCATCAAATTTCCCGCCTTTTGCGACAGGCGAAAACATCCCGATGCTCGACGGTACAAAATCGGAAGCCGGCTGCTTCAAAACTAAAGTCGCCTGATTCCCTTCGGCGCTGGACTTTTCCAGATCCAGATCGCCAAAAACAGATTGATACATCGGGGATGCCGCCAAGTACTTCACCGACTGCAAAACATCCTCCCCCGTCACCGGCGTTCCATCCGTAAACTGAACGTGATCTTTCAGCGTGACCGTATAAACGGAGCTATCCTCATTGGGCTCAATGGATTGAGCCATGCGAAGGGTCACACCATTCTGATCCATGGTCGCCAACGAATCATACACGGCAGACAAAAGAATCATCCCGCCCGGCGATGTGACCGTCGTCGGATCCAATGTATCCTCGGGGCTAAAGATCGCCCCCAAGCGAAAAGCCTCAGATTCTGTCGTCTCTGCAGCATCCTGTGAGGCAACCGATGCTTCCGATGCCTGAGATGCAGCGGATGGCTCTTGCGCTGATTGCTGTCCGCATGCCGTCAAACATAAGGCCATCGCCAACAGCAGACCAGCGACTTGTTTCATTTTCATCGTTCTCTCTCCTCTTCTAAAGACAGCGGTCTCTATTTTTGAATCCCGCCACTGTCCCTTCTTGCCTTTTTCCATCGTCTCGATCTCATCTATGGTTCATCTCGGGTTTTTTGTTAGCATATGTTAACTTTAGGGCGCACGCCCGCTTTCCCCGCCTTTTTATCCTTCATCCACATCCCTCTCACGAGGATAAAGAACCCCCTTGGCAACGCGGCCAAGGGGACTCTCTTCAGAAACGGACGATTTGTATCGTCTCCATCCGGCGCACCGCGCCCAACGTCGTTTTACTTCTGCGCTCCGAGTTCGCGGTCGATCAACATCCGTGCGGAAACATTGTCGCCTGCCAACGTGAACTGATCCACAATTTTACGGGTCAGATCTTCCTCTTCCGTTTGTTCAGCGATGAATTGATGCATAAAGATTTCCGTGGAATAATCGTCAGCCTGCTTGGCCAAATCGTGAATCTTGTAAATTCTCTTGGAAACCTTCTGTTCATGCTCCAGAACCAGCTGAGCGACGTCCAGCGGCTCCGTCTGCTGAACGTCCGCCATTTCAATCTGATGCAGAGTCGGTTTTGCGCCGCGCTTGTGCATGAACTCAATAAAGGCCATCGCATGAGCCAATTCTTCTTCATGATGCCCGGCGAGCCATGCAGAATAGCCTTTATAATTTTGCTCTTCCATCGCCAAGGACAAGCCAAGGTAGAGATAGCCGGAATAAAGTTCAAAGTTAATTTGTTCATTCAGCGCATCAATCACTTTTTGATCCATCATTATCCTCCTCATTTGAGTCACTGATTGCATTCGTCAGTTAGATGCAACTAACTAATGGAAGTATATCTGACCTAAAAAGCAAAATCAACCAGAAAACAAAGATCCCTTCCCCCCTCCACACTTCGATTCTTCCTGCTTTTGCCATCGACCCATACCATCGATCCTATCGCCATATAAATAGGCTATCGCCACATAAATAGGCTATCGTCGCATAAAATAGGTACTGTCCCCATATAAAATAGGCTGCCGCAAAGCAAGAGGAGGCATCGCCCCCATGGTTAGACCAAAAATCTAACGATGGGGAGCGCCTCATCATCGTTTTGCAACAGCCCCTTTTCGTCCCGGTGTTCTCTAAATTTTTTCTGATTCTTTTCTAATTTTTTACTGAATGGCCAATTCCGTCTCCAGATCAAACAAATGCAGCCGGCTGGTGTTCAGGCGCAGCCGCACCGTCTCCCCGATGCGCCGCGGCTTACCGGGCTGCACACGGGCAATCATCGGCGTGCTTTGGTAATCCAGATAGAGATAGGCTTCGGCGCCAAGCAGTTCATAAACGCGAACCGTCGCTTCCAGAGAGTTCTCCGGCGAAGCGCCCTCCGCCTCCGACACATCTTCCGGGCGCACGCCAAGGGTGATCGCTTTTCCTGCATAACCCTTCTCCAGAAGAACCTTGGACTGTTCCGATGGAACGGACACTGCCGCCCCGCCCAGATCCAATTGAACCGCGCCGTTGTTTTCTACGACCTGTGCCTTGAAAAAGTTCATCTGCGGCGAGCCAATGAAGCCCGCAACAAAGAGGTTGCCCGGATGATCATAGAGATTCTGCGGCGTATCCACCTGCTGCATCCGCCCATCTTTCATGACGACGATACGCGTTCCCAGGGTCATCGCTTCCGTCTGATCGTGAGTGACGTAAATCATGGTCGCCCCGAGCTGCTCATGGAGTTTCGCAATCTCAATGCGCATCTGAACGCGCAGCTTTGCATCCAGGTTCGAGAGCGGCTCATCCATGAGGAACACCTTGGGCTGGCGCACCATGGCGCGCCCCATCGCCACACGCTGCCGCTGTCCGCCGGAAAGCGCCGCTGGTTTGCGATCCAGCAGATTTTCCAGATCGAGAATGCGCGCAGCTTCCACCACCTTCTCCCGGATCTGTTCTTTCGGCACCTTGCGGAGCTTCAATCCATAGCCCATGTTTTCCGCCACCGTCATATGCGGATAAAGAGCGTAGTTCTGGAAGACCATCGCAATATCACGATCCTTCGGCTCCACATCATTCACCAGCTGATCATCGATCCAGAGTTCGCCGTCCGAGATATCCTCCAGTCCAGCGATCATGCGCAGGGTGGTGGACTTGCCGCAGCCGGATGGCCCGACAAAAATGATGAATTCGCGATCTGCAATATCCAAATTGAAATCATGAACCGCATGATAGCCATTCGGATAGATTTTTTGTATTCCTTTGAGAGATAAACTTGCCATATTTTCTCCTTTTATTGCGGTCTTATTGCAGTGATTGCGGCCTTGTTGCCGCCTGATTGCGGTCGGTTAAAATGGCAAACCGTCCGCCTCATTGCTTCCCCTGGATATCGAACCAGCGGATCGCATTGGGCTCCAGCGTCAGCTCCGCTGCGGAACCATCGCCGCAATAGACGGTGGTCTGCTGCTCCTCTTCCGTATTGTTGACCACGCAGTAATAGCCTTTCCCCTCATACGCATGAACATCCACATGGTAATTGGAGGAGAACCAGCGATGCAATTTGTCTTCCTGGCTGCTGCTCCAAAGAATGGAACGCAAAAGGACTCTCGCATTAAGGGCATTATAAGGCAGTCCGGTCAGGTACACCGTGCGGCCTCGTCCATACTCATGAGCCGCCATTTGCAATTCATGCTCCTTCTGGCAAAGCACCGTCGTTCCTTCCAACGCGTAAATATAGCGCTGGCTCTCTCCGAAATCCGGCTCGCCATCTTCCAGAAGAAAATGATCCTTATGTTCTTCCCAATTGTATCGGTCATACCCAAGCGTCAATCCCGTTTCTTTCTCGACGCCCATCGCATTCGCAAGCTGCAGGAAGTGGCCTTGGTACTGATGTCCGCTGGGCTCTCCGACACCGATCCATCCGCCGCCTTCGGCAATGAATCCGCGAATCGCCGCCACCAGCGCCGGATCTTCCCAAACCGCGCCTCCCGTGTGCGCCGTATCCGCATCCCCGACGTTGATCAGCACATCCAACGTCTTGAGAACATCCGGATTTTCTTTAATATCGTCAAAGCTCAGGAAATGGACATCCACGGGCGCCCCGGACAACGCTTCAATCACCCCCGAATAGCTGTAGTTGCTCTTCTGGTACAGGGCGTGATGCACCATATGGCTTCCCCAGGAACGGGCTTTTCCCCAAGAATTCAGCACGCCGACACGAGCCACGCAATAGGGCTCGGCGCCCTGAATGCGATCATAAATTTCACGGAATTCATCTGCGACCTGCGCAATGTAATCCACAAAATCCGGGAATTTCAGCGCCAGCTTGAGATAGCCGCCATATCCAATCCGGTCGATGGGCTTGCGCAGAAGCGCACGGCGCGCCGTCACCCAATTCTCCTTGGCCATGGCGACCGGATCAGCCCCCTCATAGAAGGAATCCGGGAAGAAATACGGGAGGAAACGCCCTTCGCGATATTTCACCCCCTCGATGTCCGAAATGAGGCGCAGCGTCATGCCATTGCCCACGGAACCAACCACGGCATCCAAGCCAATGGTCTTAAACTCCGGCATATAAGGTTCCGTTCCAATCCAGTGGTCTCCCAAAAACATCATCGCTTCTTTGCCATATTCATGCGTGATGTCCACCATCTCCTTGGCCAGCTTCGCAACCTCGCGGCGCTGGAAGGCCATAAAGTCCAGATACTCCTTGCTGGGGACGCGATATTGATTATTAAAATATCCCTGGTCGATGATGTATTCCGGCCGGAACGGGTAGCCCACTTCCGCTTCAAATTGCTCCAGAATGTAAGGCGAAACCGATGCCGAATAGCCATACCAATCCACATATTTCTCACGGCGCAGCTCATCAAAGATCAGGGTGAACTGGTGGAAGAACGTCGTATAGCGCAGCACATCCACATAGGGATGCTCTTCAATGAACTGGCGCAGACGCCGCATGGAAAACGCATGAGTTTTGGGCTGCCGCACATCAAAAGTAACCTGGTGCTCAAAGTCTTTCCATCCATTCGTCACCGCATTGTACATGTGCACCGGATCCCAGATCAGGTAAGCCAGAAAGCTCGCCGTATACTCATGGTAGCGTGTCGGGTGGTGAACGATGACCGACTTCGTCTCCTCATCATAGTCCCATTCCCCATAAGGAACCACCTCACCCGTCGTGCGGTCAATCACTTCCCACCAGCGCGACAAAGAATCTCTCGTGTTGACCTCCACCAGCTGATCGCTCAATCCCTTCATCAGCGGAATCGCCAGCGGCCCGTTTTCCAGCGCCGGGACAAACGCCGACATCAGGTAGCATTGCTGCACCTCATCGGGATTGGCTTTCGCCCAGGCGTTATCCTTGCGCGTCGTATAGTAGGTTTTGTAAATTTTTGCATCCGCCTCCGCCAGCTCCGCTGGAAATTCGGTTCCATCTGCATCACGCAGCGCGTCTCCGCCCCATTTTTCCAAAATCTCCAGCGTCTCCGGAACAATATCGACATCCGTCGGAATCGTCACTCGGCCTTTTCTTTTTGTACTCATGCTCTCCTCTTTCTGGATGTTGCGTTCACGCTAACGTTTTTCATGCTTCTGTTTTTTCGTCTGAAAAGCGGCGTTGTATAGGAAAAGCGCCGTCAGAAGCAAAATCAGCCCGACGATCATGATCAGCAGACCGGGGATCTTTCCGGTCATGCTCCACCCGATGAACACCAGCGCCAATCCGCCGACGAAAAAGATGAGCATCAGCAGCAGCCGAAGCGCTCCATTTTCTTTCCAAAAATTCATCGCATTATCCTTTCAGACCGCCCAGGGTCATCCCCTGTGTCAGCTTCTTCTGCACCAGAATGTAGAGGATCAGCGTCGGCAGCATCACAAGAACCAGTCCAGCATAAAGCTGTCCATATTGTGCGCTGGACTGCTGCGCCTGCGTCAGCTGCATCAGCCCGACAGGAAGCGTCTTGGTTCCGTTCGGGTCGCTGAGCAGCGTCATCGCGATAATGTACTCATTCCAGAACGAAAGGAAATTGAACAAGATGATCGTAATGATGGACGGCTTGGCCATGGGAATCATAATTTCCACCATCGTGCGCCCATAGCCTGCCCCATCAATATACGCGGCTTCCTCATAGGCATGCGGCAGCGTTCTGAAATAGCCTGTCAGCAGGTAAATGGTGAACGGAAGCGCCGTCGATGCGTAGATCAACGCCAGAATAAAAACATTGTTCAATAAGAACCCGTTTCCTAACCACTGCTTCAGAAACGTATCGCCATCCACTAGCATGAGGAAAATGGGGACGACAATATAGTTCACGTTGATAAACAGCCCCGCCATAAAAGCGGTATTCAGAAATTTTTTGCCCCGGAACTCAAACCGCGAGAGCGCATACGCTGCAGGCAACGCAATCACCAGAAGAAGCGCCAGCGCCATGCCCGTCACCAAAATCGAGTTCAGCATATAGTCGCCCATGCGCGCCTTATTCCAGGCATCCGCAAAGTTCTGAAAATAGAATCCCGCCGGAAGCGACCAAGGATTGCGGTAAAACTCCTGATTTTCCTTAATGGAGGCCATAAACACCCATGCCACAGGAACGAGGATGACGACGGCGAGGGTAATCAGCGCCACATATACAAAAACCCGATACACCGAAAGGGATTTTTTCTTCTTTTTCATGGCTCCTCCTAAAACTCCAACACTTCCCGCTCCGTCACCTTATTCACCAAGGCGGAGAGAAGGAATGAAAAGACGAACACCAGTGCGCCAATCGCCATGCCGTATCCGTAAGAGGAGTTCGTGTAGGCCTGCTTATACATATAGGAAAGTGCCACCTCCGAAGCCCCGTTCGGACCACCGCTCGTCATCGCTTTGACAAAAAGGAAGGCCATATTGATATTCGAAATGATGAAAAAAGTCAGCGTCGTTCGAATATTGGTCCAGATCAGCGGAATCGTAATCTGAAAAAATTGCTGGAACCGAGATGCGCCATCCAGAGAGGCACTTTCATACAAGCTCTCCGGAACACTTGCCATCGAAGCCATATACATGACCATATAATAGCCGATCGCCTGCCATACCATGGCGACAATGAGCGAGAACATGACGGTGGATTCCCCTTTCCAGAGAATGGAGACCGCCTCGCCGGAAAACAGGGAAAGCAGACCGTTCAGCATGCCGCTGCGCGTATCATAAATCGCGCTAAAAATTGCCGAGATGACCACGACCGAAAGGATATTCGGAATATAGAACACGACGCGAAAAAAATTCTCGCCTTTGATTTTTTCTCGGGAAAGAATCCCCGCAAATAATAATGCAAAAAAGAATGTGACCATCGTCACAACCACGATGAGCAAGATGGTGTTTTGCATGGATCGAATAAAACTCGGATCCGCCATCAGCTTTTTGAAGTTATCCAGTCCAACGAAGGTTTCTGTAGAAGAATAAGCGCTGCGCTTGAAAAAAGACATGCGAAAGACGTTGATGGTCGGATAAACCATAAAAAGCACAAAAAGAAAGGTTGCTGGAATCACGCACAATGCAATAAAGCGATTCCGCGACCCGCTCTTGTGCCGCTTACTCTTCGCTCCGCCAGGGTTTTCTCTGCTCAATTCGGATGCTGTATTCATAGTAGCTCCTTCAGAAAAAAGGCGGCGGGGTTGCCCACACCGCCCGTTGACACAACTCTTACTTCGTTACTGCCTCGCGAATCTGATCATTGGCTGCCTTAATCGAATCAACATAGGCATCCTTCGTCAGGCTTCCCGAAACCAGCGAGTTCACCGGATCAAAGAAGAGGGTGCGTGCATTCGTTCCTTCCACATCGAAGGTCGGGAATCCGCCCAAAGTCGCCTTTGCGCCGTTCTCATACACGCCGAACATCGCCTTGGAATCATCCGTCATAAACTCGGAAACGTTCTTGGTCGGCTGATAAGCTCCACCGTTCTTTACAAAGAGTTCCACCGCCTTGTCGCTGTAGAGGAACGCCATGAACTGCTTTGCCACATCCTTGTTCTTTGCGCCCGCCGGAATCCAGCTCTGTTCCAGCCAAGTGAAGCTGTAGCGATCTCCGCCGTCTTTCACGGCCGGCATCGGCATCATCGCCCACTTAAATCCATCCGCGCGCGGAGCATCTTTCATTTCTTCAGCAATCCAGGATCCGTTCGGCATAAAGAGCGCCTTATTATCCAGAACGAGCTGCTGATTCTTCGTGAAGTCCTGATCATTGGCCTGCGCCGGAGTCGTCGGATCGGTGTAGGTTGCCAGCTTCGCGATGATATCAAAGCACTGCTGCGCTTCCGGGGTATCCCAGATGCCCTGCTCAAAAGCGGTCGCTTTCGCATAGAATTCCGGACCGCCGACGGTGTCCATCAATGCATAGAAGAATGCATCGAAATATCCCGTGGTCGGATACGTGAAGAGAGAGATTCCTTCCGCTTTCGCTTTGTCTCCCAGCTCCCACATCTCATCCCAAGTGGTCGGAACCTTCCAGCCCTTCTGTTCAAAGAGTCCGGCATTGTAGTAGAGACCGCACGGAGAATAGAACATCGGCGCCAGATAAACTTTATCATCGCCATAGGGTTTCGTTGCCGTCGAATCCAGGATTCCGTCGATGAGCTTATCCTTTACGGTTCCGCTCTCGCCCGGAATGGTCATGTCCATCACATCCGTCACTTCTTCAAGGTTCTTGTCCTTAATGAACGTTTCCGTCAACGCCGCTTCGCGTCCCGTCGCCAGATGAATCAGATCCGGATAGTCGCCCGCCTTCATCTGCGGTCCGATCACATCCTCCAGCTTCTTATCCATAATCAATTCGACTTTGTTGCCCGTTGCTTCCTCAAAAGCCTGTGCAACGGCCTTCCAGCCTTCCTGACCATAAGCGGTCTCAATCGCTGCCACCTTAATAGTCGTGCCGCCTTCAGCCTGTGCCGAAGACTGATCCGCTGGTGCAGTCGATTCCGACGAGGAAGCATTATTGCCTCCGCTGCAGCCGACAAGCGCCAATGCGCATGCAAGCATCACTCCGATGAGTTTTTTCGTTTTCATCCCATCCTCCCTTTTCTATGGGTATCAAAACACTCCGCGCGAACAACCAACCGCGTTTCAACGCCGATAGCCATTCGACAAAACGATTTCCTCAGCGCCGACATCTCCAGCGCCCTTCCGTTTTCGTAAGTATTATACCACAGCATCCCGCCGTGCCAAAGATCCACACGATCAAATCACAAACTCATTGCATCCTAGGCTCTTCCGCATTTCATCCGTACAAATCTGCACAAACTCGAACAAATCCGTACAAATCTGCACAAATTCGAACAAAACGCCGCCCATGCCGCGTCCCGTTCTTGTTTCATCCATTTCTGTGGCGCTCGCCTTTGGTATTTTCATTTGGTGTTCTCATTTGGTGTCCGATCGTTGCGAATCGTTGAGAACTGTACAAGGAAGTTCATTGCGCCCGTTCATCACAGTAGTCAGCGCATCAAATAGATTCCTTTGAAGCCTAGCGTTTTGCAAAAGGAACGACGATCGCGATTGGCCGTTCGATATGTGCGGCATGTGCGACGCTGTCGGCGGGTGCATGGTGGATGAACGTATCTCATTCCACCATGTACGGCACCGACCGAATCGTACATGTAGGAAGGCGATGTGTATTTCTTACATGTACACTGGTGCCGACGGGTGCATGTAGAATAGACACATCTCATTTCTACATGCACGGCACCGACCGAATCGTACATGTAGGAAGGCGAGTTTTATTTCTTACATGTACGCCAGTGCTGATGGGTGCATGTAGAATAGACACATCTCATTTCTACATGTACGCCGGTGCCGGTGGGTGCATGTAGGATGGACGCTTCTTATTCCTACATGTACGCTTCTGCCTATATGGTGCATGTAGGACGGCGGTTTGTATTTCTTACATGTACGGAACCGTCAGCGGGTGCATGTAGAATTAACGCCTCTCATTTCTACATGTACGCTTCTGCCTATA